>NZ_QTVR01000009.1:0-161298 GCF_003460685.1 Blautia sp. OF03-13 | reverse complement strand
CTTGCGACACCATTCTCATTCTATCACAGGAGGCTTTATTTTGTTATCCTCACCACTTCCGACTACTCTATTCTCCCCAGCATAGCTGGGGGATTAGACTTTTCATTCAGAAGCAGACAAGTATCGTTCGACCGTCGAAAAAATCATAGAGACCGTACACTATCATACTTTTGCTGTAGAACTGGCTGCAAAACTTTTGGAAAATGGAATTTCAACTCCAGGTCAGTTATTAGCAAAACTTCAGGAAGAAAGAGCATCTCTCGATAATGAAGATAAAATTAAGATAATCAAGGATGGTCAAAGCAGTAAAGCCACTTATTATAGTCATATCCATACTCTATTTTCACTATATGCTTTATCCCGAAAACAGCAGGATATCATGTGCAATTTGTGTTTTCTTCCTTACACTGGTATTTCTGCCCGCATATTCGTCAAATGGCTGGAACTGCCTACCTTAAATGAAATTAACGACTTGATTGAAACTGGTTTTGTGCAGACAACTACACGTCACACAATCTCCCTGCATCCTATGATTAAGGAAATTGCCCTTTCAGAGACAAAACCATCTGTAAGTAGCTGTCACATATTACTGGATTCTTTACAGAAAATATGTTTAATGCATGAAATTGAAGTCGATTATTACAAGAAGCTGTTTCAGACAGCAGGAAACATCATAGAATTGATTGAAAAAGATGATATACCAAAATATCTACTTTTTCTGGAAAATGTTTTTCCATATATGGATAATTATAATTACCAGAAAGGTATGAAAGAAATCATTCAGGAATTAAAAAATTTTTGAAGCCTAAAGACATTGGCACCGATTCTGACCGGGCATTGTTACTGGATTTTCAGGCTACTCTTGAAATCAAGCCAGAAAAAGCAATAAAACTGGAAAAGGATGCACTTGCCCAGATAGAAAATATCACTGCTGACAATGCTCGCCTTGTTTCCAACCTTCATGTCAATCTCGGTGGACTTTACCGCATGAACGGTCATCCCGATCTTGCAAGAGAACACATGGAAAAAAGTATCTCACTGCTTGACCAATTTAACCTGCTTCATATAAATGACAGCATACCTCAGATTGCCAATTATGCAATGTTCCTGACAGAACAGCAGGAACCCGAAAGAGGAATCTCCGAATTGCAAAAATTATCCGGCATCATCAAGGAATACCATTCCGATGAATGTCTGGATTATGCCAAAGTACAGGAAACCCTTGCAACCATTTATCTGATGACCGCCAATCTTTCACACGCCAAAACACATTTTAAAAAAGCTTTCAAAATATATGAAAAGATCTGGCTGATGAGCCTGAAATGATTGAAGCAAAATATCTGGAGATTCAGGAGTTATATCCACAGATTGGATTTTCCATTGGAAAAACTCTATCCGGTCTTTTAACAAAATAAGTACAATTTACGGCGGGCAACTTGCCCGCCGTTATATTCAACTATTCGTCAAATAAATATACGCATCTTCCAAAGTGATATCATTATCCGGGACACACTTCTCATTTGGCTTTCCTTTGCTTAATATTTTCATATGAATTCCATTTTCTACATACTGCTTAGATGAAATAGAATAATTGGCTTCTAACAAACGGGCTTCTTCTGCATTTTGTACCGTACAATTCCAAACACAGCCCTTTGCATTTTCCAGCAATCCACTCACGCTTCCGGAATATAAAAAATTCCCTTTTTTCATAATGGCAAGCTGTGTACAGGTTGCTGCTAAATCTTCTACTACATGAGTGGAAAACAGCACAGTTCTATCCTTTGAAAAATCAACCAGAAGATTGCGGATCCTAATCCTTTCTTCCGGATCTAACCCAGTTGTTGGTTCATCAATAATCAAAAAATCCGGATTATTAAGAAGTGCCTGTATGAGTCCGACACGTCTCTTCATACCACCAGATAATTGCCGCATTTTTTTATTCTGATGCTCTGTAAGAGAAGTCTTTTCCAGATAATAGGTAATTCTTTGTTCGAGGTCATTTCTGGATACTCCTGACAGTCCCCCCATATATACAAGACATTCTTTCACCGTAAGATTCGGATATAAGTCGATTTCCTGTGGAAGATAACCAATCTTTTTCTGTATTTTCTCATAATTTCCCTCGTTATACAGAATTCCATCAAGGGAAACCATTCCTTCCGTTTGTTTTAAAACGGTTGTAAGAACCCTCATCAAAGTGGTTTTTCCAGCACCATTCTCACCCAAAAGTCCGTAAATTCCCTTGGGTATTTCAAGAGATGCCTTATTTACTGCAACTACACCATTTTTAAATCTAACTGTTAAATCATTTATTCTAATACTCATAATCTATCCTCTTTTCTTTAAAGCCATTGGTAATACTGCAAATAAAAACAGCCCCGCTATAAAAGACACAAGCGTTCCATAAATCCAACTCTTTGACATTAATTGAGTAGGTTCACAAAAGCTGAAAGAAAACAATCCCAGATTTCCGAAAAATGAACTTCCCGCTTTTGATATAAGTCCAATGACAATTCCAAATAAACATCCAATACCTGCCCACATATTTCGAAGCAATGTACACAAAATCACAGTGCATATACTCCAAAACCAGATAGTTCCAAACATTGCAATGAAATATAAAAGAAATATCTGAATACCCGAAATGCCTTCGTTTACACCGCCCGGTTTTTGCCAGAAAAACAAAACATATCCAACACAAGAAAGTATTAATAAATATAATATTTGAACGCCCACTCTCTGCGATATTACTTTTAACTGCTTTTTTTGATCATACAAATGAAATACATCGGCACGCTTACTTTTTACTTCCATCAAATATGTGTCACTACAAAAAATAATTGTTAAAAATGCTATTGGAGACTGAATTGCTGAACCGATTTCTTCATAGTATATAATCGGATGAATAACACACAATATCAGTATAAATGCACATGAATAAAAAATCTTATATAACGACAGGCAGTTTTTGAGTTCCGTTTTCAATGAACCCTCCTCCTTTTCCAGATTGTAACAGAAATACATACTAATATAACAGATGCGATCACAAGCATAATCTGATTTATATTTGACATTTTGGCTGCATGTGTTTCAAAAAACCTGCCAGGAAATCGCACCATAATAGAGAACGGTCTCATATAATAAATATCATTCTTCTCGGTCAGCATATTTGAATATATAATGTGTAAAAACAAAACTGGTGCTGCCGGAAGCGGATTTTTAAATATTAATGCTGTAATTGTATAGACACAACATATCATCAAAAGATTCGGCACAATATAGATCAGAGAATTCACGCAAAAATCAATTGGTGTTACCGGAAATCCCGATTCTAAAGACGTTTTCAAACACAGCATAAAGAATATAACATTCAAAATCACTAATACTCCCAGCATACTAATGAATCCGCTTATTACTTTCCCACATATATATTGGATTGCCGTAACAGGCTTTGTATGTAATAATTCATAGGTACTTTTTCGTGTATCCTGAATAAATAAAAATGATAGCAAGACTGTTGCAAAAAAGGCCATATGCAATCCTGCAAAATCCGTAAATTTTTTGGCAAAGTACCAGGAAAAAGAATGTTCGGATAATTTCCGCTCGATATAATGATTGATTTCTTCTGCTGTCCCCTTATGAATTTCAAGGTCCTCATAAGCATATATTGCGTTATAATAGCCATATTGGGATTCCAGGAACTCAGAAGCAGTCTTTACATCCATATTCTGAATTTCTTTCATTACATGATCCGCTTCCTGCCTGCTAAATCCAAAACCATTTTGGGAGGTGTCCATTAACGTCTCTTTGATCGTATCTTCCCACTCCCTTCTTCTTTCTTTATCATCAGATGTGGGAATGTACCCATCCATGACATCGGCATCTTCCAATTCTACATCATTTTGTGTGACCTGTTCATTCTGTTTGATATAATGAATTTGCAAATACGATGACAGACATTGATACATACTGGCAACTATAATAATCAAGCCAATCCACAAAACAGGGTTCTTTAAATAATCAAGTATACTTCTTTTTATGATTGTTTTCATTGTATCTCTTCCTTTCTTTATTTCTTTAACAACATCATACAAATCAATTCTCAATAAATTCACAACAAAAAAGACTAAAACCACTTTATTTGTGATTTCAGCCTTATAAAGTATTTTTATTCAGCTTTGAAAAGAGCTTCTACATGAGCACCGCCTTGTCTGGCATTATATATTTTCAAATTTCCTCCATGCTTTTCACAGAAAATACGAGAAATATACATACCAAGGCCAAAATGCTTTAAATCATCTTGTGGATTCTTATGATAAAATGGTTCTGTTACTTTTTCCTCAGTATCCACAAATCCTATTCCATCATCTTCAACAGAAATTATAAGAAAACCATCCTTTTTCTTTATCTGCAAAGCAATACTTTTTTGTGCATATCGAACCGCATTTTCCAGTAAGTTGTCTGTCACTTCCATGACAAGTTCCTCATCCACTTTCACAATGTTTTGTTCCTGCACTCTTTCTACCTTACATAATTTACTTTCCTTCTTGGACAGCATGGCAGCTTCTGCCTCAATCTTTTTTGCCAGTTCCGATAATTCTATCTCTGAGCATTGCAGTTCCCTCTGTTCTAAATGGGACATTTTTCTCATGTTTTCCGTGAAATGCTCTATACGGTCAATCTGATACATGCCTGTTTGTAAGATATCAATAACATCCTCTGTTTTTATACTCTCAGCAGAAACAAACTCTAAGAGCATTTCCTGATACCCACGCAATATGGAAAGTGGAGAACGTATATCATGTGCAATTGCATTCCGCAAAGCCTTCTCGTCATCAATCATTCGCCACATCTTTCTGTTGTTATCTGATAAATCACTTCGCATCATTTCAAATTCTTTACACAAAGTTCCCATCTCATCTTTATTTTCATAGGACACATGAAAATCCAGTTCATTATCTGCAATCATTTGTGAGGCATCTTTTAGTTCCTGTAGAGGTGTCTTTAACTTATTTTTATAAAAAAAGAATACCGCAACAACACTCCCAACAATCGAAAAAATCAGTACCGAATATGTTTCCATAAAGTCACACATTTCCGAAAGATGATGGTCCAAACGATTCATCTGTGATTGATTAGGTCTTGATGTCTCAATCTCGTATTTCTTTCCATATTGCTGAAACACGTCCGTATAATCTGCATAATCAATATATTTTTCCCATATTTTATTCTGCATATTTCTTGCAAAATGAACTGTAAATCCAGATAACAGAAATGCTGCCGTTAAGCTGATCACAAAATAAAGCAGAATTGTTTTTTTCAGTGACAAGTTTCTTATTTTTTCCATCGGTATCCAATCCCCCATACAGTTTCTATGTATTCTTTTTCTGAATAATCCGCTATTTTTTTCCTTATACGCCGTACTAATTCCGTTATCGTTCTACTGTCCCCTTCCGCATCATATCCACAGACTTGTGCATATATACGTTCTTTATCAAACACCTGCCCTGGATGCATGGATAAGAATTCAATAATCTGATATTCAATTTTTGTGAACTCCATCCTGTGTCCAGCTATAGCTACTATTTTTTCAGAATAATCAATCAGCATTTCATCCATGAAACGGTATTCCGTTTTTTGTTGATGCCTTTCTTCTCTCTTTATGTTTGTAACAATCCTCGCTTCCAACTCCCGAAGACTAAATGGTTTCGTAATATAATCATCCCCACCTGAAAGCAACCCATTAATTTTATCATCTTCGTCAACTCTTGCTGTTAGAAATAAAATTGGACATAACACTTTACTGCGTATCAGACGACATACTTCAATCCCATCCATGCGTGGCATATTGATATCCAACAAAATAATATCCGGTTTCATTTTTATTTTATTTAATGCTTCCATTCCATCTGTAGCCGTAATGGTTTCATATTGTTTCATATTAAAATAACTACAAAGCATTTTCACCAATTCTTTATCATCATCGACAACTAAAATCTTGTATTTCATCCAAACCACCTCCAGTATCCATATTATACGATAAAAAACAATGAAATCACAACAAGAGTACATGAAGAACGTAAGCACAATATATCTTTTTTCTCAATTCCTGCTCAATTTCCCCTCAATGCCTTTTTCCTCCGATCTTCGTATGCTTATCTCACAGCAGAGCAGTACCACACCGGTACGACCTGCTGAATCAATCAATACGAAAACGGAGGTATTTTTTATGCGAGAACTCAGAAACACAAAAATCATTGCTGTAGATCATGGCTACGGCAATATGAAAACAGCAAACATCGTCACACCAACCGGCATCAAAGCCTATGAAACCGAACCAATCTTCACCGGGAATATTCTGGAATATAACGGCATTTACTACCGGATTGGCGAAGGACACAAAGAATTTATCCCGGATAAAGCTATGGACGAAGAATATTATCTTCTGACGCTAATGGCTATTGCAAGGGAACTGAATGTCTTTTCCATCCGTGAAGCAGATGTTCATCTGGCTGCCGGACTCCCTCTGACATGGATCTGAACTCAAAGAGAAGCTTTTCGTTCCTATCTGCTCCAGAATCCAGAAGTCCGTTACCTTTTTAACAGCAAAGAGTATCATCTCCACTTTGTGGGATGCAGCCTTTACCCACAGGGGTATCCGGCTATCGTAAACCAACTTGGAGATTTCAAGGGAACCAATCTCCTTGCAGATATCGGAAACGGAACCATGAACATTCTGTATATCAACAATAAGAAAGCGCAGGAGAGCCGATGCTGGACAGAAAAACTTGGTGTAAACCAATGCATGATTGCTGCAAAGAACGCTGTTCTGGACAAATTCGGAGTGAAAATTGAAGAATCCACAGTAGAACAGATTCTGCGGTTTGGAACAGCTGACATTTCAGCACCATATCTGGATTGTATCAGTTCTATTGCCAGACAGTATGTGGCAGAACTTTTTTCCACGCTCCGCAAATATGAATACAATCCTGACCTGATGCGCCTGTATGTGGTTGGCGGCGGTGGATGCCTGTTCCGTAACTTCGGAACGTATGACAAATCACGAGTCACCATCATTGATGACATCTGCGCCACCGCTAAAGGTTACGAATCTCTTGCTTATATGAGCCTGAAAAGGAGGGGATAAACCATGCAGAACAATATCCGCAACACAAACCTGCGTTTTAATCTGGACAAAGAACAGCAGCGGAGAGCCTGGGAATATTTACAGACAATGGACAGGCAGGATTTTAAATCTTACAGTCAGGTAATCTCTCTTGCACTGGTAGATTATTTTGACCGCTACTACCGCACACGGGCTGATCCTTATCTGGAAACAAGAGAACGGGAAGAACTTTTTGTGAAACAGATTGTAGATGCAGTGGAAAACAGTCTGAAACAGGCATTGCCACTTTTTCTTTCCGGACTGACTGCAGGCATGGCGCAAAGGGAGCCCCAAATCAGGTAATGTCATGATGCCAAGGTCAAAAGGTCTAAATCCACATGAGCTTGCTCATAAGTGGATGAAAGGCCTTGGGACCCGCCCCAATATGAGCCTAAAAGTGGGATGACAATCCCACGATATGCGAGAGGCTCGTCCGATAACATAACGGAGAGGATCCCCAACCGCTCAATTCCCACCGTATTCCAGAAATCCGCCCCGCTGTCCGCCTTTTTCCGCTCAAAGGACACAACGCCCACCGGCCGGAGCATCCTGTGCTTCAGCACAGGCTTTAATTTTTCAGCCTTGCCCAAAAAAGAATCATTGTTTTTTACCTGTCCCATACTGTCATTTCTCCTGTTCTCCCACGCTTTCGGACATGCCGCACCGCGGCACAAACAACAGTTGAAATCCGTGAAGAGCAAATCAACATTTCCGATGCTCCTCCCAGAATGCGACTGCATCCCGCAGCCAGCCCTCTGCCGCAGTATCTATCCCCAGGCCAAAGCCATGACCCAGCTTATCATACATGACGATATCGACATTTTCCTGCCCCAGCGCTTTCCTGATGTCCGGGATGATCTTCTCCACGGCCGCAAAACCGGTAGGGTCATCCCGCCCGACCCTGGAAAATATAGCAAGCCCCTTGTCCTCCTCGTGAACCTTAAGCTCCCAGTGCAGGCCATAGATGGGGAAGATGGCGGCGGGCCTTGGCAGATTATGTTTATGGCAGCAGTCCTTATAATCAGAAAATGCGTAGGCTGTCGTCATCAGGCCTCCAGCGGAGAACCCGAACATACCAAAGCCGTCCATCGTATAGCCGTACTCTGCCTGATGCCCTATCAGATACCTTACCGCCGGCAGCACATCCTTGGATGCCTCCCCGCCCTTGGCCTGCGGTTCGGTTCATGCAGCTCCACATTCACACGGTAGACCAGCACAAACGCACTGTATCCCCTCCTGTGCAGCTCCATGGCTGCCGGGATGCTCTCCAAATAAGAGGCTACGCCGTCAAACCCGCCGCCCGCAATCAGCACAGCCACGGGCTTCCCTGGCTCCCCCTGGAACAGGATCCCCTGTACCTTTCCCTTGTCGGGATCACGCCTTACCTCATCCTCCGCATAAAGCCCGCTGATGAAATGCACCTTTTTCAGCCCTTTCTGCTCCACGACATAGTTGAAACCATCCACGATGCTCTGCGCCTGTGCGGGCTGCCCGATAAGATTGCACAAACCATGGACGCTCATGCCTGACATGGCATATATTTCCTTTGGCGACCCGGTCTTCATAAAAAGCTCCGGCCTGCCCTCCCATACGGGATGCTGCAGGAAGAACGCAATCTTGTCATTGATCGTAGCCCTGCGGAACCCTCCCGCGACATTGTAAAACTCCGATTCCTTTACCTTCGGCATATGCTTGACGCCTAAGATTGCCGGCCAGAACAGCCCTTTGTACTTACCCATGTTTTTTTCCTCCTTATCTATTTCAGAACGGTCTCGGAAACTCCATAAAACCCGAATCTCCGCTCTTTTTGTACTTGTTACTTTTTTCGTTTCCTCCCATTTTCAGAGAGGGATTTTAAATTTTTTCAGCAAATTTCCAAAAAACTATTGTCATTTCTCGTGAATTGTGCGCCATTCACTACACGTTGATATTCCACTCCTTTTGCGGTTTACCAGTGCCAAAAGACATGATTCTGTCAGTTTTCTGGTAGCTTTCCATGAATTTGAAAAACACATGCCCGACCTGCACATATCAAATATGTGCCTTGATTCTGCCATGGATAACTATCCAACATATAAGCGGACTCTTTCCCCAATAGCGTTTGTTTCAGCTCTCATTCAAGATGGCTGCTTACCATGTCTTTTTTTACTGCAGCTCTTCTAAACATCATCTCCTCCGCTCGCAAACCACTGTATTACTGATTTGCTGGAATACTCTCTGAATTATATCAATTATTTATTGAGTTTCCGAGACTACTCTGCGAATAATTGGGAGGATTGTGGGAGTGCAAAGCACGGAACAATCCGTAGGCATCATAGTTGGGGGCTTTTGACCCCAACATCTTTAAAAAAGGTCAGATGTTTTATAATTTTATAAAACACTTGACCTCTCAAAATTCACTCTTCCTGTTCTTGAAAAAATTATTTCCGATGTGCCTCCCAGAATTCCACTGCCTCTTCAAACCAATGAGGTACTATGGTATTGGAACCAATACCAAATCCATGTCCGAGATTATCGTAAATCCGTACAGACACATTGTCCTCACCCAACACGGATTTCAATTGCGGAAGTCTCTTCTCTACATTTCCGAATCCGTATTCATCCTCGCGCCCTGCGATGGAAAATACCGCCAGTCCCTTATCCTGCTCAAGCGCTTTCACATTCCAGTCCAGACCATACATCGGGAAAATCACTTTCGGTCTCGGCAGTTTTACTTTGTGACAGCAGTCCTCGTAATTTGCGAAGGAATATGCCGTAGTCATCATGCCGCCTGCCGAGAAACCGAATATCGCATAGTCATCCATATCCACAGACAGTTCCTGCTCATGCTCCTTCAGATAACGGATTACCTGCACCAGCTCCCTGACCGCTGCCTGCCCCTGTTTTTCATGTTCCGTTTCTCCCAGCTGTTTGCCAATCGGGTAACTGATTACCAATACGGAGTACCCCAACTTGTGTAATTTCATTGCCACGGGATATCCCTCGCAGTCCGTCACATTACTGATAAATCCACCTCCGGGAACGACCACCGCCAACGGTTTTCCTTGCTTTCCTTTGTAAAACATTCCGGTCAAATGAGACTGATATGGATTCTGTTCTATCATTTCTTTCGAGTTAATATCGGAAATCAACTGCGCCTCTCCACTTTCCACAAGCCGGGTCAGGTAATTAAAAGCCTCCAGTGCATTTTCCATCTGATCACTTCTGCCCTGCGCTTTTAGAAAATCTGCATATTTTGCCGGGGCAATCGCTTTTAACACGTTATCCTCAACATTAAAAAACATATGCTTATAGCCGCCAAACACCGGATGCTGCATAAAAAATGCCATTTTATCATCTTTTTCCGCTTTCCGGAATGTTCCGTCTGCCTGATAATAATCTTTCTTTTTTATATTCGGAAAACCGCCGATGCCAAACAGTGCCGGCAGAAACATCGCATTTTTCTTATAAACATACCCCACAAAGCCGACTGCTAAAATGAGCAGCACGAGCATTATCATTGCCAGAATTTTCATATGTTCTTTTCCTCCTTATCTCTTGCCCAAAATTGTCCTGCGTGCGCCACTGCCGTAAAATCTTCCGGCTTTACCGGAGCATCACATATCACTCTCACATAGCGGAAACCATGATATGTAAAATGCGGTCTGTACTCTGCGGGTTTCCCGTTAGATATATATACATCCGTCTGTGTATGACCTGTCATGTCAGCACCAGCTATATTATTAAAATAATTCCCCTGAGAATCCTTGGTCTCAAAGTGATCTAGTATCAACTTTGTTCCTGCGGGCAAATCCACCTTTACCCGCAGTACACCTGCCAGATTCTGACCGAAATCGATAATGGTCTCTCCCTTTGGGCTTACCTCCATACCGACCGCCTCCACTTCTTTCACCGGCCGCACAGGTTCACCATACTGTACCATCGGCAACTTTCAACTTATCGTCAGAGAGAACTGTCTCAAATGTGCCGTCTTCATACTCAATTCTCGTTTCAAACAACACTGCGCACTCCACTCCCTTTTCATAAAACCTGTTTCAAAGGAGGATGTGGCGGTGGCGGTATCACCGGTGTTATCCGTCGCTGTGGTTGTTTACTTTTAATCTTGACAGTTCCATCGCATTCTCCTTCAATATGTTACTTATTGCTGCGCGCTGCGATTGCCGTGTGCATTTCCTCTACTGCTTTTTTATCCAACGTATACTGTGTACCAAAAAGAATCGCCCCTGCGGCAGTCAGGATAGTCGGAAGTATCAGTACGCAGAGGATAATTCCTGTATTGATACTCTCCGGCTGGGCAACCGAGCCGGTAACAAAACCTGTAGCTGCCAATACATACCCCGGAATCGCTCCTCCGAGTCCCTGCGCCACTTTTGTAATAAAAGATGTAAGCGATGCGATCGCCGCTTCTGCACGTTTTCCGGTTTTATACTGCACGTAAGTAGTATTATCTGCCTGTATACTGGTTGTCAGCGGTGCTATACATCCGCCTGCCACACCTCCTGCCACTGTACTAATATAGATCAAAAGCATAGATCTCACATCAATCAAACGCAGTGCGGAAAACAGGATGGATACGACGATTGCCATTACAAAAATCTGTTTCTTTCCAAACCGGTTTGCCAGAATTGGTCCAAGGAAAATTCCCACCAGAGCAGTTATCATTGAAACAAGTGACACCCCTGACATAAGCGTCATATCACCCAATATATATGTGTAAAAATAAGCGCCGGCTCCTCCTGCTATATTACTGCCCACCCCGACTACCAGTGCCACTAAAAACAGTGCCCAGACAGGTTTATACCGCAAAAACTGTAACAATTCCCTGAATGTATAACTTTCTTCTTTTTTTCCTTCAAAAGCTACTCTTTCCTTTACACAAAGAGCCCCTGCAATAGATAAAACCAACACCATGGCCATGGAACCGAAAATTAACACGTAATAGTTCTGTAACGTTCCTTCCGCCACAAGAATCGGTGCTGCCACAGCCAGTACCGCGCTACCTATCATTGTTCCCAACGCGTTGAAAAGTGACAAACTGTTTCTCTCCTTGTCATCCGCGCTCATGACCGGGAGCAAACTGTTCTTGGAGATATCCATAATATCAAACGTCCAGCCCAGCAGCAGATACGTCACATACACAATCACATATTTTCCGACCGGAATCCAGACTGCGCCAAACCACAGTAAAATATAATTTATAACACAGATGATTGTTCCCAGAATAATCATAGGGCGAAATTTTCCCATTTTTGTTACCGGAAATTTGTCCAGAAAATATCCCATAATCGGGTCGCTGATTCCATCCACCACCTTGGATATTAAAAACAGGGTCGCCAGTGCTGCCGGTTCCAGACCAACCACATTCGTATAGTAAATCATAAAGAATCCTGACAATAATCCCATCAGTGGAATATTTCCCGCACATACCATAAATAAGCCCATTTTTTCCACGATACTAACCTTTTGTTTTTTACTCTTCTCACTCATTTGTTCTCTCCTCGTTAATATTGTGATAATGCTGTATTCAACATCTCTGTCTGCCCTTCATCCATCGGTCCGGAAAACATCTCCGCCACCTGTCGAAACGACAGTCCATAGACCGCATCCGGTATCATATCCACCTCGGTCATCGTCGACAAAAATGCCCGTATCTGCGGATGGTTCAGCAAATCTTCCAGCTTTGACTCCACGCTGTATATTTTCTTTAACTTCTCAGTTGCCTCATATACGACTTCATAGTTTCCTGCAGTGATATAACAAATACCGTTCACCACTGTTGCGAATAGTGGATTTGTCTTATCTTCAAACAGAATCTCCGGAGCATGCGGCAATCGCACCTCGCCTTCTCCGCCAAACGGAATCGTAATTTTGATTCTAATCCTGTTATCCTCCATAATTTCCCAGCTGCATGCATACTGTCCGACGGCCGAATCATACACTGCCTCTGCCCTTCTCAAATCATAATGGACATTCGGACAAATTGCAATCCTTCTTCCTCCCGGAGATTCTTCCAAAAGATGGATTCCTCCCACATGGCGGAACATCCATTCCAGAATCGCCCCGTAAGAATAATGGTTGAGACTGTTCATTCCGGTACTGGATATCTTACCGTCTTCATCCAGTGAATTCCATCGTTCCCAGACTGTGGTGGCTCCCAGTTTCACTTCGTGCAGCCACCCCGGATACTCCTCGTTCAAAAGCAGGCGGTAGGCGGTATCCGTCATTCCGTTATCGGTCAACACATTGCACAAAAGAGAGGTTCCCACAAATCCGGTATTCAATTTGTTTCTGCTCTCGCGGAAAAGTTTCTTTAACATCTCTCTGGTCAGCTCTTCGTCCTCTGACAAATGATATTTCAGAGCCAGCAGAAGACCCGTCTGTGTCTTTTCCGCGCATCTTCCGGTCGGGGTAAAATATTCTTCTTTTACCACACGCCATTGTTTTTCGGCGATTTCCCGATATTGTTTTTCCTCTTCCTTTCGCCCGAGAACCGCCGCTGCCTTCGCTGTAAGCTCCGCGCTTGCCGCATAATAAATATCCGCAATATAGCCTTCATCGGTCGCTCCGTATACATTTCCCGCCGCGGCTCCCACCCGGTCAAGCGCCAGCCAGTCTCCGTAATGGAAGGAATGTCTCCATCCGTGGTGCTCTCCGTCCACCTTACGGATATAGTCCACCCAAGCCTTCATACTGTCAAACTGCTGTTCCAATATGGCAGCATCCCCGCTGAACAGATAGACATTCCACGGAACGATACAGGCCGCATCGCCCCATGCACAGGAACATTTCGACGGACCGAAGGTCGGCACCACCTCCGGAACCATCCCTCCGGCAATCAGCTGTTCCTTATACAAATCGTACAGATATTTTCTGTAAAATGCATAGGTATCCGCCAGATAACATGCCGTACCCGAAAACACCTGTGTGTCGCCTGTCCATCCCATGCGCTCATCTCTCTGCGGACAGTCTGTCGGCACATCTAAGAAATTATCCTTCATGCCCCATTCCACATTGGAAATCAACTGATTTACCAGTTCATTTCCTGTCTGTATACTACCGGTACCTTCGTAATCACTGTAGAGTGCCATTCCCGTAAAATCTTCACAGGAGACATTGGTTACCCCGCTGATTTTTACATACCGGTATCCGTAAAATGTAAAATGCGGAACAATGTCTTTTTCTTCCCCGTCAGAGATATACACATATTCCGACAAAGCGGTTCTTAAGTTTTCGTTATAAAAACATCCGTCCTGCAGGATTTCGCCTGTCTGGATTCTGATTTCTTTTCCTTTCGGCTCATGGACATGAAGTTTGAAAATCCCGGTAATCTCCTGCCCTAAGTCAAACACCCATTCATCCTTCGGGGTGTGAATCAGTTCCTTCGGTGTAAACTGTTCATGCACAGTCACCGGAAGGGACAGCCGCTCCGTCAGTCGCCCCTGCGGCGCCTCCGCAAGCTGCGCGCTGACAGGTTCGACAGGTTCCAAGGTATCATCCCGTTTCTCCCCGTCATATATATTGGAAAAAAACAGATTGCTCCTTGTCACTTCCCATGTGTCATCCGTGCCGATTATCTCTTGTGTGCCATCCTCATATTCCAGATGCACCTCTACCAGCAGTTTCCACTCGTCGCCGTAAAATCCTTTCTGTTCTGTCTGATTGAGCCCGAACCTCCCTTTGTACCACCCATTCCCCAAAAGAACGGACAACACACCTTCGCGCTGCATCTGCGCGGTCACATCATACGTCTGATACTGTAACCACTGATTGTAGTTATTGCAGTACGGGGTCAGATATTCTTCCCCAATTTTCGCGGATTTTAAAATATCTGTTTCGGTTTTCTCTCCATCCGTAAAATATGCCTCATAAAGCCCCAGTCCGCAGAGATAGAGACGGGCTTTTTTTACCTTTCCACGGGGAATGATTCGCTTTGAGAAAATGGGATGGCGTTCCATCCTGCTGTCGCAGGTAATCCATTTTCCCACCCACGGCTCGTCCCTCTTTGCCGTCTCAAAGAACTGTACGTCGGACTCCAGCACTTCGTCTGCGTCCGTAGTAACGATTACCTTCCAGTAATATCTGGTACAAGGCTCCAGATTCATCTCCGCTTTTACAGCCAGACTGTCGAGCTTTGCCTCCCCGGTGTCCCAAAGAACATCCGCGAAGGTTTCATCCTTTGCCACAAGGATTCTGGCACATCTCTGGTTCTTTCCCCTGCATTCTCTGACCTTCCACGAAAAAACCACCGGATTCAGTAAAAATCCCACCGGATTCGTGATATGATTTGTTTTTGCTGCGTAAATCTGATTCATATTGCCGTTTTCTAAGCTCCTTCCTTTTTTCATTGTGTACACTGTAATTCGAGTATAATGGATTTGCCTCATAAAATCATTTACGGAATTTCATCATTTTACCTACCAAGCTTAAGATTTCAGCTCTTTGTTTACCTGTAAATCAATTCTTTCAACACAATCTCTTCTGCCATATTACGAATACCATTTACCGCTACCTCATCCTCAATTATCCTATTGTGCAAGTAAACAATTCAGCTGCCCGATCAGCTGTTCCACCTGCTCTCCCGGCATCTGCCCCAGCAGAGATTTCAGCGGCATTTCCCGGATAACTTGCTCTCCCAGCTTCTTGTATTCGTCACTCATCCCTTCTGCTGATGCGGCCGCTGCTGCCAAAGGCGCCAGCAGTTCCGTAATAACGGGAGCGGTTTTCGTATGATCCAATAATTCTCCGAACGTTGTTGTGAAATCTACGCGAAGGGGCAATTTTTTCTTTATTTCAAACACAACATCAGCATGTAAGCGGATGTCATCAGAAGCATGGCCGATCAGGATCCGATATGTTCCGGATGGCGCATACCAGTCCCCAAGACGTTCTTCATAATAGGATAGATTCCTCGCCGAAATTTCCATCGACACCGTTTTCTCCTCTCCCGGCAGGAGATGAACTTTGGCAAATCCTTTCAATTCCTTGACCGGTCTCTCCGATATGCCGCACAGGTCAGCCACGTACAACTGTACGACTTCTTTTCCTTCTGTCTTTCCTGAATTTTTCACCTTGAGAGAGACTGTCAGTATATCCTCACCCGTCATTTGAGCCGATGACAAAGTCAGGTCCCCATAAGTAAATTCCGTGTAAGACAGCCCATGTCCGAATGCATACCGCACCGGAACCTTCTTTGTATCATAATAACGGTATCCGACAAAGATATCCTCGCCATATAACACCCGCTTTCCATTTCCCGGAAAATGAAGGAAGCTCGGATTATCTTCCAGCCGGTACGGGAATGTCTCTGCCAGCCTGCCGGACGGATTTGCTTCCCCGAATAACAGCCGGTCGCAGGCTTCGCCAACGCCCTGACCTCCTAGATACATTTCAAGGATCGCGCTTACCCGGTCTGCCCATGGCAGTTCTACCGGACTTCCATTGTGGAGTACCACTACAACATTAGGCTGTACTTTCAACACTTCTTCGATCAGCCGGTCCTGGCATTTTGGCAGCTTCATGGATGTTCTGTCATACCCTTCCGACTCAAATATCTCAGGCAGCCCGGCAAAGATTACCGCGACGTCTGCTTCTGCAGCAGTCCGAAGCGCTTTTTCCAGCTCTTGTTCCGTCATCGAGTCATTTTCGTTAGAAAATCCTTTTGCATAAGTCACGCTACGCCCTTTTTCTCCGGCAGCATCCAATGCCGAAACAACCCTGAACGGATTGATATGGCTGGAGCCGCCGCCCTGATACCGCGGCTTTTCGGCAAATTCCCCTATATAGGCAACCTTTCTGTCTGTATTCAGCGGAAGTATACCGTTATTTTCCAGCAGGACCGCACATTCCGTCTCAATATCAGCTGCTTTTTTATGATCTGTTTCCTTATCAGATATATCTTCCGGACGATGCTGCTCTTCACCGGCAAACACAACATTCAATACCCGCTCCACCGCTTCATCCAGCACAGCTTCGTCCAGTCTTCCCTCCTGTACTGCTTTCACAATCTGTCTGTCATTGTATCCTCCGGAATAAGGCATCTCCAGATCCAGTCCGGCCTGCAGTCCTTTCACACGGTTATTTACAGCGCCCCAGTCACTGACGACGCAGCCTTTGTATCCCCATTCTTTTCTCAGGATATCTGTCAGAAGATATCTGTTTTCCGAAGCATATTCTCCATTTATTTTGTTGTAGCTACACATGACGGTTCTTGGAGCTGATTCTTTCACCGCTTCCTCAAACGCAGGCAGGTAGATTTCCCTGAGCGCACGTTCTGACACTTCGGAAGATATCGTCATACGGAGTGTTTCCTGGTTATTCAGTGCGAAGTGCTTAATGCTTGTCCCCACGCCCTGACTCTGTACTCCGCGGATATATGCCGATGCCATCCTACCTGCCAGATATGGATCCTCCGACAGATACTCAAAGTTCCGCCCACATAACGGGCTCCTTTTAATATTCACCGCCGGGCCAAGCAGTATGCTTACATTCTCGGCCTGACACTCCGCTCCCAGCGTCTCTCCCATCCGTTCCATCAGGTCAACATCAAAGCTGGAGGCTGTTGCACAGGCTGCCGGGAAACAAACGGCCTTCACACTTTCATTCAATCCCAGATGATCCGTTTCCCCTTCCTGCTTTCTCAGTCCGTGAGGGCCGTCCACCATCATAACTGACGGAATGTTCAGTCGTTTGATTTCTTTCGTATGCCAGTTATCAGCGCCCGAGCAGAGACTTGCCTTCTCTTCCAGCGTCATTTTTGAAATCAGTTCCTTTATTCTGTCCATCGCAAAAGTCCTCCTTTCTTTTCTTAATACTGATTGATCATCTGTGCCTCTGCTTCTTCACGGCTGATCTCACCATTATTGCATTTTGCCATCAGCTGGACATCATGGTCATTAAGCTTGTAAAGACGAAGTATAAGCAGAGTGCAAATACCCCCGATAATGCTGCCAAGACAGCTGAATGTCCATAATTTATCGGCAAATCCTGCCGCCTGAACAACGCCTTCTCCCTCTCGGAAGCCGATTATAGTTAACGCAAACACACTGACTGCTGTTGCGATCGCTCCACTTAATTTTGTAAAAAATGTCTGCGCCGCAAACGTTACACCACGCATTTTTAATCCTGTCTTGTACTGTCCATACTCGTAGCAGTCCGGCGTAAACTGATACTGCAGTATAACTGCTATTCCCAGCGGAATTCCTCCTAAGGCATTTAAAATCACATACACCATCATATTCTCATACCCGGCTATGAATCTTACAATTCCCAGAAGTAACGCGAAAATATATGAAATATAGAAGACTTTAAATTTATCATATTTTTTGCATAATTCTACTGCCATAACCGCACCGATTAAGGTCGGAATAATTACCGCCATCGAAACATATGAGGCAGCTTCTTCACCGCCAAGGCAGTACCGGGCAACGTATAAGCCCCAATTTGCACCAACATTAAGCAGGCTGCTGATGAGCGGAGCCGCAAAGAAAAGCAATAAATATTTGTTCTTCCGCAGACATTCTACCATATCTCGCAATGTATAACTTTCTTCTGCCCCGTCATTCTGGACTCTTTCTTTTTCAATTACTCTCTCCCTTGCGAACAGACAAATCGGAATCATCATAACACATGACAAAAGAGATAACACAATTACTGTTGTTGACCAGCCGCCTAACCGCTGCCGTACCAACGGCAGGGCAATTCCTGTAACAATACCTGCAAAAATAGCAAACAATCTTCCTATGCTGTTTAGTGAAACACGTTCCTTCTGGTCTATTGTCATCGTGGTAACAATACCAAAAATCGGTACATCGCAAAGGGTATAGGCTGTATCCCATAACATATAAGCAAGTGTTGCCCATATGATTTTAGCCGTCATGGAAATCCCGGTAGGTATTATAAAAAGAAGAATAGTTGCCACCGGAATCGCTATGACAGATATTCGAAGCCACGGCAGGAATTTCCCTTTCTTAAAATTCACCTTATCCATGATCATACCGAAGATCGGATCGTTGATGGCATCCCACACTTTCGTGATAAGCGCCACGATCGCAACCAATGCTGCCGTTATGCCGATATCTGTAAAATATGTAGTCATATATCCTACCAGTCCATAGAATACATTCTGTCCCATAAAATACAAACCATAACTGATTTTTTCTCTTTTTGTAACTGAATTTTCCATTTCGTTATCCGTCCTTTCATTGTTTGATTCAATTATAAATAATTCCAAAGGGCAAATCACCAACGATATATAAGCAGTTTACCGACGAAACTTAATATAATAATCATCTTTCTAAAAACTGATATAAGTATTCTTCCATCTTAGGCGTCCACCATTCCAGATATCCTGCCTGCGTCGGATGAACCGGATCTGCCATATAAACTTCATATTCTTTTTCAGAAACGTCATTCATCTCCTCGTCATTCCAAAGGTCGATCACGCCTATTCCATATTTATCCTGAAGCTCAAACAATACATCTACCATCTGCTGATACTGTTTACTGTCATATTTTGTTCCGGTATAAAAGATCACGGGACAATTCCATGTCTGCTTTGCATATACAATGATATATTCCATTGCTCCTGTTATCGTCTGTGTATCAAAATCCTCCAGATTTTCTGAACTGCTGATTTCTCCCATCGGCATTTCCTTCGACGCGTCATTCGTGGAAAGCTGACAGACAAATGCATCGAATTTCTCATCTGTACCGATATTATTTTTCATCCTTTGGATATAAGACGTCTTTCCGTTATCCACTAAAGTAGTACCGCTTACAGCTTCTTTTACATACTCACAGCCATTTCTGTAAGAGATATAATCTGCGAAAGAAACATCCATTGAGTACAGACCTAAGGTTACAGATGATCCAAGGTAGCAGATACGCTTCCCTTCAAGAGGGCTGTTTTCTAACGGTTCTATATTTTCCAGACTGTATTTTTCTGCGTTTCCCGGCATTTTTTTCAGTTTGTTCTTCCAGACAAAATCAAACGGTCCTCCACCGCCTGCTGCTCCTACTAAATATGTCAGGCCGATTCCCACAGCCAGAATCAGAATTAAAACGATACTTAAGATAATCTTCAATATTTTCTTTTTCATAATCCCTAACTCCTTATTATTTTCAACTTTCATATTAAGAGAACTAACCGTCTGTATTTACCGGTCAGTTCTCGCAAATACTGTCATTTTGTTTTCTTTGATTCTTTATTCAAACTGATACATTCCGCTTCCTACCTTGTATAATCTGCCATCCGGCATCTTTACAACGGCAGTCGTGTTGCAGGGGATTTTTACTTTCAGCTTAAATTTCCCTTCGTCCATACTCCACCTGACTGCGATTTCCCCGTACTCACTTATATAAGTACGTTTTACACTGGTAAACGCATTGTCCGGCTCCGGTGCGATTACAATCTCCTTAAATCCGGGAGCAGCCATATCAATGCCGCTTATCTTCCGGAACATCCAGTCGTCCACGCATCCAAAGGCATAGTGGTTCAGGCTTGTCATAACCGGAGACCCGTCCTCCTTGTAAGAAATGTAATTTTCCCAGATTGTTGTCGCTCCCTGCTTCACCTCATAAAGCCATGACGGGCACTTTGTCTGGAGCAGGATTTTATATGCCTTGTCCATCCTGCCGATCTTACAGAGCGCATCCAGCAGATACGGCGTCGTCAGGAACCCTGTATCCAGACAATCCCCGTTTTCTTCTATCTTGCGGATCAAATGTCCGGCGATACTTTTTTTCTTCCTTTCAGGAGCAAGATCAAATGCGATTGCCAGCACATAACTGCCCATAAAATCAAGAGGCATCTTCCCATCATCATCGATCAGTCCTTTTTGAATGGCAGATTTCATTCTGGACGCAATGTCATCATAGTATAATTCGTCTGATGTATGCCCGAGGAGTGCTGCCGTATCTGCCATGATCCGGCAGGAATTCCATCCAAAAATTGGCGCGCAGTATGTAGAAGTATTGATAAGTTTTGCAGCGCTTTGGTCTGCTCCGTCTACTGTCTGGCTCGGTATGAGCCACTCCCCGTACTGATGTCCTGTATTCCACAGATACTGGTCAATTTCTTTTGGATGTTTCATCTTGCCTCTACGCTTCTTTGCAGTGTTGATGATATAGTCGCACCACTTTTTCATTGTGTCATACTGCTCTCTCAGTATCCTGATATTTCCTGTAAGCTGATACATGCTCCACGGTACGATACAGGCGGCATCTCCCCATCCTGCTTCTCCCACCGGTTCAAAATTGCGGTATACGATCCGATTCAGTTTCTCCAGTAATTCATAGATTCCGGTAAGGGGGATCACATTGGGGATTGCCCCATTTTTCTGCTGACTGAAGGTCATATTACGCAGCCATCTTGTCAGAAATGGGGTTACATTTTCGTTGAGCATGGCTGTTCTTGCATAAATCTGGATATCTCCGGTCCATCCGCCTTTTTCTCTCTGCGGGCAGTCCGTGGGGATTGAAAACAGATTCGACCGCTGAGACCATCTTGTATTTTCGTAAAGCCGGTTTATATCTTCGTTGGACGTCTCAAATGTTCCCAGATCCTCATTGTCAGAAGACAGGACAATCGCTGTGAAATCCTCCGGGCTCACCGGCTGATCGCATGTCACTCTCACATAGCGGAATCCATGATATGTAAAATGCGGTATGTATTCTGTGAATTTCCCGTTTGAGATATAAATATCACTTTGCTTGTGCCCTGTTTTCTCTGACATGAAAATATTGTTGAAATAGTTTCCATATTGATCAAGAGTTTCAAAATGATCTAATACCATTTTTGTTCCGGCCGGCAGTTTGCTTTTTACCCGCAGAACACCTGCCAAGTTCTGTCCAAAGTCAATGATCGTCTCGCCTTTCGGGCTAACTGTCATTCCTACTGCCGGCACTTCTTTTACCGGGCGCACCGGTTCCCCGTACTGAGCCACCAGGTTCACGTAAATTTTTCCGCATGGAATACCGGTTTTCCAGCTGCTGTCATCGAATCCGCAGCAGTTCCAGTTTTCCTGTTCCATCCGTGCGTCATAGAGTTCACCTGCAAACAGATCTGATGAACGAATCGGACTTTCTGAAACTTTCACCGTATCATCTGACAGCACCATTTCACTCGTTCCGTCTTCATAATCAATCTTTATCTGAAATAACACAGAATGTTCGGCTTTAAACTTCCTGCTTCTCGGTTTAAAGTTCGCGCTGTCATACCAGCCGTCCCCCACCAGCATTCCTATGACATTTCCTCCCTCTCTCAAAAACGGGGTCACATCATAAGTCTGGTAGCACAGATATTTAGAATAGACGGTAAATTCCGGCGCAAACTCTCTGTCATCCGGACGCATTCCGTTCATGCTGAGCTGATATGCTCCGTGACAGGTGGCATAAACGCGCGCTCGTTTTATGCCGTCTCGTGCATCAAATTCTTTGCGAAAATATTCTGCCGGGTTCTGCCCGCCGGTTCCGGGTTTTACCTTTTTCATAGGAAACGGAGATTTCACCCACTCGGCCGTCCATTCTTTCTTCATAAATCCTGTCTCAAAGGATGAGGATGCCGCCGCCTTTTCTCCGTTATTAACTGTCACTTCCACTGTCCAGTTGTAGTCACTGAGACTTTGTAATGGTTTCCCGGAGTACTCCACAAAAATACTTTTATCACTTTCTACCATTCCAGAATCCCACATTACTTCGTCCATATTTTTCACTGTGATATGATAGGATGTCTGCATCACATTCTTTTCATCACTAGTGATTACCCATGAAAAATAAGGTGCTTCGTCCACGCATGGTCTATATTGACTGTTTACTTTAAGCCTTATAAGCTCCATAGCAACCCTCCTGATTAGAATTTTGCCAGTGCCGCATCCAGCATCTGCGCCTCATCTTTTTTTATCTCTCCTGCGAATGTTTTCGCGACATCTCTAAGCGAAAGCCCATATGCAATATCGGGGATCATATCCACTTCCATCATTTGAGAAAGAAACGCGCGGATATCCGGATGGTTCAGCAGTTCTTCCATTGTCGAGTCTATGCTGTATTTCTTCTTTAAAGGCTGTGACGCCTCATAAGCGACTTCATATTCTCCGGCTCTCACACGGCAGATTCCATTTTCCACCTCTTCAAATAATGGATTTTCTTTATCTTCATATACAGATTCCGACGCATATGGAAGAACCACTTCTGCACTTCCGCCGAACGGAACCGTAACAGTGACCGTGATTTTATTATCCTCTGATATCTCCCAGCCGCACTGATAGCATCCGCTTGCCGAATCATAAACAGCTTTTACATATTTCAGTCCATTATTCACTTTCGGGCTGATCCGCATCACCCTGCCTCCCGGGTTCTGTTCCGTCACATCAATCCCGGCCGCATGACGGAAGATCCACTCCAATACAGCGCCGTAAGAATAATGATTTAGACTGTTCATCCCCGTGCTGGAGACATGTCCGCTCTCATCCAGTGAATTCCAACGCTCCCACACCGTTGTTGCTCCCAGCTTCACTTCATGGAGCCAGCCCGGGTATTCCTTATTCAGAAGCAGCCGGTATGCCGCGTCTGTCATTCCATGATCAGTCAGGACATTGCACAGAAGCGGGGTTCCTACAAACCCGGTATTTAATTTATTTTTATTATCCCTGAGAAGCTTTTGCAGCATCTGCTTTGTCAGTTCTTCATTTTCAGACAGATGATATTTCAGTGCAAGAATAAGCCCTGTCTGCGTCTTCACCGCACATCTGCCTGTAGCAGTAAAATATTCTTCTTTCACGACCTGCCACTGACGGTCTGCGATTTTCTGATACTCCTGTCTCGTTTCTTCCAGTCCAAGCACCTCTGCTGCTTTTGCAACAATCTGTGCACTTGCCGCGTAGTAGATGTCTGCAATGTATGCTTCATCAGTCGCTCCATACACGCTGTTCGCAGCGGCACCTGTACGGTCAAGAGCAAGCCAGTCACCATAATGGAAAACCTGTCTCCATCCATGATGGTCTCCATCAATTCTCCGGATATAATCGACCCACGCTTTCATGCTCTCAATTTGGTTTTCGAGTATTGTTTTGTCCCCGCTGAACAAATATACGTTCCAGGGGATGATACATGCGGCGTCTCCCCATGCGCAGGAACATTTTGTCGGTCCGAATGTGGGGACAATCTCCGGAACCATTCCGCCCGCCAGAAGCTGTTCCTGATACAGGTCGTATAAATATTTTCGGTAAAACGCATAGGTATCAGCCAGATAGCTTGCAGTCGCGGAAAATACCTGTGTATCTCCTGTCCAGCCCATCCTCTCATCTCTTTGGGGACAGTCTGTAGGCACATCCAGAAAGTTCCCTTTCATTCCCCATTCGATATTGGAGATTAATTTGTTCACAAGATCATTCCCTGTCTCGATTGCCCCGATGCTCTCATAATCACTGTAAAGAACAAGCGCCGTAAAATCCTCACACGAAAGGTCCCTAACCCCGGTCACTTTCACATATCGATAACCATAGTATGTAAAATGAGGCGTAATCACCTTTTCTGTACCATCAGAAACATAAATGTACTCCGAAAGTGCAGTTCTTAAATTCTCGTTGTAGAAACATCCGTCCTGAAGCACCTCGCCCGTCTGAATCCTGATAGTTGTCCCCGCCGGCTCATGCACCCGCAGCCGGAAGATCCCCGTGATCTCCTGCCCCAGATCAAATACCTCTTCTCCGGCAGGAGTATGGATCAGCTCTGCCGGCTTCATCTCCTCCTGTACCTTAACTGGAAGAGATAACCGTTCCATAAGCCGGCCTTTCGGAACCTTTGCGATCCGCGCAGGAGACTCCTCTACCGGCGGCAGCGTATCATCTCTTCTCTCACCGTCATAGATATTGGAAAACCACAAATTGCTTCTTGTAACTGACCAGGTTTCATCAGAACTGATCACATCTTTCGTTCCGTCTTTGTACTCTATGTGAATCTCCGCAATCAGCTTCCACTCGTCACCGTAATATGCTTCCCGCTCCGGATCATTGAAACCGAACCTGCCTTTATACCAACCGTTTCCGAGAAGAACAGACAGCACACCTCCTCGTTCTGCCTGTTCTGTGATGTCATACGTCTGATACTGGATCCACCGGTCATAATTATTGCAGTACGGAGTCAGATACTCTTCACCGATTTTCTTAGGATTTTCTTTATTTTCCCCAAGAAATATGCCTCATACAATCCCAGGCCGCAAATGTACAGTCTTGCGCTTTTCACTTCTTTTGCCGGACGAATCCTCTTTGAGAAAATCGGATGCCGTTCCTGACTGCTGTCACAGGTAATCCACCTGCCCGTCCACGGTTCATCCATTTTGGCGGTCTCAAAGAACTGCGTGTCTGATTCGATCACTTCCTCTGCATCTGTTGTCACAATAACTTTCCAGTAATATCTTGTATACGGCTGCGGTTCAAATTCCACTCTTGCAGAGAGACTGTCCAGCTCTGCCTCCCCCGTGTCGTGACAGATATCTGTAAAGGTTTTGTTCTTGCTGATCACAATCCTTGCATGTTTCTGTTCCTGTCCTCTGCCGCCTTTCACTTTCCATGAAAATACCAACGGTTTCAGATAAAACCCTAAAGGGTTTGTGATATGATTTGTTTTTGCCGCATAAATCTTGCCCATAATTCTTCCTCATTTTCATGCTGATACTTTTTCATCCAATAATAAGCCAACCGTTCCTCCCACTACTGACACAGAGCATTTAACTCCACGATCATCTGCTCGATCGCTTCGCCCGGAATAACGCTTAAAAATGATTTCAGCGGCATCTGCGCAATAATTTCCGGAGTCACAAGCTGTACCTCCCCATCTTCTTTCTTAGGTTCTTCTCCCTGTGATATCCCCTCAAGATACTCCATCATTTTCCCTGCTGTCTTCGGGTGGTTCATCAATTCCCCCATTGTAGTGGTCATATCCACAGTGAACGGCAGCAGCACATCAGTAGTAAATGTAAGTTCTGCAGCCTCTCTGATCTCATCGCTGGCATGCCCGATCTGGATCTCATATGTACCTGACGGAGTGTACCAGTCGTGAATCTTTGTCTCGTAGTAAGCAAAATCTCTCGCGCAAAGTTCCATTGTAACCGTCTTCTTCTCACCCGGATTCAGAAATACTTTCGCAAACCCTTTTAGTTCTTTCACTGCTCTTGGCACCGTGCTGTCCTTGTCACTGACATAGAGTTGAACCACTTCACTTCCTGCCCTCTTCCCTGTATTCTCCACATCAATGCTCACCTTCAGAATATCTCCATCTTTCATTTCCGCAGAAGAGAGTTTCATATTGCTGTAGCTGAATTCCGTATATGACAGTCCATGGCCGAATGCCCAGCGCACCGGTACTTTCTTCGCATCATAGTAACGGTATCCGACAAAGATATCTTCTCCATAGAGAACAGTCCTGCCGTCTCCAGGGAAATTCAGGTAACTCGGGTTGTCTTCCAGACGATATGGGAACGTCTCCGCCAGACGTCCTCCTGGATTTGCCTCCCCAAATAACAGCCGGTCGCTGGCCTCCCCAATGCCTTCTCCTCCCAGATACATCTCCAGAATGGCATTTACAGACTCCGCCCATGGAGTTTCTACGGGACTTCCGTTATGAAGAACCACTACCACATTTTTCTGTATCTCAGCCACAGCCTCTATAAGGCGATTCTGACACTTTGGCAGTTCCATGGATGTTCTGTCATATCCTTCCGACTCAAAGCTGTCCGGCAGTCCGGCAAAGATTACAACTACATCTGCGCCCGCTGCCGCTTCACACGCCTGTTTCAGATCCTCTTCTGTCATCTCGTCACGCTCTGACGAGAAGCCTTTCACGTACTCCACTGCCCTGCCTTTTCTCACCGCAGTTTCCAGAGCCGACACTACGCTGTCCGTATTGATGTGACTCGATCCCCCGCCCTGGTATCGCGGTTTCTTTGCAAATTCCCCGATATAGACTACTTTCTGTTCTTTTTTCAGCGGCAGCACTCCCCTGTTTTCCAGAAGTACGGCGCACTCTGTTTCGATATCTGCCGCTGCTTTGTGATCCTTTTCCCTGTCAAATACAGTCTCCGCTTTCCTGTTATCTGTGTAGGAGAAGACTACTTTCAGTATGCGTTCCACCGTTCTGTCAAGAATTTCTTCCTCCAGTTCTCCATTCTCCACTGCCTGAATAATCTTTCTTGTATTATATCCTCCTGATCCCGGCATCTCCAAGTCAAGACCGGCTTTCAGTCCTTTCACCCGGTCATTTACAGCTCCCCAGTCACTGACCACATATCCTTCAAATCCCCACTCATCCCGCAGGATATCTGTCAGAAGCTTCTTATTCTCTGAAGAAAATACTCCGTTGATCTTATTGTAGCTGCACATCACAGTCTTTGGCTGCGCTTTCTTCACCGCCTCCTCAAAAGCCGGCAGATAAATTTCCCGGAAAGCCCGTTCCGATACTTCCGACGATATCTGCATACGGTCTGTTTCCTGATTATTCGCGGCGAAGTGTTTCATACTGGTTCCGATGCCTTTCGACTGTACGCCCCGGATATATGCTGACGCCATCTTTCCTGTCAGATATGGATCTTCGGACATATATTCAAAATTCCTTCCGCAGAGAGGACTGCGTTTGATATTAACTGCAGGGCCGAGGAGCATGCCCACGTTCTCAGCCTGACACTCGTCCCCAAGGATCTGTCCCATACATTCCATCAGTTCCACGTCAAAGCTGGATGCCGTGGCGCAGGCTGCCGGAAAGCAGACTGCATTCACACTTTTATTCAGGCCGAGATGATCTGCCGCGCCTTCCTGTTTGCGCAAGCCGTGCGGGCCGTCTGTCATCATAACGGAAGGAATCCCTAACCTTTCGATTCCCATCGTGTTCCAGAAATCCGCTCCCGAACATAGTCCTGCTTTTTCCTCCAGTGTCATCTGTCTGATCAATTCTTTCAGGTTTCTGCTCATTATGAAATCCTCCTTAAATAAATTCTTATCTGTTCCTATCTGTGGGCTTCCCAGAAGATGACTGCTTCCTGAAGCCAGTTTTTCACTTTTGTTTCATTTCCTATTCCAAATCCATGTCCCAGTCCGTCAACGATTCTGACCGACACATTTTCTTTGCCCAGTACCTTCTCTAATTCCGGCAGTTTATCTTCCACATTTGCAAAACCGAACTCATCATCCCGCCCTACGATAGAAAATACCGCCAGTCCCTTGTCCTCCTGCAAAGCTTTGATATTCCAGTCCAGACCATACATAGGGAAGATCACCTTCGGTCTTGGCAGATGATTCTTGTGGCAGCAGTCCTCATAATTGGCAAATGAATACGCCGTGGTCATAAGTCCTCCTGCTGAAAAACCAAAGATGGCATAATCATCCATGTTTACAGAAAACTGTTTTTGATGCTCCGTCAGATATCGAATCACTTGTGTCAGTTCCCTCGCGGCAGCCTGTCCCTGCTTTACCTGTTCTGTCTCACCCAGCTGTCTGCCGACCGGATAACTTACGACGAAAACAGAATATCCCATTTTATGCAGCTTCATCGCCACAGGATACCCCTCGCAATCAGTTACATTACTGATAAATCCGCCTCCCGGAACTACAATGGCAAGTGGTTTTCCCTGTTGTCCTGATAAAACATTCCCGTCAGATGTGACCTGTACGGATGACCCTTCACTGCTTCCGCAGGATACAGATCCGACACCAGCCTTGCCTGACCTTTCTCAACAAGTCCGGTTAGATAATTGAAAGATTCCAAGGCTGCATCCAATTGTTCCTCACGGCCCGGCGCCTTTAAAAAATCCTTATACTTTACAGGCGCAATAGCTTTCAGCACGTTGTCCTCCACATTGAAAAACATATGTTTAAAACCGCCGAATACCGGATGCTGCATGAAAAATCCAACTTTGTCCTCCCCCGTTCCCGGACGGAAATGTCCGTTTTCATCGTAATAGCTGCTTTCCTTTATTTTTGGAAATCCGCAGATGCCAAGAAGTGCCGGCAAAAACATGGCACTTTTTTTATAGACATATAATGTCGCACCGATTACAAATAATAAAACAATCACCACTACTGCAAAAAATATCTTCATCCTAACCTATGCCTCCTTTTCTTACTGACATCTTACTTTATACAGACTAAAATTACATCAACGAAACATAAGTGATTTACCGACCAAACTTAATAAATATCCGAGATTACTCTGTACACCTTTGCCCCCAATATGGTATATTTTAGACAGGTTAAATAAACTGCTGATGACTATAATCACAGTTCATTCATATCTCGAAAAGGAGAGATTATATATGATGACATTATCTGCATTGAATCAATTTCTGAAGCAGCACACTACCGAAGAAACCCAGCGTCTGAATGGTGTAAAGAAAGATTATTCACAATTTCCTGTTGCCAGAGGTAAGTTTGATACACCCTGTTACCGTTTTGATACGAACCTTGAAGATCTGCGTTCTTTATTTCTTTCAAAGAAAGTGCTTCCGAGTTATTACAACTTCGCTGTTGTAAAACAGGATCGTTTTGAAAACGTACCTCTGCATATCCATGAGTGGCTGGAGTTGAGTTATATTTATTCTGGTTCCTGCACAATGACGATAAATAAGACTACATTCAGGCTAAAAGCCGGGCAGATGGTTCTGATCAGCCAGAATGCACCTCATTCTGTCAAAAGATGTTCAGAAAATGATATTATCATCAATTTTCTGCTGACGCGCGAATATCTGAACGGTACTTTTTTTGAACGCCTGTCTCAGGATAATTACCTTACACACTTTTTCATTGAGGCTCTGAACACCACGATGCAGGAAAGCATGTATATTGTCTTTTCCCCGGAACAAAAACAAAACCGGCTGGCAGATCTTGCCAACCAGTTTCTCTGTGAATTTTATTCTCCGTCCGTAACATCCGGACCTTTTTTAGACAGTCTTTTTACGCTGATTACCTGCGAGATGATCAATCTGTTCCAGCACGGTATGGTTCTAGATCACGCCTCTGTGGATCAGATTTATACCATACTCCGATATATCGAAACAAACTTTGCGGACTGTACCCTTTCTTCTACAGCTGAGTTTTTTAATATGCACCCAAACTATCTCTCTGCCTACATACGCCAGCATACCGGAACCACTTACAAAGAGCTGGTCCAGACACACCGGCTCTCTCAGGCGGCAAAATTGTTAAGGAGCACCGCACTTTCCACAAATGATATCAGCCTTGCCGTCGGATATCAGAATACCAGCTTTTTCTTTCAGCTGTTCCGCAAGAAATACGGATGTACGCCTATGGAATATCGAAACATGCTTCATGCTTCTGATACGCCAAATATGTGATATGTACATTATTTGCCATATAGAAACTTTTCCGGTAAAGTTACTTTAAAATCTTTCGCCAAATCTCTGAACTTCTGAGGTGAGATTGTCTGTCTTTTATCCGGTCTCATGGACAGCATCTTTACAAGGATTTCCGCGGATTTCTCTACGGTGTGCATTAATCCGAATGTAAGATCAAAGTCTTCCCCTGAGCAGAACATGCCGTGATGCGCCCAGATTGCCACATCATATTCTTTCATCAGGCACTTGTCGCCACTGCGATCTCACGGCCGCCCGGCACCATCCATCCTACTACACCGATTCCGGAAGGAAATACAACCGGGCACTCGGTCGCCATCTCCCAGAGTTCTCTAGTAAATACTTTATCCTCCAACGGCAGTACAAATGTCAGTGCGATCACATTCGTGGTATGTGCATGATAAACATTGGTAACGCCTTTTTTCACTTCATGGTTCATCAGGTGACTCGGCAGCTCACTGGTCGGTCTGCCTCCGTTTACCAGACCCCAAAGGATGCGGTAATTCTCTCCTTTTTCATCCAATTCGATGATATTTTGCATAGACTACCACTTCGAAGATGCAAAATTGTCACTATGTAGTTACACAGATGCTATCAGATTCACTAATAGCATCGCCTTACTTTATCGCCCTCTATTCCTGCTAATCGGAATTACGTCCCCAAAATACTTACTATCCTTCACCGCTACAAGTTCCACCTCAACACACTTCTGCTGCCATTCCTTACAAGCCTCTTCATACCTTTGCCTCTCCTCACGAACCATGAATAGCTCGGTATAAAACTCCGAAGCATTTGCATAGTCTGCATCCTGAAGCACATTTGAAAGCTCTGATTTCATCCTCCCTGCTTTTCTATCCAATACAGCAATCTGCTCCTGCAACTCTTTCTTTCACTTCTAATGCCAATGTGAGTGGACATATAGGTGTCCGTTTACGAACCCACCGCCGTATCCGGCGTGATAGCCCCCTGCAAGGGCGAAATACACAGAGTACAAAACGAAGTTTTGTGCGATGGGTGTATTTCGTCTGCGAGGCTTAGCCCTCGCATAAATGCACGAGGGCTGGTTAAAAAATCTATCCTCAGCGCAAAAAGGAAAAAGCCACATACCTTCGCAAAGATACATGGCTTCAATTACGCTGATAACTGTATTTAATTGGCTACAATTCGTGCCGTATCCGGCACCACTTTTTTCTTCTAAAATTGAGGCTACAATTCCTTCCATAAATGATGCCATAACACTTCCATTTATAAATGTTTTGTAGCCTTCTGCTGTCATTCCCCGCAAAAACTGAAATCCAGCAACTCATTGATATCAGGATCCATCTGATACTTCTTCACATCCTCCTCTGTGTAATCCATATTCCCAGAAGCACCCTTATCGTCAGGCACAGGTTGTTCCTGTCCAACCGCCTGAATAGGCATTTCTGTATGCCTGATGATTGCATAAGCGCTGAGTTCTTTGCGGTGGTGATATCATATCCAAGAAATCTTGCTTTATCTTGACTATGTGTTATCTTGGTCTTTTTTTCGGACATCTCAAGATGCAGAGTATCCTCGAGAAATACTCTGAATTTTTCCTTGATTTCAGATGCATCCTCAAATGAACCTATGGCTAGCTTGCATTGATTATCACGCAGATTGCAGACAGCAAAATACTAATCTGCCAATACATCACCGTAACATCTTCCCTTCGGTGCGGAGATGGTTAGCTCTAGCCTCTGACTTTCCTTCAAGCAGTTTAGCTTCATCCTCATATAGTACCTTTCACCTCGACACTCAGTCGCAACTTGGAAGCTTTGTTGACTTGTGCCTTTACAAACGTGCTGTTGTCCCCTTTATGTTTCCATTCAAGGTTAGTTGTTGGCGATAAGACTGTGTTCTTCACACTTGATAATTTTTCTTATTGTTTTCTCAAAACAAAATCATAATGACCCACGTCGCTTGGGTGTCCACCCCAAACGCCTTACGGGCGCACAGAATCTACCATCGCCACTATCGCCTGATCATCATCCAATTCTCTTATAACTGCCGGAACCTCCGCAAGACCAGCCCAGCCGGCATCTGCCTTTCGTCTGTGTCCTGCAATCACTTCATAACCTTCTCCGTCAGGATTCGGTCTTACAAGCAAAGGTACAATCACACCCTCATCTTCAATACTTTTCATAAGGGCACACAGCTCTATGTCCTGCTGCACATGAAAAGGATGGTTCTTAAAGTCCTTTAACTCGCTTATTCTGATACTCTTTATCTCTTCCATTACAACCTCCGTTCTTCCGGTAGAATAACTTCTACTCAGTTACGTCAATGTTATCTGCAAACAGAAAAAGACCGCTCATCTCCAATTACTTGAAAATGAACGGTCTTTCACGCTTCGTATTCTATTGAATAACTTCAAAATATTAATTGTACTTTTATGTGTTTCCACACCCCACATCCAATACGACTGAGACATTCACACCGTCTGAAATTGCTTTTTTGTAGGTTTTTCTATCACTCTGTGAGAACATCATATGTCGCTCAAAGTGCCGGAAGTCGAGAAGTTTTACAAACTTCCCGACTCGCGGGCAGTCGTCGAATTCCGCATAAACACTGGCTTTACAGCCAGTTATTTCTTCGGAACTCTCCTCGTTGCCTTCGCGCAAATCAAGGATTCTTACATATCGACCCGATGTAGTGCAACCACGCACTCCACATGGCACGTCATCGGGAATTGGTCAACCCCTCGGACTTTCTTTACTTCATACCCCAGCTCCCCAAGCACCTTCACATCTCGTGCCAGCGTTGCGGAATCGCAGGATACATACACGATGCGGTCCGGCTGCATGCTGGCCATGGTGTGGAGGAGGTTTTCTTCGCAGCCTTTTCTCGGCGGATCGACGACGATGACGTCCGCGTGGGCGTGTTCGCCCGGGTGGTCTTTGGCGTACTGTTCGTAGTAGGCCGGAAGAATCTCTTCCGATTTTCCAACGAAAAATTCAGCGTTTTCGATCTCGTTAATTTTCGCATTGTTCTTCGCATCCGCGATTGCCTCCGGGACGATTTCGACACCGTAGACTTTTTTGGCTTTCTGCGCGAGGAACAGGGAAATCGTTCCGATGCCGCAGTAGAGATCCCAGACCGTCTCATTTCCGGTGAGGTCTGCGTATTCCAGGGCAAGACCGTACAGTTTTTCCGTCTGCGCCGGGTTGACCTGGTAGAAGGACAGCGGGGAGATCCGATATTTTACGGTTCCAATATAGTCGGTGATATACCCCTGTCCCCACAGGCAGCGGATTTCTTTTCCCATGATCACATTGGTCCGCTCACGGTTTACGCTTAGGGTAATGCTTGTCATGCCTTCGAGTTCTGTCAGCGATTTGATGAGTTTCTCCTCGGCCGGCAGTTTCTTTCCGTTCACAACGAGACAGACCATAATCTCTTTCGTCATAAATCCAAACCGGATCAGCACATGGCGCACCAGGCCTTTGCCGGTCTCCTCGTTGTATGCCGGAACGCCGTTCTCCTCCATCCAGGCAAGAATGCGGTTCAGAATCTCCTCGTTCTGCTCCACGCCGAGATAACAGTTCCGGTTTTCCATGATCTGATGCGTTCTTCCCGCATAAAATCCCGTAATCAGCTTTCCATTTCTATCCTGCCCGATCGGAAACTGGGCTTTGTTTCGATAGCGGAACGGATTTTCCATCCCCACGATCGGCTCCATCGGGATCTCCGCCATGCCGCCGATGCGCTGGAGATTTCCGGCGATTTTCTTCTCCTTAAAGCGAAGCTGCTCCGCATAGTCGAGCATCTGCAACTGGCATCCGCCGCACGGACGTGCAACCGGGCAGACCGGCTCGACGCGGTGCGCGGACGGCTCGATCAGGCGCATCAGGCGCGCGTAGCCGTAATTTTTCTTTGCTTTGATCACTTTTACCTCGGCAAGATCGCCGATGACGGTGTCCTTGACAAAGAGGGTATAGCCCTCGCATTTGCCTATACCCTCTCCGTCGTGTCCCATATCTTCAATTTTCACCGTCAGTACATCATTTTTCTGATAGTTCATGAAAAGTCTCCTGTTCTGCGGATGTTGGACTCAAAAAACCGGTTGTAGCCAAGCCACTCATTGCCGGCCGGCGCTGCGTCAAACAGCTCGGTCAGGGTTTCCATTTTGGCATCGGCATTGTCCGCCAGGTTCAGCGCTACCGCCTCTACCATTGCCGGTTTTTTCGGGGAACCGTATTCCAGCTCGCCGTGGTGCGCCAGAATGCAGTGCTTTAACTGATTCTCGAGTTCCTGTGGGAAACCGTCGATCTTCTGCGCCGCATCGTGTACCATCTCCGCACCGATCATGATGTGGCCGAGCAGCTGTCCGTCATTGGTGTAATCGTTCTGCGGGAATAAGGAGAGTTCTTTCGTCTTTCCGATATCGTGCAGAATTGCTGCCGTAATCAGCAGATCGCGGTTCAGAATCGGATACGATTTTACCATAAAATCGCAGAAACGGGTGACACTTAACGTATGCTCTAAAAGGCCGCCGACGAATCCGTGATGCACGCTTTTTGCTGCAGAGCTCATGCGGAACCGTTTTGCGGTCTCCTGATCCTGGATAAAATAATACGTCAGCAGTTCGGAGAGATACTGATTTTTCACCGTTCCGATCCAGGAGAGCAGCTCCTGATACATCGTATTGATGTCGTAACGGCTCGTCGGCAGATAGTCCGCCGGATTATATTCGCCCTCTTCCGCTTTTCTTGCATTTTTAATGGAAACCTGAAGTGCTCCATTGAAACTGGAAACATCTCCCATAATATCTACATAATCCAGTGCTTCAAATTCACGGATTCCCATAGAATTCGGATCCCAGATTTTCGCATCGATCGTACCGGTTTTATCCTGTAAGATCACGTTTTCGTACTGTTTTCCGTTTTTGGTAACAGCCGACTGTTTATGTTTGCAGAGATAAATTCCGGAAATGCGGTTTCCTTCCCGGAGTTCGTTGATATACTTCATAAAAATAAATCCTCTTTTTCTAAAATAAATGCGGACACAGTGTTCCGTTTTTGTTTCTATGATGCCGTTTTTATGATGCAAAGCCTGTGCTCCTGCATGCCTTACCAATTCTACCAGATTTTCCTGCAGAATGCACGTATTTTTTCATCCGCCAGTGGAAAACCATTCGAAAAGAAAAGCTTCCGGAAGCCCCACCGGCTAAAACCGGCTTTTTCTGCTCCCGAAAGCCTCTGTTTTTTATACTTCCCCCATCGTCACATCAAACGTCATCTCCGCATACCCTTCAGCGCCTTTCCGCATCGCCGTCACGGTAACCACGTCTCCTGTGCTGTATTTGCCAAGCTGTTCATGGTACTGTTTGATCGTCTCAACCTTGTGCTCCCCGACCTTTACAATCACATCGTACTCTTTCATGCCCGCCATCATCGCCGGAGAATCGTCTGCGACGCGGCTGATGAGAACGCCTTTTGGAATGCCGGTTTTATCGGAAAGTTCTTCTGTGACATCCTGTCCGCGGATGCCGATATACGCGCGGCTCACGTTGTTGGAAAGATTTTCGATCAGCTTTTTGATCTGGGAAATCGCAATGCCCGTCACCACGTTGTTTCCCTTGGCACTGTAACTCTGCGCAATAATGCCGACGATTTCGCCGTCAAGATTTACCAGAATGCCGCTGCCGTCCGTGCTGCCGAGGATGTCGGTGGTCAGCAGATTGTACTCATTGTCCAGCGCGGAAATCTTGTTCGTAACCGAAGTCACCACACCATACGCAATCGAATTGCTGTAGCCGACCGGGCTTCCGACAGCCACGACCGGGTCACCCTGGCTGACGAGATACGAACTGCCGAGCGGCGCAACCGCAAGACCGTCCCGTGTTTCCTCATCCAGCTTCGATTCATCCACCTTCACAATCGTAAGGCCGGTGCTCGGATCGTGGCGCTGGTATGTGGCATCCACCATCGTCTCGTCCCAGAAGGTGACCTGAATCCGCTCCACATTTTCCACGATGCGGTATTCCGTCAGAATAAAGAGATCCTGCCCGTTGTCCGCAACAATCAGACCGGAAATCTGCTGCTGGTTTTCATAGTTCTGGTTAAAATAGTCCATCTGATTGGTAATGCCGATGACGGTAACCAGCGCTCGTTTTGGTTTTTCCGTTACTTCCAGCATATCCTGGTAGAGCGCTTCATAATTTTTCAGGCTGCTGTTCTTTTCCTCCGCATCCGTTTCCCCATCGACACTGGAAACCTCGCTGCCCTCCTCCGGCTCTTCGGAAGTGCTGCTTTCCGTTCCCTCTGCCGCTCCATTCTCCTCTGTGCTTTCGGAAACCGTACTTTCGGATACACTGCTTTCTGAAGTACTGCTATCCACTGTAGAACTGCTGATTTCCGAACCGGAGCCGCTGCTGTCTACCGACGCACTCGCCGAAGATGCGGTAATTGTCTCATCCGGCTCCTGTCCGCTGTTTGGATCCTCATCTCCCGGGATATCCACTTTCGCCGGCAGCTCTTCCCTGGTAACTGCTTCTGCAATCTTTGGCTCTGTCACCGCAAATACCGCGGCCGCAACCAGACCGCCAAGCGCCGCAAGTGCCAGCCATCCGGCAATCAGAAGAACAATCTTTTTCCAGTCGGGCGGCTGCTTTTTGATGCTCTCTTTCATGAATTTGTAAGGTTTTGGGTCATTTTCCATACATTTCTTTCTCCATACATCTGTATTCCATACCGAACTGCTCTGCGCATATGCGCTTCCGCAATCTTCACATATATAAAAAACTTTACCAGATAGATATGAACATTTTATGAAGACTGTTACATTTTTTTCTCATTTGCGCAACATCCTGCATTTTCTCGTTCTTGGGGTTTCTTTCTTTTCTTTTTTAAGGTATAATTGGGGGAGTGGAAAAACCTGTGACCCACATTCCACTTCCGGTCTGTACTTCCCGTGCAGATATATAATCAGATCGCTACTGTTCACTCAGCAGTGAAACACTTGCTGTTTCGCTGCGTAAGAAAGTGATTCAGGTGTGAGCAGCCCTCCTTTTGCGAAGCAAAACTTTAAATGAGGGCTGCGAATGTTACAGTTCGCAGGGTACCTGTGAACTGTAACATCAGATCCGTGCGGTATTGCATCAAAAATACCGCGTTATCTGTAGACAATGACTGAATTATGAATTACGAAAAGGTAAGTATTATGAATCAGAAAGCATTAAAAACGCTCGAATACGACAAAATTATCGAACAACTGGCTTCGTATGCCAGTTCTCCGCTGGGCCGGAAGAAATGTCTGGAACTCGTTCCTTCCTCTTCCCTTTCCCAGATTACACGGATGCAGCACGAAACACACGACGCGCTCACCCGGCTCTTTAAAAAAGGCCACATTTCCTTTGGTGATGCCAAAGATATCCGCGGCGCATTAAAGCGTCTCGAAATCGGCAGCTCCATGAACATCACGGAGCTTCTGCAGACCGCCGCACTTCTGGAAAACACGGCACGCGTCAAAGCGTACGGCCGCCGCGAAAATGCGGACCAGACGCCGGACAGCCTCGAAGATCTCTTCGAAACACTGGAGCCTCTGACGCTGCTTTCCACGGAAATCCGCCGCTGTATTCTCTCCGAGGATGAAATCAGCGATGATGCAAGCCCGAATCTACGCCGCATCCGTCGTTCCATCAAATCGTGTGAGGAAAAAATCCACAGCCAGTTAATCTCGCTCGTCAACGGTTCCTACCGCACGTATCTGCAGGATGCCGTCATCACGATGCGCGACGGCCGCTACTGTATCCCGATCAAATCCGAGTACAAAGGCCAGGTTCCTGGCATGGTACATGACCAGTCCTCGACCGGTTCCACCTTCTTTGTCGAGCCGATGGCCGTTGTCAAACTGAACAACGATATCCGTGAGCTGGAAATTGAAGAAGCAAAAGAAATCGAGGTCATCCTCTCTACGTTGAGTGCCCAGGCAGACCTGCACCGCGATGAGATCCGTTACGACCTCGAAAACATGGTAGAGCTTGACTTCATCTTCGCGCGCGCCGCTCTTGCAATGGAGCAGAACGCCAATGAGCCGATCTTCAACACCGAAGGTAAAATCCACCTGCGCAAGGCACGCCACCCGCTGATCAATGCGAAAAAAGTCGTTCCGATTGATCTGTCGCTCGGCGAAGATTTCGACCTTCTGATCGTCACAGGACCGAATACCGGCGGTAAAACGGTTTCCTTAAAGACGGTCGGACTCTTAACACTGATGGGCCAGTCCGGACTTCACATTCCGGCACTCGACCGCTCCTCCCTTTCCGTTTTCGACGAGGTTTACGCCGATATCGGTGATGAGCAGAGCATCGAGCAGTCGTTGAGTACCTTCTCCTCCCACATGACGAATGTGGTTTCCTTCCTCGACAAGGCAGACCGCAATTCCCTCGTCCTGTTCGATGAGCTCGGCGCCGGTACCGACCCGACAGAGGGCGCGGCGCTTGCCATCGCGATCCTCTCTACGCTCCACGAGCGCGGCATCCGCACCATGGCAACGACACACTACAGTGAACTGAAAATCTATGCCTTATCCACACCGGGCGTGGAGAATGCCTGCTGTGAATTCGATGTCGAGACTTTAAGCCCGACATACCGCCTGCTCGTCGGCGTTCCTGGAAAGAGTAATGCGTTTGCGATTTCCAGCAAACTCGGCCTGCCGGACTACATCATCAACAAGGCAAAAGACGAAATCAGCGAGCAGGATGAATCGTTTGAAGACGTTCTGACCACTCTCGAGCAGAACCGGATCACGCTGGAACGCGAAAAAGAAGAGCTTGCCCGCACCCGCGCGGAAGTCGAATCCCTGAAGCAGAGCCTTGCCAAGAATCAGGAACAGATCGACGCAAGAAAAGAAAAGATGATCTCCAATGCAACCGAGGAGGCACAGAGAATTCTCCGCGAGGCGAAGGAATACGCCGACCAGACGATGCGCGATTTCCAGAAATTTGGAAAAGAGAATGTTTCCGTCCGCGAAATGGAGCAGAAACGTACCGCTCTGCGTGAAAAAATGAACAAGCTCGATAAGAAAAAGGCGAAGGAAGTGCCGAAGCGCACCGGAAATCTCCGCCCGCAGGATCTTCATCTCGCGATGCCGTCAAAGTCTTAAGCATGAATCTCAAAGGTACTGTCAGCACCCGCCCGGATTCGAAGGGAAATCTCTTCGTCCAGATGGGTATCATGCGGACCAAAGTGCATATCTCCGACCTTGTGCTGATCGACGAGGCTGTCATCACCGGCCCGTCCATCTCCCGCACAAGCAGCGGAAAATCGAAGCTTTCCAAGGCTGCCACGATTTCTACCGAGATCAATCTGCTCGGAAAAACGGTGGATGAAGCGGTTGCCGAACTCGACAAATATCTCGATGACGCTTATCTCTCCCATCTGCCGAGTGTCCGCGTTGTCCACGGAAAAGGAACGGGCGCACTGCGGAAAGGCATTCACAATTATCTGCGCCGCCAGAAACACGTAGCGGACTTCCATTTAGCGGAATTTGGCGAGGGCGATGCCGGCGTTACGATTGTTACGTTTAAGAAATAAAAACTCAGGAAAATATGGGACGGAACGCATACTGTATGCGGTTCCGTCCTGTCCCCAGTGAAGGAGAATCTTTTATGGCTTCCAAACAGAAAATTCTGATCGTCGATGACGATAACAATATCGCAGAACTGATTTCTCTCTATCTGACCAAGGAATGCTATGACACAAAAATTGTAAACGATGGAGAAGAGGCTGTCCGGGAGTTTCACTCCTTCCAGCCGAACCTGATTCTGCTCGACCTGATGCTGCCCGGCATGGACGGCTACCAGGTCTGCCGCGAAATCCGGCACGATTCCGATGTTCCGATCATCATGCTCTCGGCAAAGGGCGAGGTGTTCGACAAAGTCCTCGGCCTGGAACTCGGCGCGGATGACTACATCATCAAACCATTTGATTCCAAGGAACTCGTTGCCCGTGTGAAAGCAGTGCTGCGGAGATTTCAGCCATCACGCACGATCCCGGTGTCCGCGACCGCAGGAAAATGTGTCGAGTACCCGGATCTTATCATCAACCAGACGAACTATTCCGTCATTTACCAGGGCCGCACCGTCGATATGCCGCCGAAGGAACTGGAGCTTCTCTACTTCCTTGCTTCCTCACCAAACCAGGTCTTTACGCGAGAACAGCTCCTCGACCATATCTGGGGCTATGAGTACATCGGCGATACCCGCACGGTAGACGTTCATATCAAACGTCTCCGCGAAAAAATCAAGGACCATGCCTCCTGGGCCATCACGACGGTCTGGGGCATCGGTTACAAGTTTGAGGTTAAAAAATAATGCGACGCACGCTTTACCGGAAATTAATTCTCATTTATGTCATTCTCGCCATTGCCGGCTTTACGCTGATCTCAACGGTCGGCTCCCGCATGGTGGAGGACAGTCTGGTCTCCAGCGCGAGCACCAGTCTGTACCGGGAGGCCACGCAGATCGCTTCCAAACAGGGCGACCTTTATTACCACAGTGAGCGTTCCCTGACGGATCTTTACAATTCGCTCAGTGCACTGGCTTCCTATCACAATTCCCAGATCTGGCTCATCAGCGCAGACGGGGAAATTCTGCTGAACACGGCAGCTGCACTCGATGAGGAAAACCCGGAGATCATCGACGGTTTTGATCCGGTTGCGCTCGGCAGCGAGTATTACAGCACGGGAACGTTTTTCGGCTATTTCGAAGACAAAATGCTGAGCGTCATGGTTCCCGTCACCTCCGATTTCCGGATCAATGGCTATGTCGCCATCCACCTTCCGCTGCAGGACGTCTATCAGCAGAGGGAAAGTCTGCTGGCACGGATTGATTTTCTGTTCCTGCTCGTGTTCGGACTCTCGTTTGTGATTCTGATCTTTTTCTCCCTCGTCGTGTACCGGCCGCTGAAAAAGATCATCAACGGTGCAAAGGAGTATGCCTCCGGCAACCTGACCCACAAAATTGATGTTAAATCTCACGATGAGATGGGGTATCTCGCTTCCACGCTGAACTACATGTCCGGCGAGCTGAACAAGACCGGCGAATACCAGCGGAAATTTGTGGCGAACGTCTCTCACGACTTCCGCTCACCGCTGACCTCGATCAAAGGCTATGTGGAGGCAATCCTCGACGGAACGATTCCGCCGGAAATGCAGGAAAAATATCTGAAAATCGTTCTGTTTGAGACAGAACGGCTGCACAAGCTGACGCAGAGCCTGCTGACGCTGAACGACATCGACGATAAAGGGAATATGCTCGATCTGACCTCGTTTGACATCAACGCCGTCATCAAGGATACCGCCGCTTCGTTTGAGGGAACCTGCACAAAAAAACGGATTTCCATTTCACTGATCCTCGCATCGCGCACCTTATACGTCTGCGCCGATATGGGAAAAATCCAGCAGGTGCTGTACAATCTCATTGATAATGCAATCAAATTCAGCAACAACGATTCCACCATCACAGTTGAGACAACGGAGAAGCACGGTAAAGTCTTCGTCTCCGTCAAGGACACCGGCTGCGGCATTCCAAAGGCAAGCATCACGAAAATCTGGGAGCGCTTCTACAAGCTCGACGCCTCCCGCGGCAAGGACCGCAAAGGAACGGGACTTGGGCTTTCAATCGTCAAAGAGATCATCACTGCGCATAACCAGAATATCAATGTCATCAGTACAGAGGGCGTTGGTACCGAATTTATCTTTACACTCGCCAAAGGCGAAGCACCAAAATAAGCCCCTCCGCCGAGGGGCTTTTTTGCCAGACATATCAAACTAACTCTGGAGGTAATTTTCACTATGAACCCAAACACCATTGATTCCATCATCAAACAGCTCATTACATCCCACACCACCATTTCCACCATGGAAAGCTGCACTTCCGGCCTGATCGCCTCCCTGATCACCGACACCGAAGGCGCCTCCGCCATTTTCCCCGGCGGCTACGTCACGTATCTGAACGAAACCAAAGTCCTCGTCGGCGTCGACCCTTCCGTCATCGAAATCCACGGCGTCTACTCCCCCGAATGCGCCGAAGCCATGGCCCGCACAGTACAAGAAAACCTGCACACCGCCATCGCCATCGGAATCACCGGCACAACCGGAAATCTCGACCCCAACAACGCTGACAGCGTACAGGGCGTCGTCTACTTCTGTATTTTATACAAAGCCCAAGCCCACACCTTCACCTTCCAGACCAACGTCTCCGGCATGACCCGCCACGAAATCAAACAGCTTTACGCAGAGCAGGTCTTTGCCGAATTGGAAATGATCTTAACTTCTTCCTTATAAAAAGAATGCAGCTCCGTCTACGATCACCAGAGTCCCGTCCGTCTACCTCCACTCATGCGTCCGCAAATGCCCCGCGAGCTGCATATGGTCAAAGTTATTCTGCCGCAGTGCCTCGTACAGTACGATCGCCACGGAATTTGAAAGGTTCAGCGACCGAATATCATTAATCATCGGAATCCGCACCGCCGTCTCCTGATTATCGTACAGAATATCCTCCGGAATCCCCGCGCTTTCCTTTCCGAACATGATAAAGCAGTCCTCTTCATACTGCACATCCACATACGTCTGCGGCCCCTTCGTCGTCGCATAGTAAATCTTCGCCCCCGGATTTTTCTCCAGAAAATCCTCGTAACTCTCATACACTGTCACATCCAGCTTTGACCAGTAATCCAGCCCCGCGCGCCTGACCGCCTTGTCCGAAATATCAAACCCCAGCGGCTTAATCAGATGCAGCCTCGTCCCCGTCGCCACACACGTCCGTCCGATATTACCTGTATTTGCTGGAATCTCCGGCTCATGAAGAACAATATTCAAATGTGCCATTTTACCAATCACTCCTGTCGTATATTTAAGCCTTATCTGCCAACCCGGTACATCTCATCCATCTGCGGCTTATCCAGATACCTGACCTCTTCCCCGTTCCGGAGAATCCTCTCCTTCCCGGATGTCGTCCGCCCAATCACCGCCGATGGAATCCCTTCGAGTGCCATTTTCTGCACCAGCCCCTCGCCGTCCGCCGCCGCAATCAGCAGCGCCCCCGTCGAAAGCATCTGATACGGATTCACCCCGAAAAATTCACAGATCTCCACCGTCTCCTGCTGGATCGGAATCCTCTTCAGCGCCACATCAAGCCCGATACCCGCGCCGTCCGCCATCTCCCAGAGCGCCCCGAAAATCCCGCCCTCCGAGAGATCCTGCATCGCAGCCGCACCGTGCTCGATCGCAATCTCCGCCTCACGGCAGACAGAGTAATCCTCCGAAAAATCCGCCGCCCCATGGATAAATCCCGGAGAAAATCTCGTCAGAAGCTCATCCCTTCTTGTCTTTGCCAGATAAGACACCGCGCCAAGCGCAATCCCCTTCGTCACGACAAGATCCAAATCCGCTGTCACACACGACGGATCAAACAGCCCCGCACGCGTTGTCCCGCCTGCCGCCGTCACGTTAAGCACCGGATACAAAACCCAGTCCGTCACCTCCGTATGCCCGCCGATCACCGCAGTTCCATACCGCACACACGCACCGTCAACCGCCCGCATCAGCTCCTTTAAATCCTTTTCTTCCATCGCCTCCGGCAGCATCAGCGACACCAGCACTCCTTTTGCCGATGCCCCCGCCGCGGCCACACTGTTGCACACCCTGCAGACCGCGAGCACCGCGTCCTCCGGATCCTTCACCAGCACCGGCGCACACGAAAACACCTGCGTCTCCTTTTCTCCTGCAAATGCCGATACCCCACGTCCGACCGCCGGCCCTGCTGCGTCCTCTCTTTTCTGCCCCAGCATCTTAAACACCGAGCGCACCAGCACGCTCTGCTGTAATTTACCCTTTCGCATCCCTTGTCCTCCTCGAACTTCCTGTTTCAAACGAAAAAGCAGACGTCATGTTCTTACGCAACGAAACAGCAAGTGTTTCACTGCTAAGTGAACAGTAACCAGAAAACGCCTAGTCCTCATCGTCCTCCGTTTTCTCTGTATCGCTGCTGTCTTCCTTCTTCTCCGAAGAACTCGATGACGAACTGCTCTGGCTGTATTTCGCTGCAACTTCCTTTGCTTTTGCAAGATCATTTGCCGCAATCGCCGCCTGCATTTCCGCACGCGCCGCTGCATTGTCCGTCTTTGTTCCCACGGTATAGACATCCGATGTCATGCGGTAAGTGCTGGAATTCACCTGCTCCTTCGTCTCATTTCCATTGTCATTCACAATCTTCCACAGCCGCGCCGTCGAACCCTGATAGCCGTACGATGTCTGTTCAATTGTTCCAAACGATGCATTCGCATCTTCCGTCAGGCTCGGCGTCGGATCCTCCGTGTTTGTCGTCTCACTCTCATAGCGGACCGTGCGGTTCGGATCTCTCGTCTCATGGCCGTAGATGGCAAAATGCAGGGTGCTTCCGTCCGCGCTCGCCTCAATATAAATCGGCGCATCCGTATTGTTGATGAATTTCAGGTCTTTCAATCCCTCTGCAATCGCCGCATCCATCGACGGATCCACATAGTGGACAATCATGGAATGGCTGTACCGCTCCGTCACCTCAAGCTCTGCTTTTAAGACAGCAACATAGAGCGTTGTGGAAACCTGGCAGATACCGCCGCCGTACGAATCGACGACCTTGCCCATCTCATACGATGCTGCCAGTGCATAACCATTTTCCGCATCAAACGGCACAACGACCGCCTCTACGGAAAATTCCTCGCCCGGCTGTACCAGCGTTCCGTTAATCTTCTCTGCGCCGACTGCGACATTCTGTTTTCTGCCGCTCGTACCGTTGCCATACTCCGTCGTACCCTCGCCGAGCAGATCTTTGACAAGTGCAAGCTGCTCCGGATTACCGCCTGCCGGTGTTTCTTCTGTTACCAGTTCTACGCCGCCGATGCCGCCCCGCCAGCTTGTCGTCAGGTAATTGACAACCTTCGCCGTGGACTCATCCACGTTGACGCTGCATCCGGTCTGGCCCGGATTGACGACAAATTCGCCGTTTTCGCGGGTCAGCGTTGCATCTGTTGCCTCGCGGTTCAGCACGGCTGTGTTGTTTTCTACCGCCTGGCGCGCTGCCTCGCCATCGACTGTATATTTCAGGGAAAACGTCACCGTCTCTCCATTTTTGAGCCGGTTCTGTGTCAGGAACCGCTTCAGTACATTGCCTTCCTGCCCGATTGTGACGGCTTCTCTTGCCACCTCCGGGTTGGCACAGGAAAGTCCGAGATCCCCTGCTGTCACCTGTGCATTCTGCTCTCCGGCAGACAGGTTGATAACCGAGGGTTTTAACTGTTCAATTTTGTCGTTTACTGCCTGTGTGATCTGCTCTTCGGTCATACCGCCGACGGAAATGTCTTCTACATAGATTCCGTCCAGCGCTGTCCGGCCATCCGCTTTGACTGGTTCTGCCAGAAAGCAGAATGCGAATGCGATAAGCATCACCTGCAGGCCTCTCATTTTTCTGCTGTTTTTCATACTGTGCCTCTTCTTGATCCGTTTCCCATTTCACTCTGTCTTTTACAGAATCTCTTTACACCAGCCATAAAAGTGCTGGAAGAACCATACCAAGCACCATAACCACTGCAAGAATCAATGCCAGTATCTTTGCTGCATTTCTCTTCTTTGCCAGCGGATCTTTCTTCTTTTTCTGTGCCTCTGTCGGGGCTTTTCGATTGACTTTATTACTCATCGTTCCATCCTTTCTTTTTCTCTTCTATTTTTTCTCAGTTCTCTGTCGTTTTTCCATTCTTCCATGTGCCAGAATAATCTGATCGATCATGCGGGATGCACGGCTTTTTGTGAGTGCTCCCCACTCCGGTTCGAGATCCAGCTCATGGTACCGGATCAGATCCGCCAGATATTTTTTCTGTGCCTCCGTCGCCGGAACCTCACGTTTCATTTTGGCCTTCAGAGGCGCTGCGGCAAACCATTCCGGGTGATCTTCCGAAAATCCTTCTTCCAGTTTTCGGAACAGTGCCAGCGTTTCCAGCACATCGTCCATTGCACGGTGTGCGTGTTCCCGCGGGATCTGATAGTAGCCGCAGAGTGCTTCAAGGCTTCTGCTCTCCAGATCCGGGAGGGCTTTCCGTGCAATTTTCAACGTATCCCACGCTTCTTTTTCAAAGTCCAGACGGGCATTTATCGCTGCCTGCTTGATGAAGCTGTAATCGAACAGAATATTGTGCCCCAGAAGCGGCAGGCCGCCGCAGAAATCCAGAAAGCCGCGGACAGCAGTCTCCACATCGGGCGCATTCGCAATCATCTCATCCCGGATTCCGGTGAGTTCCGTGATCCGCTCCGGCACTTTTCTGCCCGGATTGACGAAAGTCTCATACGATGCCGTGACCTCTCCGCCCTGCACTTTTACTGCACCGATCTCCAGAATCTGGTCTTCCTTTACAGAAAGACCCGTTGTCTCAAGATCGAGCACTACAAAATCTTGTATTTTCATCTTTTATTACCTTTTCTAGTATCTCATGTTCTTTTGAAATGTCAAGCGTAAAAAAGCTCACTACAGTCGATCATCTCCGCATTTCCCGTCAGCGGATCGCGCTTCTGATAATCAAACAGGAGTACCGTACGCGCCTTTTCCCCGTTTCCGAGCACATCGTAATCAAAAACTTCCACATGCGTCATGCGCTGCAGCTGCTTCCAATCGTATGTCGTATACGACGGCAGAAGCGTTCTCGTTTCGGCTTCCTTCTGGTAAAAATCACGCGATTCGTTTTTCCATTCCGACGGATCCTTTGCAAAATGCGGCCGCGTCTTCATATTTTCCCGCGCATACAGATCGAGTACCATCATCTGGCGGAAGAATGCTTCGTCCTGCTGTTTTTCGTCCCGTAAAAACTCGAGCAGAATTTCATACCGCTGGATCCGGTTATGCGCCGCCTCACTGTAGCCCTTCGCCCGGTAGAAATCACCGAGTTCCTGGAAGAAGTCGAACGGGTTCTCATACAACCGCTCGATCATCGGCAGCGTGTGGACAAACTGACCGCTGTTGTAATAGACTTCTACCATCTCTTCCACGTCTTTCAGTTTCAGCACATCATCATACGGCAGCCATTTTGTATAAAGCACCTCATACGGCTCCCGTTCCTGATAATGGCAGTCATATTCTTTCGTATGCTCATACATAAAGGAGCCTCGAAGCACTTTTAAAAATCCGAGCTGCAGCTGCTGCGGCCGGAGCGCATAGACATCCGCAAAAGAACGGCGGAAACTTGCATAGTCCTCGTAGGGAAGTCCCGCAATCAGGTCCAGATGCTGGTGGATGTTTCTTCCTTTCGCAATCCGATTGACAATCTCTGTCACTTTTCCAAAATCCATCTTCCGGTGAATTGCTTCGATCGTCTGCGGATTCGTAGACTGCACGCCGATCTCGAGCTGTACGAGTCCCGGCCGCAGCGTATTCAAAAGTTCCAGCTCTTCTTCCGTAATCAGATCGGCAGCAATTTCAAAATGGAAATTTGTCACACCATTATCATGTTCTGCGATGAATTTCCAGATCGCCATTGCATGATCTTTTTTGCAGTTGAAGGTACGATCTACAAATTTAACCTGCGGTACCTTCTGCTCCAAAAAGAAGGCAAGCTCCTTTTTTACGAGATCGAGATTTCGGAACCGGAGCCTTTTATCAATGGAAGAAAGGCAGTAGCTGCACGAGAACGGACAGCCACGGCTCGACTCATAATAAATGATGCGGTTCTCAAATTTTTTCAGGTTTGCATAGGGAAAATCCACCTCGGACAGCTCCATAACCGGACGCCACGGGTTGCTTTTGACTGCACCGTCTGCATCACGGTATGTAATGCCATGGATCTCCTCCAGCGTTTTCCCCTCCATCCCATTCTCCTGGTTCTGATAATAAACTGCTATTTCCCGGAAAGTCACTTCTCCCTCGCCTTTCATAATTCCGGCAAGGAACGGATACTGCTCCAGCATCTCCTCTGCATGGTACGAAACCTCCGGCCCGCCAAGCCAGATCTTTGTTTTCGGACTGATTTTATGATATTCTGTAATCAGATCCTCTACGATTGATATATTCCAGATGTAGCAGGAAACGCAGACAACGTCTGCACGCGCCAGAAACAGGCTTCGCAGCATGGAATCCTTTGACTGATTGATCGTAAATTCGCGGATCTCCGGGAACACGCCGGCTTTCTCCGCGCTTGCCTGCAGCGTATAAACTGCGAGATTGGAATGAATATATTTTGCGTTGACCGCAGTCAGAATAATTTTCATAATCTTTCTAATACTTCTCCTTGGTTCCTCTTTGCATATCTTTTATACTACCACATTCTCGAACGAAAATACACCGCCATTCCTCCAAAAGCACAATTTTTTCGCGATTTTCGATAAAACAGTTGCAATTTTCGCGAATCCATGTTATATTAACAGAGGTTTCCAACAGGAAATCAAAATGCCCAGATAGCTCAGTTGGTAGAGCAGAGGACTGAAAATCCTCGTGTCGCTGGTTCGATTCCGGCTCTGGGCATTTTTTGCTGCACAAAAGCAGGATTCACATTTTTTGCCACAGCAAAATCCGGCAGAATCTCCTGTCTCCTATCGCAAAAAAACTCTGCACCGCATCCCCGGAAATTCCCGGATGGATACGGTACAGAGTTTTTTTCGTCGCATAACTGCCCAAGAAAACATTTCGTTTTTACAGATTTTTGATTACCTCCCATGCTTCATCATCAAATTTTCTATCTCTGAAATAGTACTGTTTATCTTCTTCGGTAATCTTCCGAATGACTTTACACGGATTTCCTGCTGCAATCGACCAGTCCGGAATGTCCTTTGTTACAACACTTCCGCCGCCGATAACAACGTTATCTCCGATATGTACACCTGGTAAAATAACGGTATTTCCGCCAATCCAGACATTATCTCCGATGGTAACTTCAATGCCGTATTCATACGCACTGTTTCTTGCCGCCGAATGCACCGGATGACCTGCAGTATAGATGGCAACGTTCGGCGCCATCTGGCAGTTGTCTCCGATTTTTACCTTTGCCACATCGAGAATGGTGCAGTTATAATTTGCAAAGAAATTTTTTCCAACCTCAATATGAAAGCCATAGTCACAGTAAAATGGCGGATTGACAAATGCACCCTCGGATTTTCCAAACAGTTCTTTTACAATGGCTGCGATTCCGTCAAAATCCGAACGGTCGATGGTGTTCAGTTTCTGCGTCAGTCTTCTCGCATTCATCTGCTGCTCCATGACCTCTGCATCGGAAATGTACGGTAACTGTCTGTCTCTTCTCTCTACGTTTTTCATTGTTCTGTATCCTCCCTGGTAATATTATTCACCCACTGATATTTTTTATAGTGTCTGTAAACGGCAGGAAGCTTAATCATTTCATCCAGATTCAGCAGGAAATAAACGACCATGACCGTTGTTCCGATCGTAATCGCCGCATAAAAGAGATTCAGGACAAAAGAAATCTGTGTGGCAAGCGAAACTGCAGACAGGGAATTCTGGTCCAGCGTACCGACCATTAACGCATCGGACGCACTTACCAGTGCATTCATCAGATTCTGTACAACCATCGGGATCAGCAGTGCAAGAAGTTTCCGGTAGAATTCTGGATCTTTTTTCTTGATTTCCCTCTGATTTTTCATTTCTTTTTCCTTTTTTCTGTTTTATTCCATACACGTATATGTTATAATCATATTATCTTAGGTTTTGCGTTTTTTCTACGACAATATTCCTTATTTTTTATAATAATTGTACTTTTTCACGGAGGTTTTTATGATAAATGACCCAATTACAAAAGTCATGCAGGACGCATCCGAGATCGTCCGCTACGATGAAGTCGGCATTCCGCTTTATATCCGGGAAGGACTGCTTTCTTCCTATCCAGATCACCGGGCGCTCTGCCACTGGCATGAGGATATCGAATGGGTACAGATCCGCTCCGGTCAGATGAACTACTATATCAATGGAAAAAGAGTCCTTTTAAACGCCGGGGAGGCGATTATCGTCAATTCCCGCCAGATGCACTACGGATATTCTGAAAACGGCCAGGAATGTGACTTTATCTGTATCCTGTGCCATCCGAAAATCCTCACCGCGAACAGCGTTCTGTACCAGTCTTATATTACGCCGGTTCTTTCGAATCCGGCTCTGGAATATCTTCATCTGAAGCCGGAAAATCCGGAAGATACTGAAGCGCTGCAGACCCTCCCGGAAATTCTCCGGCTGAAGAAGGAACAGCCAACCGCCTACGAAATCGAGGCTGCTGCTCTGCTTTCCCTTTTGTGGTGCCGTCTTTTGCGCACGCATCCGATGATGCCGGACGGCAACACCGCCGTCTCACAGGATCCAGATCTTCTGATCCAGCGCGATATGGTTTCCTATATTTACAGCCACTACAATGAATCCATCAATCTGGAAGAGATCGCCGCCGCCGGAAAAGTCTGCCGCAATAAATGCTGTCAGATTTTCCGCCGCTATCTTTGCCAGAGCCCAATTGATTTTCTGAATCATTACCGTCTGGAAGTAAGCTGTCATCTGCTAAACACAACCAAAATGTCCATCGCGGAAATCTGTACCGCATGCGGTTTCAATCATCAGAGTTATTATTCCAAAATTTTTCTGCGTACTTACCATTGTACGCCGAGAGATTTCCGGAAACGCGCAGAAGGCCTGCCAACATAACCTGATTTTTTTCTGTACACGTTTTTTTGTTAAAAAAAGGAAGAATTTTGCTAGACATTTTTCCGATCCCTGTTATAATAAAATTACAAAGGTGTTGCGCTAAACCTAACCAAAACACTATATTTTCCATTTATTTTACAAGGAGGATGACATGGTAAAAAAATTTGTCTACGGAACCCCATTTGAAACCGAAGCTGTCGTAAAAGAGATCCCCTCTTCCGAAGGAAACCCGGATTACGGTACCTTCTCCACCGAGAACGGCTTCTCCTTCACTACAAAGCTTGCTGACGAGGACATGGTATTCGGACTTGGCGAAGCCAACCGCGGCATCAACAAACGCGGTTTTCTTTACATCAGTGACTGCGCTGATGATCCAAACCACGTAGAGAGCAAAACCTCTCTGTATGCAGCACACAACTTCATCATCATCTCCGGCAAGACACACGTAGGATTCTTCTTCGATTATCCGGGCACCCTGCGTTTCGATATCGGCTACACGACTTCCGATACAATGACTGTTTCCTGCGAAAACGCAGATCTCTACGTTTACATGATCACCGGTGATTCCGATCTTGATATCGTAAAACAGTTCCGCGGCATCATCGGACGCAGCTACATTGCTCCGAAGTTTGCTTTCGGTTACGGTCAGAGCCGCTGGGGCTACAAAACAGAGGATGATTTCCGCACGGTAGTGAAAAAATACCGCGAAAACCATGTGCCGCTCGATATGGTTTACATGGATATTGACTACATGCAGGATTACAAGGACTTCACCGTAAATGAAGAACGTTTCCCGGATTTCGAGGGATTTGTACAGGATATGAAAAAAGAAAAGATCCATCTCGTTCCGATCATCGATGCCGGTGTGAAAGTCGAAGAGGGTTATGACATTTACGAAGAGGGCTGTGAAAAAGGCTACTTCTGCCGCCGTGAGGATGGCTCCTACTTCGAAGCTACTGTATGGCCGGGCTGGACTCATTTCCCGGATGTCTTAAATGCAGATGCCAGAAAATGGTTTGGTGACAAATACGATGTTCTCGTTTCCAAGGGAATCGATGCCTTCTGGAATGACATGAACGAGCCATCCATCTTCTATTCCCAGGAAGGCCTTGCTGATTTCAAGGAGACTGCAAAGAAATATGTGGAAGGTGACCCGGAGGTTCCGCACTACATGGTAGGCGGAAAGCTTCAGGCACTGGCAAACAACCATGAGGACTATAAACGCTTCTATCACAACGTAAACGGCGAACAGGTCCGCCATGACAAGGTACACAATCTGTTTGGCTACAACATGACACGTTCTGCCGGTGAAGCTTTTGAACGAATTTCCCCGGATAAGCGAATCCTGATGTTCTCCCGTTCTTCCTACATCGGCATGCACCGTTACGGCGGAATCTGGACCGGAGACAACTGCTCGTGGTGGTCACACATCCTGCTGAACCTGAAGATGATGCCGTCCCTCAACATGTGCGGTTTCCTCTATACCGGAGCCGACCTCGGCGGATTCGGTGCAAATACCACAAGAGACCTGCTGCTCCGCTGGCTGGCACTTGGTGTTTTCACTCCTCTGATGAGAAACCATGCCGCACTCGGAACACGTGAGCAGGAACCTTACCAGTTTGAGCATATCGAGGACTTCCGCAACGTCATCGGCGTCCGCTACCGCCTCGTTCCGTATCTGTACAGCGAGTACATGAAGGCTGCTTTAAACGACGATATGTACTTCAAACCGCTTGCCTTCGTTTATCCGGACGACAAACTGGCAAGAAATACAGAAGATCAGTTGATGATCGGTAATGAGATCATGATCGCACCGGTTTACACCCAGAATGCCATCGGCCGTTACGTATATCTGCCGGAAGAAATGATGTTTGTAAAATTCCTCGGCAATGGAAACATGTTCCAGGAGGTTCTTCCAAAAGGTATCCACTATGTAGAAGTTGCCCTGAATGAGGTTCCGCTCTTCATCCGCAAAGGCTGCGCAATCCCGGTTGCTGATTTTGCAGAATCCATACCGGATATCAAAGAGGAAAGCATCCGCATGGTCGGATACGAAGGCGCTTCCTACGAGCGTTATACCGATGACGGAGTTTCCCGTATCTGATACAGAAAACAGTTTTTGAATCATCTCCCCCTTTGCAGGAGCTTCCCGGAGCCATCAGGTTCCGGAAGCTCCTGCAGTTTTTCACGCAAAAAGGCGGGAACCCTCTATGTTTCTCCGGGTCCGCTTTTTTCTTTTCGCTTTATTCTGTTTTAGGCAGCCGCACCTCTACGACGGCTCCGTAATTTTCATCCATATTGGAGCACGTAATGCTCGCCCGTTCGCCGTACATCAGCGCCAGGCGGCGTTTTATATTGGAGATGCCGACATGGTGACGGCCGTGGTAGATGATAGGCGTGTCGTTTTCGATTGCATCCAGTGCCTCTTTCGAAAATCCGTTTCCGGTGTCGGAAATACAGATGTAGAGGTACTCACCGTCCTCGTACGTCTCGTTTGTGAGATATAGGGAAATCTCACTCTTCCGGTCCAGGGATACACCGTGTACTACGGAGTTTTCCACCAGTGTCTGCAGCAGAAGAGACGGAACCTTCCATTCTCCGATATCACCATCCGTCGTTGCTTCAAAGGAAAAGGCTTCTTCTCCGTACCGCAGCTTCTGGATGCGGATATATGCCTCAATGTGTTCCAGCTCTTCCTCCACATCGCGCTGCTTCTTGGAATCCTGGAAAATGTAGCGCATATAGTCGGACAGCACCGTTGTGATCTCAACGATCTCGCCTTCGTTATTCTTATCCGCAATGCCATGGATCAGGCTCAGGCAGTTCAGAAAGAAGTGTGGCTTGATCTGTTCCTGCGTGTATTCCAGCTCGGCTTTCTGTTCGGCAAGCTCTTTTTCGTAGATCGCAATTTTCAATCCCTGTATTTTCCGCAGCAGTTCCTTGAATTTGCCGCTCACAGACTCCAGCTCTAACAGATTGTTGCTTCCATCGTCATTCAGACTCTGCTCTTTTTCCAGCTCCTCCAGTTTTTGTCCGAATTTTTCCAGCGGTTCCAGAATCCGGTGGTAATATGCTGTAATTTCCAATGCGCAGACAATCAGAAGAACCGCGATCAGGACGACGAATGCAATCTGCATAATCAGTACATTCTCAAGAATACCGCCTCCCGGCAGAACCATGAGATTGATTTTTCCGACCGTGCCAAGCTGGTAGGAATAGACCGTCGCATTTTTCTCTTTTTTCTCTCCCGCTTTGGAAAAATCGATAATCTCATTTTTATATTTTTCCGATGTGTCTGCCTGCGTCATCACGCGCCCTCTGGCATCTACCATAAACGGAATGACATCATACTCCTCTGTTTTGGCGCGGATGGTCCGGAAAATCAGATTCAGATTGATGACGCAGCCTATGACTTTTTTGTTTTTCGCGTACCAGCCGACAATATAGTCGTCGTCGCCAAACGTAATCACAGTCCATTGTGTGCTGATCGAATCCTTTGATGTCATAATCTGCAGATAGGACATCAGCATCTGATTCAGCGTTGTCATTCCCTTACTCTCGGTAAACATAGTTCCGCTGTCCGTAATCAGAACATTGGCTTTCTGACCGTAGACGAAGAAGGTCTGTACCTCATGGTAACGGATTTTCAGCACACGGTTTCGCTCCCGCAGCGTCTGCTCCATTTCATAATACTGAGCATCTGTCGATGTTATCTGATCCGGGATTTCTTTGATATTGCTGTCAGAATCCAGCAGATAGATCAGTTCACTGTTGATCTGCGACATATCACGGTTGATCTGATCGACATAGAGCTTTGCCGTATCGGCAATATATTTATCTGCCAGCTTGCGGTTTTCCCAAACGCCCCAGAGCAGGCAGACAACAAGCCCCATCAGGACCAGAAAAACCGGAGTTCCAAGCCGCAGTGACGTATCCTTCATACTGCGTATTCGAACGCTATGCAGCATCCTTCGTTTTCCTTTCTGCCAGAGATTCATAAGCACATCCACCCCTCTTTTTTTTCTACAGAGCAACTGCCGGACGCCGCACCTTACCGCGCAGCTCCGGCAGTCATTTTACACTCACGGAATATATTTGCAGCTATGTTCTTTGTAACACAGCCCATTATATCACATTTTTTCGCTTTGTGCATGCAAAGTCCGTGTTTCACATGGTGAGAACAGGATTCTTTGTTGCCGTTCGCCTGCTACCGGTGAGCGGTAACATTCTCTTATTCAGAGAAAATGTTCAGCAGCTTTTCTGCATCCGCTCCTTCTTTTACGAATACCGGAATAGTATCCAGCGGTGCAGCAACCGTTACGTTCTGTCCTCCCTCATACTTTTCTCCGGTCCATGCGTTAAACCATGCTGTTCCATCCGGGAGATAAACCTCGCGCTCCGTTACGTGATCCTCCATCACAGGTGCAACATAGAGATCCGGTCCGAACAGATAAGCATCCTCCACATTCCAGCTTTCCTGATCTGTCGGGAAATCATAGAAAACAGGCCGCATCATCGGAGTTCCGTCCTCATGTGCTTTCTTCATCTGTGTCCGGATATAATCTCTCAGGCGCTCACGCAGGAAAATATATTTCTTTGAAATTTCATATGCCTTATCGCCAAAACTCCAGATCTCATTATCGCTGCCGGAGCCGATCTGCTCTGCACCGTAGCCCTCCTGTGGATTGCGGTTTCCATGCAGACGCATGACAGGACAGAAGCATCCGTACTCAAACCAGCGGATGTACAGACGATGGAAATCCGGGTCGTCGGTTCTGGCGCCGTGGAAACCGCCAATATCGGTGGTCCACCACGGAATACCGGCAATCGCCATGTTAAGCCCTGCCTGTACCTGGCGCCGGAAGCACTCGAAGGTACTTACAATATCGCCTGACCATACGAGCGCACCATATTTCGCGCTGCCTGCCCAGGCAGAACGGATCAGGCTGATTGGCATAGTATCGCCTTCTGCCGTCATGCCATCATAGAACGCTTTCAGATAATATTTCGGATAAATATTTCCGACCTCCTGTACGCTTCCGAGCTGATAGCGGTAGTTCTTGAAATCGTAAACGCTGTATTCCGGCTCTGCCACATCCAGCCAGAAGAGTTTTGCACCCTGATCGTAATAATTTTTCTTGATTTTTTCCCAGACATACGTTCTTGCATCCGGGTTGGTTGCATCGAAGAAGACTTCATTTCCACCGCAGAGCATCGTCAGCGGTACACCGTGCTCCGTGCGAACCAGATAGCCCTTCTCTTTCATCTCCTCAAAGTTTTCGGAATAAATGTCGACGGTCGGCCATACCGATACAACAACCTGAATTCCCATCTCCTTTAATTCGCGGCACATACCCGGCACATCCGGCCAGTATTTCGGATCAAATTTGAACTCGCCCTGCTTCGTCCAGTGGAAGAAATCGACGACAATCACATCAAGCGGTACACCGAGTTCTTTGTATTTTCTTGCTACAGACAGAAGCTGTTCCTGGTTCCAGTAGCGGAGCTACACTGCCAGAAGCCCATGCCATATTCCGGCATCATCGGCGGTTTTCCGGTCAGCGTCATATAATTCTCCTCGATCTCGGCAGGCATATCACCTGCAATCACAAGATAATCGATTTCTTTCCCGGATTCCGTTACCCATTCCGTTCCATTATTCGCAAACATCACCTGTCCGACGCCCGGATTGTTCCATAAGAAGCCGTAGCCGATACTGGAAAGATAGAACGGAACACTGACCTGTGAGTTTCTCTGTGCCAGCTCCAGCATACAGCCCTTCAGATCCAGCTCATGCTGCTGATACTGTCCCATTCCGAAGATTTTCTCACCTTTTCTTGCTACAAACCGCGCTACAATACGGAAATTATCCCCGACGCCGTTGCTGTACTCGCGTCCCATGATGTTGAGCGGCATGCTTTCCTCATCGCGCAGACGGCGGAAATGCTCCTTTAACAGAACTCTTCCATCCTCATGATAGAACGTAATGACGCTGCCGGAATCGATCACTGCATGAAGCTTTCCATTTGTGATTTTTCCGTAGGAAGTATCCGTTCCCTCATACATATTGGCAAAGGCTCCGCCTTTTGCTGATGGATCCTCAAAGATTTCAACCTCTCCCGCATGCGCGTCCTTTGCTTCCAGCGCCCAGTCACGGCCGGTAAAGCTCGATTTTTTGTCGCGCGTACACGCAGTGCATCTTTCCCCCACGCTTCGATGCAGACGGTCTCGCCATCGTAGGAATAAATTAACTTACCCTCTTTTTCCAAAAACATGTAAAAATCCTCCTTTTGTCAAAAACGGCAGGTCATTTCTGGCCTGCCGTTTCTCCTGCTGTTTTGCACCTCAGACATTGATCCGCCGGATCAACGCCTGCTTCTTACAGGTAATGTTATTTTCTGTTTATTTTGCCAGATTTTCTTTGTATGCATTGTAAGCATCTGTCTGAATCTGGAGGAACTCGTCAATACCCATAGCTTTCAGCTGATCGATGTAGGAATCCCATTCATCATCGATGCCGCCGTCTACTACCCAGTGTGCATACTGTGCTTCTACATATTTATAGATATCGGTTCCGATTGCCGTGATTCTGGAAAGGTCTTCGTCGGTATACTGAACCATCGGGAATCCGCAGTTTTTCTCAGTATCAACATATTTCTCGTTGATTGCATCGTCTGCCAGTTTGATACCATCACCCTGATCTTCCGGAAGAGAAACTTTGTCATAGAAATCCCCGTTCATGTATTTTGGTCCGAAGTCACGTAAGGAGTTGGACCATGCGGAAGTATCCAGAGAAGATCCATCGCTTGGCACATCTACATTGTAGGTTCCGTCGCCATTGTCTGTGATCTGGCTTCCGATCGTACCATAGAAGGTCTGTAACGATGCAAGATCGGTGTAAAATTCATCCGCCCATTTCAGCAGGGTGTCAGGATCTTTACAGTCTTTGGAGATCATGAGCTCACGGTCGGAGATATCAAGGTAATTGGTTGCTGCTTCTACGTAGTGGTTTCCATCGTAGCCTTCTACTGCCTCAAGGGTCTTAAACTGATTTACGTTCGGGCCAACCTCAGCATCTGCAGTCCATCCAAAGATAAGACCTACCTGAGAACCTCCATCTGCCTGCTGTTTTGCTGTCTTCATGGAACCATCCTGTGTGAAGTACTCAGGGTCAACAACGCCCTCTTCCCATAACTGACGCATCCATTTTACTGCTTCTTTGTAATTTTCTTCCATCGGCATGAAGACCGGTTTTCCTTCGCCATTCAGTCCCATGTAGTTTCCGTCACGGCTTACCATGGTTCCGAACGGGGAAAGAATGTGGCGCAGATCACCGCTTAACAGTCCGCTGCCTGCTGAATTTGTGATACCGATTTCGTTGGTCGGATCCCCGTCACCATCAGCATCTTCTGTTGCAAATTTAACAAGAACCTCTTCCAGCTCTTTATAGGTCTTCGGTGTTTCCAGTCCTAAGTTATCCAGCCATTCCTGGTTGATGCACATAACATCGCCGCAAACCTTCGGACGAAGCGGAAGCTTCTTCGGTAAGCTGTAGATTCTTCCGTCACGGCTGGTGCAGACTGCTTTCAGTTCCGGATCAGCCTCAAAGGCTGCTTTCAGGTTCGGCATATCTTTTTCGATCAGATCTGTCAGATCCAGGAATGCCGATTTGTTCTGTGCCATATCTGCCTGTGTTAAGCAGATGGAGCCAAGAAATGCATCCGGGAGGTCTCCGGAAGCCAGCAGCAGAGATTTCTGCTCGGACCAGTCACTGTTGTAATAAACCTGCCAGTCGATGTTGATATTCATCTTGTCCTCGATTTCTTTCATGACGCCTTCATGCAGGAAATCGGTCGGCCAGGTATCGGTCCATCTTACCGTTGCAATCTTATAGGTTGGGCGGTCACTGGTATCTGTCGTGTCACTGGCAGAAGATTCTGTCTTGGCAGAACTTGCTGCAGTGCTTCCACTCGTACTTTCCGCTCCTCCATTACTTCCACATCCTGCAAGCAGTCCGGCTGCCATTGCGGCCGAAAGAGCAACGCTCCAGGCCATTTTCGTTTTCTTTCTCATCATCATCTCTCCTTTATGATTTTTTTATTTGCAATACTTCTCTCCTGTCCGCAGGATCAGCCTTTCAGGGATCCGAGCATAACACCCTGATTGAAGTATTTCTGCACTAACGGGTACATACACATGATCGGCGCGGAGGAAACCACGATGATCGCGTATTTGATAAGATCGGCCATCTGCTTTGCCTCAACGGCTGCAGCGCCGGTACTCATGGCACTCATGGTCTGATTGCCGACCAGAATGCTTCGAAGGACAATCTGCAGCGGCTGCAGACTTTCGCTTCGGATATAAATCAATGCATTAAAGTAGGAGTTCCACTGTCCTACTGCTGCCCACAGGGCAATAACAGCGATAACGGCTTTGGAAAGCGGAAGCACAATCTTGAAGAAGAATCCAAGGTATCCACATCCATCCAGCTGCGCCGCCTCCCAGAGATCCTCCGGGATACTGTTGTTGAAGAACGTTCGTCCTACGATGATGTAATACGTTACAACGGAGAACGGAACAACCATAACCCAGAAGGTATCCAGCAGATGAAATCTCTGTACTGCCAGGTAGGTCGGGATCAGACCACCGGTGAAGAACATCGGGATCAGATAAAATGCCGTGAAGAATTTTCTTCCATATAAATGCTTTCTGGAAAGCGCGTAGGAAGCCGGAATATTGACAACAATTGTCACAAGTGTTCCCATAATTACGTAAGCAATCGTGTTACGGTAGCCGGTCCACAGCTTTGCATAGCTCGCCAGCTGTTTGTATCCTTTGAAGTTAACTCCTTTCGGAAGGAACATAATCTGTCCGTTGGATACGGCTGCCGGATCACTGAACGATGCAATGATGATGAAGTACATCGGATACAGGGTGATGATGATCAGAAGCACGCCGATCGTATACAGGATGATATCGAAAATCCAGTCTTCTCTGGATTTCTTTACTTTATTTGTTGATACTGCTTTTGCTTTACTCATATTTTTGCTCTCCATTCCTATGTAGGCTCAAAATTCTGTCAGATCAGTGAGGTATCACTCATTTTACTGGAAATGAAGTTGACTGCCAGAAGAAGAATCAGGTTGATAATGTTGTTGAACAGGCCAATTGCAGCGGAAAGGCTGTACTGGCTGCTCACAAGACCCATCTTATACACATAGGTGGAAATGATCTCACTTGAAGTACTGTTCAGTGTATTCTGCAGCAGGTAAACCTTCTCAAATCCAATGCTCATAACGCTTCCCATTCTCATGATAAACATGATGGTTGCCGTCGGCAGCAGAGCCGGAACGTCGATGTGGATCATTTTGTGCCATTTGTTGGCACCGTCCATTGTTGCCGCTTCATACAGGGTCGGGTCTACAGAGGAAAGTGTTGCGATATAGAGGATACTGTCCCATCCTACATGCTGCCATGCCTCAGACCATACATAAATGTGCGGGAATGCTTTTGCACTTCCCATCAGGTTCGGGAGCTTGAATCCAAGCAGTCCCACCAGCTTTGCGATAATACCTGTACTTGGGGAAAGAAACAGGATCAGCATTCCGGCCATAACAACGGTGGAGATGAAGTGCGGCAGATAGGTTGATACCTGGAAGAATTTTTTAAACTTCTGTGCCTTCATCTGGTTAACCAGCAGTCCCATGATAACCGGAAGCGGGAATGTTACCGCGATGGTGTAAAGACTGATGATAATTGTGTTTTTAATGGTCAGACCGAACTGATAGGAGTTAAAGTACTGTTTGAAGTATTTCAGCCCAGCCCAGCTGCTTCCCATAATTCCTTCCGCAGGTGTAAAGTTTTTAAATGCAATCACAATTCCGTACATCGGATAGTACGTAAACAGTGCAAAAATGATAATGGAAGGAAGCATCAGTAAATATAATGGCCTGCTTCTTCTCACTCCCTCTACAAATCCTATGGAACTCTTCTTTTTGGTTTTACTATGGTTGGCGCTCACATATCATCCCTTCTTTCCTTTAGATTTCTTTTTCTCGTCTCAACCGATGAACATATTATACAAAAACTCGCCTCATTTTTCTAACATTTTCCGGCAGTCTGTATATTAAAAAAAAGACGTTTTCGCAACGTCTTTTTTTAAGTAAAATCTGTTTTTTGTTATCTATCACGTTTTTTTGTTATTGACACCATTTTTTTGTTATTTCTGACGGCTCCGGTATTCATTTGGCGTACATCCAACCAGCTCCCGGAACGTTTTACTGAAATAGGAAAAATTTCCGTACCCGACTTCCATCGCAATTTTGCTAATCGGCAGGGATGATGTGCGCAAATATTCTTTTGCCCGTTCAATTCTGCGCTCGGCGATATAATTTGGCAACGACATTCCCGTCGTTTTCATAAAAAGTTTGGAAACATAATCTTCCGAAAGAAAGACTTTTCCTGCCAGCACCGGCCGTGAGAGATCTTCTCCCAGATTCTGTTCAATATATTTTTTCAGCTGATCCACCACATTGTCGCTGTGTGTTTCGCTCTTTTTCTGTCCCTCCAGTACAGCAAACAGATATTCGATAAATTCCCGGCTTCCAACTACAGAAAGACAGGCTTCTCGTCTTCTGTGCTCGAATTCTTCTCTTTCAAAAATCTGTTCAAAAGCGATTCCACGGTCTTTTAAATAGCCATAAACCGTCTGAACCAGTTCTCCGATAAAACGAACGGTAAAATCTTTTCGCATTCCACCCGCAGCCCGGCGCTGTGTAATATAGCCCTGCAGAGATTTCCTTACCTGCTGCACAGAGTCCGTCTGCTCCATTTCTGCAAGATACGTTTTCCAGGATGGCTTTTGATATTCACGTTCCACAAAGTACCAGCGGTCTTCGTACAAAATTCCTGTCTCATCCGGCACGGCGTATTTTTCGATTTCTTCCAGTTTATCCCGGCTTTTTGGAATCTCTTCCAGCGTAACGGGTTTTCCCATATAGGTACAGAATCTTGCCGGAACCGCACCGGAAAGACACTTTCTCCATTCCTCCAGCTTTTCTTCATCCCCTGCATTTCGGATCACGTTCCGCAGTACAATCGCCCACTCCAGATCACTGGCATGGACAATGGCTTCCACACGCCGCCCTCTTGTTTCAAAAAATTCTGTCGTGACATTCTCAATCACAAAATTCTCCAGACTGATTTCTTTTTTATAATATTCTTTCGAAGGAATCTCCAGAACACGCAGCTGGATCAGGCAGAATTTTTCTTCCGGATCGTCATATTTCTTTTTTGCCTGCTCGATCCAGTATTCTTCCTGCATACACTGGATCAGAAGATCTTCCCATAGTTTCTTTTCTTTCTGTTCTGTATTTTCCTGTGCTTTTGTCTTCTGCTGTTTTTCCTTTACAATCTCGACCAAACGAAGAAGCGCGATTTCCAGATCTGTATTGGAAATCGGTTTCAGAAGATACTCTCTGGATGAAAGTTTCAGCGCCATCTGTGCATAGGCAAAATTTGCATAACTGCTCAGGAAGGCACATTCGATATCCAGTTTTTTATATCGGATCCATTCGAGCAGTTCCAGCCCGTTTCCCTGTGGCATGTCGATGTCACACAAAAGCATTTCGATTGGATATTCTTCCAGCAGTTTTTGCGCCTGGCGGATATTGTTTGCCGTAAAAACCATATCGATTCCGATTTTACTCCAGTTCACAGTCTCTTCCAGCTTATCGACCAGCAGCTTATCATCATCCACGATCAGAATAGTAATTGCCATAAAAAAGCCCCCAATATTTTTTAAGGCCAGCCGGCAGATTCCACTTACATAGAATATTCTGCCAGTTGGCCTGCTTAAAAACTATTATATCCTTTTTATTCTTTTCCGTCAAAGCAATAGGTACACATTTTGCACTTCGGCAGTCCAATGGATTCTACCAGATCATCGAGGCGGTGATACCGGAGGCTGGTAAAGTTCTGACGGCGGCAGATTTCCTGGCACATGGATTCGTAGCGGTCGCTCTTCGGATCTGCATATTCCTCCAGTGTTTTTTCTGCATTTTCTCCTTCTTTTTCGAGGATGATCCGTCTGGTAATCAGATCAAGCTCGGATTTGGAACGGGAAAAGTTCAGGAACTTGCATCCATACAGCAGCGGCGGGCATGCCGGGCGGACATGAACTTCTTTTGCACCGCTCTGATACAGAAACTCAGTCGTCTCCCGAAGCTGTGTACCGCGCACAATGGAATCATCAATCAAAAGCAGCTTTTTCTGATCGATCAGTGCCTGTACCGGAATCAGTTTCATGCGTGCGATCAGGTTTCTCTGCTCCTGATTGGTCGGCATAAAGGAACGCGGCCAGGTCGGAGTGTATTTGATAAACGGTCTTGCAAATGGAATTTTAGACTCATTGGCGTAGCCAATCGCATGGGCGATACCGGAATCCGGCACACCGGCAATGAGATCCGGGTGAACATCACTTCCCGCATCACGTTTTGCAAGCATGGCACCACAGTGATATCGCATCTCCTCGACGTTAATCCCCTCGTACGATGCTGTCGGATAGCCGTAGTAAACCCACAGGAAAGAGCAGATTTTCATCTCCTCCTGCGGCGGAACAAGCATCTCCACGCTCTCCGGTGTGATAAAGTCGATCTCTCCAGGTCCCAGTTCATGATAATCGGTATAGCCAAGATTCAGGTAAGCAAAATTTTCAAAGGAGGCACAGTAAGCGCCCTCTTTTTTACCAATGACAAGTGGCGTACGGCCTTTTTTATCACGGGCGGCGTAAATTCCGTCTTTCGTCATCAAAAGCAGCGTCATGGAGCCATCCACCACATCCTGCAGATGACGAATACCTTCCGTAATCGTTTTTTCGCTGCAGATCAGAGATGCTGCCAGCTCTGTGGCATTGATCTGTCCGGTGCTCATTTCCTGGAAATGCGTCCGTCCGTTTCCATAAACATTCTCCAGGAGCTTGTCCATGTTGTTAATCTTTCCAACGGTTGTAATCGCAAAGCTTCCAAGATGTGACTGGATCAGGAGCGGCTGCGGTTCATAGTCGGAAATGCATCCGATACCAAGATGGCCTTCCATCTCTGCTACATCGCGCTCAAATTTTGTACGAAACGGGGAATTTTCTATATTGTGGATTGCACGGCTGAAACCATTTGCTCCATAGGTCGCCATTCCTCCTCGTCTTGTACCGAGATGAGAATGATAATCTACTCCATAAAACAGTTCCAGCGTACAGTCTTCTCTTGATGCAACTCCAAAAAAGCCTCCCATTTGTCGTTTACCTCTCTTTTGTATTTTTTCTCCCTTGTGATGCGAAACGTATCGGTAATTCGGGCCATGGTCCTTTTACACCGTTTCGATTTGCACATACTTTCTTTTCTGTTATAGTGTAACACGATTTTTCCCGGATTGTAAAGTTTTTCTAATAAATTAGCTCACGAAAATAACTCACGTTAATAAATCATTTTCTGGCTGTTTTCACAAATTTTCCCGGATATGGTCGATAAACTTCGTTGCGGCAAGGCTGAATGGCTGTTCTCTTTTCCAGGTAAAAACACTGCGGCAGATGATCGGCGGATCTAAGAATCGTCCGACAATCTCGTCTTCCTTCCATAGTTCGGAGACTCCCTGCACCGTAATGAGATACCCGAGTCCCTTCCGAACCATTTTTGCTCCATTCGTCGGCATATTACAGGTAAATCGAACATTCAGCTTCTGATAATATGCTCCGAACCAGTTGGTAATCTCATTTTGCACATCCTGTCTTCTTGGCAGGATCAACGGAAGATCTTTTAAATCTTCCGGATGTACGACTTCTTTTTGTGCCAGCGGATCATCCGGGCGCATCAGCACCTGCTGCCGCTCTCCTTCTTTCAGACGCACAAACTCATATTTTCCCACATCAACCGGCTCCAGAAGCAGTGCAACATCCATCAGACCACGATCCATCTGCTCTTTCAATACATCTGCTGTTCCCGTCACCAGATCAAACGTCACGTTCGGATATTTTTGGCTGAAGGTTTCGATCAGATCTGCCAGAACATTCACAGACCTTGTCTCTCCGCATCCGATTGTCACATGTCCGTCGATCAGTGCTTCCTGCTCTGCCAGTTCTTTTTCTGTCTTATCAATCAGCCCGATAATTTCTTCTGCCCTGCGGCGCAGCAGGATTCCCGCATCCGTCAGCCGGATTCTCCTTGTTCCCCTTTCAAACAGGATCACTCCCAGTTCTTCTTCCATCTGGGACAGCTGACGGCTTAAGGTTGGCTGCGTAATATGCAGCATCTCTGCCGCACGGCTGATGTTTTCTTCCCGTGCTACGGCAAGAAAATAGCGAAGTACTCTTGTTTCCATATGTCTCCCTCTCGTTTTTCTCTCATTTTATTTCTGGTCTTTGTTTTATTTTGCTCTTTATTTCTTTTCCTTCCTGTTTTTCAGAAAGAATTTTCTTTCTTCTACTATATCGCTTTTTTTGTTTTCTGAAAAGAAAGTATTGATTCTTTTTTTCAAGTATGATACTTTGAAATTGTTGCGTACAGAGGTTCTGCGTTAAACTTAACGCAAATTTTCTGTACCTGTTTGCTATCCACAGAAATCAGAAACACGCGCATTTTTCTCTGATTTCCTATGATAATTTTTTGTATCAGGAGGGTTTTACTATGGTTTCACTTTTGCTGCCTGTCATTTATCTGGCATTCATCAGTCTTGGACTGCCGGATTCTCTGCTCGGCTCTGCGTGGCCGGTCATGTACCAGGAACTGGGAACTTCCGTTTCCGCAGCCGGTATCATTTCCATGATTATCTCTGCCGGAACAATTGTTTCCAGTCTGAACAGTGACCGGCTGAACACACGGTTTGGCACCGGAAAGGTCACCGCTGTCAGTGTTCTGACAACCGCTGTGGCACTGTTTGGTTTTTCCATCAGCCATTCTTTCTGGGCCCTGTGCCTCTGGGGAATTCCCTACGGTCTCGGCGCCGGAAGCGTCGATGCCGCTTTGAATAACTACGTTGCGCTTCATTATAAGGCGCGCCATATGAGCTGGCTGCACTGCATGTGGGGTGTTGGCTGCAGTACCGGCCCTGTTGTGATGAGCTGGGCAATCAGTCACCTGAACTGGAACAAAGGATATCTTATCATTTCCATTTTCCAGATTGTGCTGACATTGGTTTTGTTCTTAAGCCTTCCTCTTTGGCAGAAACCTGCCGGAGCTGCCGAAGAGGATACCTCTGTTCCGGCGGAGCGGAGTTTTTCCAGTCTGATCCGTGTTCCTGGTGTCAAAGAGGTGCTGATCTGCTTTTTCTGTTATTGTGCAGTGGAATCTACTGCTGGCATGTGGGCTGCAAGTTACTGTACGCTGTTCCGCGGTATTGATGCACAGCGTGCCGCAAGCTGGGCCAGCCTGTTTTACATTGGTATTACCATCGGACGTTTTATCTGCGGTTTCGTTACCATGAAGCTGAACGATCAGAATATGATTCGTCTGGGACAGTTTTTCATCGCCGTTGGTGCGGTTCTGATGCTGCTGCCGTTTGGCGATTCCCTTCTGTTTATCGGCCTGATCCTGATCGGACTTGGCTGTGCGCCGATTTATCCTTCCATCATTCACGAGACACCGGCAAACTTCGGTGCCGACTTAAGCCAGGGAATCATCGGCATCCAGATGGCCTTTGCTTACATCGGAACCTGCCTGATGCCGCCGGTTTTCGGCGTTCTCGGCCAGCATATTTCCTTCGGACTGTATCCGGTATTCCTGATGGCCATTTTGATTCTGATGGTTGTAATGGCAGAGCGGATGCACCGCGTAACGGCGGAAAAGAGAAATTCTTATAAAGCCAACTATTAATCCAATTATTCTGCAGCAGAATGGTCCCCTTGGATCAAACTCTGATATACTGCGTACAAAAAAGTACATCTGATCAGGTTACTCCCTGATCAGATGTACTTTTTGTAAATTTCGGAAATTTTTTCAAGCACGCTCCGCTTCAAACTCTTTCACCACATCCTCCAGCAGGTTTCTGATCTGCAGGTGCTGCAGACATACTTTCTCACATTTCCCGCATTTCACGCAGTCTGATGCCTTTCTGCCCGGTGCAGTACATACAAGATTGTGATAAGAAATACTGATACATCACGCCAATTTTCCTGTTTCATTCCTCAATCATGCCAAAGACATCTTCAATCTCGCCCATATACAGATAATGGAGATCGCCATCTTTATATAAAGTATCGCGCGTAAATTCCGGCAGATCTTCTTTCTCCATTCTGACCGCATAGATTTTTTTGCAGACAAAGGTCAGCTCTGCCTCTTCAAATCCAACCGCATTTCCCAGCATCTTCGGTGTCAGACTGGTCAGACTGATCTTATCCGGCACATCATTTCCCGATTTTGATCCCAGGATTCCAAGATCCTTCCGATATTTCTCTGGAAAAAAGCAGACCGTAAACTCGTCTTCCTTCTGCAGAATCTGATGCGTCCGGCGGCTTTCCCGGATAAATACGGTAATGATCTGCTTTCCTTTCTTTGGCGGTCCCCAGATCGTCCCCATCGTACCCCATCCGATCGTCATCGTATTATACTCCCTTGGCGTACCCGCAGTACACAAACCCCAGCGGTCATCAAAAATAGAAAACACATCATACTTTGCGGTTTTAAAATTCTCCATCGTAATGTTCATACTACATTCCCCTTTCGCTGATTTGCTTTGTTATCCTTAGCATACCGTACGGTAGTAACTACCGGGCAAGAACTTTTTTTCGAAGCCTTGAATTTTATAAAAACAGGGAATTTTTTTATTTTAGAAATAAGAATTGTATGTTATACTAATGAACGTTGCCACTCCCAGACAGGCAGAGAAGGGAGGGTTGACAGTGCAAGAACTATTCATTTCATTTTTTCTTTCCGTTATGGCAAGTATAGTAGCTACTATATCTGCAAATGGCTGGACGGTAAGAAATAACTGGCAGCCAGCCTAAGGTTTAAGCCGCCTTGCCCAAAAGGCACAGAAAGCCCCACGAGTTGCAGCTCGTGGGGCTTTTGTTGACTTTGCAAGCCATTCATTTCATTGCCTATCGGCATTATAGCATATGAAAATTTAAAATGCAATATTCTTAAGTTTTAAAAATAAGATTTCTTTTTCATCTATTTTTCCACAACGCAAAAACCGGAATGCTTACACATTCCGGTTTCCAGCAGAGCGCGAGACGGGATTCGAACCCGCGACCCCAACCTTGGCAAGGTTGTACTCCACCCCTGAGCCACTCGCGCATTTATTAATTTTTATCTTGCTAAGTGCTCGCTGCACCTTACAAATGATACTATACAGGAACTCCCCTCATTTGTCAATACCTATTTTCAATTTTTTTCAAAAAAAATCAAAAGTATCTACGATTCCCTCAATTTTCGCTCTCCATCAGACACCCGCACAGCTGTCTTCCCCCCACAAATTCACACCGAACCACCCTCCTGACGAATCCAGACTCCTTTCCATCCGTCCTCCCAACCCCACATGCTCACGCCGATCCGCCTCCTGGCGGATCCAGACGCTTTACCCCCGTCCCCACCGTCAGACCTCGCGTGGCTTCGTACCTGCGGTGCAGCGGGCATAGAAAAAGAGGGCAAGAACTGTGAGCGCAGAAGGGGCCCGGAAAAATGGGATGACCTCTGGTGCACAACACCAGAGGTCAAAACGCACTGAGTCGGGAAACCATCAGGTTTCCTGACGAATTGCGTTGATTCCCATTTTTCCGGGCCCCTTCCGCGCCACAAGTTCCGCCCTCTTTTTCTCGCCCGCTGCACCGCAGGTACGAAGCCGCACGAGGTCGTCCGTATTCACCTCTACGCCTTCAGAATCGCGCTCAGCACATACTGATTATTTGAGAAGTTTTTCTGCGAAATATCCCCGAGTCTGATCAGGTCAACATCCAGCCACAGCTCCTCTGCTGCCACCATCATATTTGCAAACATAATCCCGAAATTCACCTCATCCCACTTCCGAAGCTTCTCCACACTGTGCTTCTTCGAGAAAATATGAATTCTGTTATCATACACCACAAATCTCCACGGCTGGCTGTTCATACTGGATGGCGACAGTCTCGCCGCTTCCAGCATCTGCGTCATCCACTGCCGCGGCACCTCTTTGAACACACAAAGATCCTCCAGCGGCAGTCTCTTTGCTTCACTTTGCCGTCTCGTATGCGAACCATGACTCTTACCAAAAGCGACGATCCCCACCAGCCGCTTTCCGTTCTTCTCAAGCTCCGCCTTTTTCACACGATTACTTCCGATAAAGCAGGTTCCCAGTCCGATACTGCACAGATACAGCACCATCTGTTCCATAATATAACCCACGTTCATCAGATATCGTTCTGACTCCTCCGAATAAAAAGCCATATAATACGGCGCCTTCACACTGAACATACTGAGCATTCTCTCCTGCCCTTTTCTGTTGTCCAGAATCGCCATATCCACACCGATGCCCGAAAACAGTGCCGGCATCTCCTTATAATGCTCCCAAATCTTATCCAAAGTCTGCGGCGGAAGCGTATCAAAACAATAATTCCTTACTGATTTTCTAACAAAAATAGCCTCATATAAATTCATACTCTCACCCTTACTTCATCTGCTATCCGTCTGTTTTTGTTACAGTTCACTGCTGAATGAACAGTAATATTTCTTTCATAGCCGGCCGCGGCCCGCTCCCCATTTTTACAGGAGCAAAGCCGCATTCCGAAAAATTTACGTTTAATCTTCCGCATTCGACAGAAATACGGAAATTCTCCCTCTTAATCGCAAATATTTTTCAATTTCCAGCTCATCCATTTTTACTCTGTAATAATATTGTAACATATTCAAAAACTTTTTCAAGGGAAAAACGCGCCAAATTTTGTATATTTTTCACACATATTTCCCATCAAATTTATGCAACTTTAAAACCTGTGCTTACGCTTCCGCGGTCAGCTTCTCCAACTCCTCCACATAAGAAGCAAACACATCCAGCGCCTCTTCCACCGGCTCCGGCTTCGTCATATCGACGCCGCAGATCTTCAAAAGGTCGATCGGATCCATCGAGCAGCCGCCGCTTAAGAACTGTTTGTACTTCTTCACGATACCCGGCTCCCCTGCCAGAATCTTGCTGCTGATTGCAATAGCCGCCGAAAAACCGGTTGCATACTGATATACATAGAATGGTGTATAGAAATGCGGAATTCTCGCCCACTCCAGTGCAATCTGCGGATCCGAAACCATATCCGGCCCGAAGTACTCCTTGTTGATCGACAGATACAGCTCTGAAATGCCGTCCGCCGTCAGCGTACCGTCTTCTGCCATCTTCTCATGAATCCGCTTCTCAAACTCCGCAAACATCGTCTGGCGGAACACCGTTCCCTTGAACTGATCCAGGAAATAATTGAGCAGGAAGATCTTCTCCTCTTTCTCTTTTGCATGCTCCAGCAGATAGCGGATCAGCAGCGCCTCATTGCAGGTGGAAGCCACCTCTGCGACAAAGAGGCGGTACTCTGCATACGTAAACGGCTGTGTATGGTTCGAATACCAGGTATGCAGCGAATGGCCCATTTCATGCGCCAGTGTGAAGACCGAATCGATATTTCCGTTAAAGCTCATCAGCACATACGGATGGGAATCGTAAGAACCCCAGGAGTAAGCACCGCTCTTTTTTCCTTCGTTCTCATAAACATCCACCCAGCGCTCCGAAAAGCCCTTGTCCAGCAGTGCCACATAATCATCCCCGAGCACGGCAAGCGCTTTCTTCACGATCTCGATCGCCTGCTCATACGTATATTTCTGCTCGTACTCTTTCGTCAGAGAAACGTAAACATCATACATATGAAGTTCATCCACACCGAGCAGCTTCTTACGCAGTGCCACGTAGCGGTACATCGCCGGCATTTTTGCATGAATCGCCTCGAGCAGCTTGTCGTAAACCGAAACCGGGATATTTCCGCCATCCAGCGATGCAGCCAGTGCAGATGGATATTTTCTTACATCTGCAAAGAATGCGGCCTGTTTCAGATTGGCACCGAACGTTGCGGCGAGCATGTTTTTGTGTTTTTCATACTCCGCATAATACTTCTCAAACGCTTCTTTTCTGACCCGGCGGTCCTTCGACTGTAAAAATCCGACGAAGGTGCCGTGGCTCAGTGGAACCTGATTTTCCTCTTCATCCGTGACCGGCTGGAATCTGAGGTCTGCGTTCGAAAATGCCGAGAAAATCTGATCCGGGCTGGATGCCATCTCTCCGGCTTTTGCAAGAACCGCCTCCATCTCCGGCGAGAGAATGTGCTCTTTCTTGCGGAAGTTTTCTTTTAATATGCGATCGTACAGACGGAGCGGCTCATATGCTTTTTCAAATTCTGTAACCGTCTCCTCGTCAAGCTCCAGGATCTCCGGCTCTACGAAAGAAGAGGCATCCGCAAGAACAGCCATCATGCTGTCCATCTTTCCGGCATAGCCCTGATACTTCTGATTTCCCATATCCTGGTGATATTTCTGGCTTGCATAGACATACAGGCTGGAAAAGACGCGGCTGATGTCATCAAGACCGGAAAGAACGTCATACAGCGCTTCTGCACTCTCTTTCATTGTTCCCTGTTTTGCGCGGAACGCTTCTATTTTCTTCGCAAGCTCCTGCTCTGTTTTCTCAAATTCTTCATCACTACCAAACAAACTCGAAAGATCCCAGCAGTACGCCGGATCCATCTCTTCTCTTTTTTTCAGTTTAATTTCTGCCATATTTCTCCCTTCATCCATCTTTTTAGACGGAACTATTTCTGCGGTTTTTCTTCTAATACTAATGTGCCGCACTTACGCTTAGTTTACCACAATTTAACCTCTAAATCTAAAATTTTTTCTTAATTTTCTTGACAAATCCATAAACCGATTGTATGATTGTACTATCAAGTTAATACAGTAGTACAAAAGGAGTGAATGCCATATGCCATGGAATCTTGATTCCTCGCGGCCGATCTATCTGCAGATCATCGAGCGGGTACAGATGGACATCATCACCGGGCGCTATCAGCCGGGCGATAAGCTTCCGTCCGTCCGCGATCTCGCGCAGGAGGCCGCCGTCAACCCGAACACAATGCAGAAAGCGCTTTCCGAACTGGAACGCAGCGGACTGATCTATTCCCAGCGGACCAGCGGACGCTTTATTACCGAAGATAAGGAGTTGATTCATCAGATGAAAAAAGAACTTGCCGCCGCAGAAGTATCTGCTTTTGTTGCCCACATGAAACAGCTCGGCATAACCCCGGAGGAAATCCGGCAGCTACTTGCCGAAACGATTGAGGAGGAAGAAAATCATGAGTGAACTTGTAACGTGTAAAGACCTGACGAAGCGCTTCGGAAACCACACCGCGCTCGATCATCTCAACCTTTCCCTGGATTCCGGGAAAATTATCGGACTGCTGGGGCCCAACGGAAGCGGAAAGACGACGCTCTTAAAGCTGCTGAACGGACTGCTGACCCCGAGTGAGGGTGAAGTCCTCATCGCCGGAAATCATCCCGGTATTGAGACAAAACGGATCGTCTCCTATCTGCCGGATAAAATGTATCTCGGCAGCTGGATGCGCGTCTCGGATCTTTTAACGTATTACAGCGATTTCTTTGAGGACTTTGACATGTCCCGCGCCAATGCCATGCTGGAATCCTTAAAAATCAGCCCGAAGGACCGTTTGAAAACGATGTCGAAGGGAACGAAAGAGAAAGTCCAGCTCATCCTCACGATGAGCCGCCGCGCAAAGCTCTACTGCCTCGACGAGCCGATTGCAGGCGTCGATCCGGCAGCACGCGATTACATTTTATCTACGATTTTAAACAACTACGAACCAGACGCATCCATCCTCATCTCAACACATCTGATTTCCGACGTCGAAAATATTCTCGATGAGGTCATCTTTATCCAGGAGGGCCAGTTAAAACTACACGCCTCGGTTGAGGATATCCGGATGCAGGAGGGTGAATCGATTGATTCTTATTTCAGGGAGGTATTCAAATGTTAAAAAAATGTCTGAAACATGAGTGGAAAGCATGCTGGAAAAACATGGCGCTGCTGAACGGTGCCGCCATTTTCATGGGCGCTCTCGGAGGCTTCGGATTCCTCTTTTCCCAGATTTCTGAGCTGCCGGATCTGCTGATCGTCCTCTATCTGTTTGCGTACGTTTTGATTGTGATCGCCGCATCCGTCATGACACAGGTGCTGATGATCCAGCGCTACTATAAAAATCTTTTTACCGACGAAGGGTATCTGACCAACGTCCTTCCGGTATCGGCAACGGATCATATTCTCTCCAAAATGCTGGTTTTCGGCGCATGGAGCATCTTAAACGCACTTTCCGTTCTCGCTTCCTTCGCTTTTTTGCTTCTGCCGTCCGCAATCCGGTATTTTACCGCAAACACCCTGCTTTTTTACAACAAGACCATGACCTTTTCCGATTTTCTGTCCTATCTCTGGGCACAGATTACCGGTGTTGCCGATGCTGCTTTTTCCCTGATCGGCATCACGAACCACATCGGTATGGCACTGTTTTCCATCGTTGGCTTCTTCGCTTCGCTGTTCTTTGGCATTCTTCTGTTCTATGCCGCCATCAGCATCGGAAGCCTGGTATCCAGCCACAAAATTCTGACGGCTGTCCTCTCTTACATCGGCATGACTACCGTGATCCAGATCTTCGGCGGAATCAGCATCGTCCGTGTTTTCCAGGACTCCACACCGACTGCTGTGGTTACCACATCCTCGGTTTCCACCCTTATCATCACCGTGGTGCTCTGCGTTGTTCTGTTCCTGATCTGCCGCTATATCTTAAGCAGACGGCTGAATCTTTCATAAAAATTGCATTAAAAAGCGCCGCCGCGGACGAACCGAATCGTCTGCGGCGGCGTTTTGTATGCATGTTCTGCACTTATGCCAGATGCCAGATATCCTCGTTGTACTGTGCAATGGTACGGTCGGAGGAAAAGAAGCCTGCTTTTGCGATGTTGATCAGGCACTTCTTGTTCCATGCATCTTTGTTCTCGTAGTCTTTGTATACTCTTTCTTTTGTCTTGATGTACTCTTTCAGGTCGAGCAGCGTCATGAACCAGTCTTTGTTCAAGATCTCTTTGTAGAGTCTCTCCAGGCAAACCTTGTCGCCGATAGCAAGAAGCTCATCGCTGACGATGAAATCAACCAGCTTTGCAATCTCCGGATCTTCGTCATAGATGTCTTTTGAGCAGTAAGCAGCATCTGCGTACAGATCAATGACATCCTGCGGTTTCTTTCCGAAGATGTAGATGTTTTCTTTTCCGACAAGATCGCCAATCTCAACGTTTGCACCGTCTTCTGTTCCAAGCGTCAGGGCACCGTTCAGCATGAATTTCATGTTTCCGGTTCCGGAAGCCTCTTTGGATGCCAGGGAGATCTGCTCGGAGATATCTGCTGCCGGGATCACCTTTGCAGCTTTTGATACGTTGTAGTTCTCAAGCATAATCACTTTGAAGTACGGGCTTACCTCAGGATCGTTATCAATCAGCTCCTGCAGGCACAGGATCAGATGGATGATATCTTTTGCGATGATATAAGCCGGTGCAGCCTTTGCACCGAATACCATGGTGATCGGGGTTTTCGGCTTGTTGCCGCTCTTGATATCCATGTATTTGTAAATAGCGTACAGGGCGTTCATCTGCTGGCGTTTGTACTCATGAAGACGTTTTACCTGTACATCGATGATGGAATTTTCATCCAGCGCGATATTCTGTGTCTCATACAGGAACTGTTTGAGATCCAGTTTGCGGTTGTGTTTGATCTCCTCAAGTTTTGCAAGAACCTTCTTGTTGTCTTTGTATTTGAGCAGTTTTTCCAGCTCGTCGGCATCTTTTTTGAATCCCGGTCCGATCAGGCTCTCGATATACTGTGCCAGTTCACGGTTGCAGTGCAGCAGCCAGCGGCGGAAAGTGATTCCGTTTGTCTTGTTGTTGAATTTCTCCGGATAAATATCGTAGAACGGTTTCAGCTCGGAGTTTTTCAGGATCTCGGTGTGCAGTGCTGCAACGCCGTTAACAGAAAATCCGTAGTGGATATCCATGTGTGCCATGTGGACGCGCTGATCCTTATCGATGATCGCTACTTTCTCATCTTTGTATTTCTTCTTTGCCTGTGCGTCCAGCTCGTGGATAATCGGCATCAGGTGCGGAACAACCTCCTCGAGGTAATCGATCGGCCATTTTTCCAGTGCCTCTGCCAGAATGGTGTGGTTGGTGTAAGCACAGGTCTTGCTTACAACATCGATGGCTTCCTGCATGGTAAAGCCTCTCTCCTGCAGCAGACGGATCAGCTCCGGAATGACCATGGACGGATGAGTATCGTTGATCTGGATCACAACGTGATCATACAGCTTATGCAGATCGTAGCCCTTCTGCTCGCACTCCATCAGGATGAACTGTGCGCCGTTGCTGACCATGAAATACTGCTGGTAGATACGAAGCAGCTGTCCGGCACGGTCGCTGTCATCCGGGTAGAGGAACAGTGTCAGGTTTTTCTGGATCTGATGCTTGTCAAAGTTGATGCTGTCTGATGGAACGATACTCTCGTCTACCGTATCTACATCGAACAGATGCAGACGGTTACAGCCATTGTTGTAACCCGGTACGTCGATATCATACAGGGTAGAATGCATCGTGAAGTTTTTATACGGAACTGCAAAGGATACCGGCTGTCTGACGAGCCAGCTCTCATTTGTGATCCATGGATTTTTCACTTCTTTCTGTTTGTGGTCGACCAGAAGCTGGCGGAACAGACCGAAGTGATAATTAAGGCCGATACCGTCTCCCGGCAGGCCAAGCGTTGCGATAGAATCAAGGAAGCATGCTGCCAGACGGCCGAGACCTCCGTTTCCAAGGGACGGCTCCATTTCCATCTCCTCGATCTCCGTCAGCTCTCTTCCGTGAGCTGCAAGTGCTTTTTCAACTTCCTCGTACATGCCAAGGTTGATCAGGTTATTGGACAGCAGTTTTCCGATCAGAAACTCTGCTGAAATATAATACAGCTTCTTACTTCCGGTGTTTCTTTTGCGACCTGCCATCTCCTGTTTGGTGATAACCATCAGGGCTTCAAAGATTTCGCTCTTTGTGCAGTTGTCCAGATCTCTTCCAAAACGCTCTTTTAAGATTGCCTGAATTCTTTCTTCCATTTTTTTCTCCTCGTATTGCTGTGGATAAATTCCCACAGTGTCATTTAGTTGCGCTGCCATTCCAGATTTCCTGCAATTGGCAGCTTTCGCAGTTCCATGCAAAGCTTTTCCCTGAATGGGACGGTTCACTTCTGCATCACTTTTTGGGGCAGCGAAACAGCAAATATTTTACTGCTGCGCGATCCGCGACTTTGTGGATTCCCTTACGACGAGTTCCCCATCGTATACTTTGCTGCAGGGTTCTTCTTTCCCTGAAATTAAGGAAAACAGCATCTTCGCCGTCTCTGCAGCAAGCTGCTCCACCGGCTGGCGGATCGTTGTGATACTGGGTATATAATACTCTCCCGCATCAATTCCGTCAAATCCTGCAACGGAAATATCATCCGGCACGGTAAGCCCGGCCTCTTTTAAGGCACGGCACGCACCGATTGCCAGCGTATCCGCGGTGGCATACAGCGCGGAAAACTCCGTCTTTTTTTCCAGAATTTCTTTTGTTATCTTGTACCCTGTGGCGAAAGAATACGTGTCGTCCTTCGTCATATGAAATACCAGATCAGGGTCATAAGGTATCCCATGATCTAGTAAAGCCTGGCGGTACGCATTCAGACGGAGGCGTCCGATACTGATGTCGTCCTCGCAGGCGGTAATGATGGCAATGCGCCGGTGCCCGAGACCACAGAGATAATCTACCATCTTATAGCTTTCCCTGTAGTCATCGACCGATACGCTCGCGCACGGTTTTCCTCCGTCTGAAACCGCCCCGATTGTACTGATCACGTACGGAACCGGGATCTGCGCCATTTTCTCATGCGGATGCGTAAAGTTTCCGCCGAGGAAAATGATGCCGCGCAGCCGTTTTTCTTTGACGATCTCGATCGCGGAGTCTACCTCATTTGCCTTTTCCTCTACTCGCTCAATAATGCAGGCGTATTTCTTTTTTCGCACAACCTCTTCAATCACACTGATCATGTTGTTGAAGAACATGTTGTCCATGCCTTTTACCAGAATGGCAATCGCTTTGGCATTCGACCGCTTCAGGTTTCTGGCACTGTTGTTCGGTACGTAATTCGATTCGGCAATCACCTTTAAGATCATCTCTTTTGTTTCCGGATTGATGTCCGGATGATTGTTCATCGCTCTCGATACGGTACTCACGCCTACCTTACATTTGCGGGCAATGTCCCTGATTGTTACCTGTTCCATATTCTGCAGGCCTCTCCTTTAAACTCTGTACCTGTTCTGCCGGAATCTCTTCCGGCTTGTTTTCCCGGCCTGTTTTGCTTTCTCTCCGGCGCGTATTTTTATTTTGCAATACGTGCTGTAATCTGTGTCAGCCGATGAATTCTCTTTGCCAGCTCCGGTGTAAACTGTCCCGGAAGCAGGCGCCATTTCCAGTTATTTCCAAGTGTAGACGGATAGTTAATTCTCGCCTCCGTTCCAAGACCTAAAAATTCCTGCATCGGAGTGACAGCCAGATTTGCCACGCTCTCCATTGACATGCGAATGAAATCCCACGGGAGTTCCTCGTCGGTACTCTTTGCATTTCCCATATACTCTTTGGAGAATTCGCGGTCTTCCTCACTCATGACATAATACCATCCAAGAATGGTATCATTGTCGTGCGTTCCGGTGTAGACAACACAGTTTCTCTCGTAATTGTGCGGCAGATAATCACTCTCCTCACGGGAGTCAAAAGCAAACTGCAGCACCTTCATACCCGGATAGCCGGATTCTTTCACCATTTCGATCACGCTTTCGGTAAGATATCCCAGGTCTTCTGCGATGACATCCACATCGCCGAGCTTTTCTTTGACGGTGTTGAACAGATCCATGCCCGGTCCTTTTTCCCAGTGGCCGCGCTCTGCCGTCTGATCACCGAACGGGATGGAATAATATTCATCAAATCCGCGGAAATGGTCGATGCGGACAGTATCGTACAGTTTAAACACGTGAGCCAGACGTAACAGCCACCATGCATAACCTGTGCTCTTATGATAGTCCCATTTGTATAACGGGTTGCCCCAGAGCTGTCCGGTTGCGGAGAACGCATCCGGCGGGCATCCGGCAACTGCTTTTGGCTGGTTGTCCTCATCAAACTGGAACAGAACCGGATTTGCCCAGGTGTCAGCGCTGTCAAATGCCACATAAATCGGAATATCACCGATGATACGGATACCCTTTTCATTTGCGTATGCTTTCAATGCTTTCCACTGTTTCAGGAACATAAACTGCTGGAATTTGTAAAATGCAACCTCCCCGGCAAGTTCTTCCCGTTTCTGATTCAGTGCTGCTTCTTCTCTGTCCTTTAATTCTGCCGGCCACTCACTCCAGCTGATTCCGCCGAGTGCATCCTTAATCGCCATATACAGCGCATAATCCTCCAGCCAGTAACCATTTTCCGATACAAATGCATCATATACGTCATCTGCCGCAAATCTTTCAAATGCTTTTCTGAGTACTTTGAAACGGGACAGATAAATCTTTTCGTAATCAATATACTCCGCATTGTCACCGAAATCGCACGCATCACACTCTTCTTCTGTCAGAAGTCCCTCTTTTACCAGGGTCTCCAGATCAATAAAATATGGATTTCCTGCAAAAGTAGAGAACGACTGGTACGGCGAATCTCCATATCCCGTCGGTCCAAGTGGAAGAATCTGCCAGTAGCTCTGGCCGGCCTCCTCCAGGCGATCCACAAATTCATACGCTTCTTTCGAAAAACATCCGATTCCATATCGGGACGGCAGCGAAGCTACCGGAAGTAAAATACCACTTGTTCTCATTTTTAAACCCTTTCTCCTTGTCGTTTTTTCTATCCATCCGACCCCACAAATACATAATTCCTGTTCACGGATACGCAGCAAATTGTAACTTATACAGCCCTTCTAGCCAGCTCATTTTGTTTCGTAAAAACAGGGCTGCCTGTATCTCGTCTGTATTTCCGGAAACGGTGTCGGTAACGTTTCCGGAACTCGTTATATTTACAATACCATACTCTGCATCAAAAAACAACCCCCAAACCCCTTATCATATTTACCAAATATTGAATCCTCTGTTTATTCAAAACAACGAATTTGCATTTTTGTAACGATGCAAAACCATACCGCAAAAGACAGCATGCGGGGACGGAACCACTTTGGAGGCTTGGAAATCATGAATATTCCAGGCCTCCCGCATAGATTCTTCCTCCGCATGCTGTCTTTTGCGGTATCTGTTTTTCACTTAAAACTCCAGAATAATCTTTGTTCCGGTTCCAAGCGTACTCTCAATTTTAATCTTCGCATCATGAAGAATTGCTCCATGCTTCACAATGGAAAGTCCAAGTCCGGTACCTCCCGTTTCGCGGGAATGACTCTTATCCACACGATAGAACCGTTCAAAGATCCGCTCCTGATCTTCCTTTGCAATTCCGATTCCGGTATCTGCCACAGATACCACTGCCCGTCCGTTTCTTCCGCGTGAAACCGTCACTTCAACTTCACCGTCCTTGCGGTTGTACTTGATCGCATTGTCGCAGAGATTGTAGATCATCTCATAGAGAACCTGTCTTGCACCTTTGATCCGGCAGCTCTCTCCTCTCAGTGTCATCTTCACCTGCTGCTCCTTTGCACGTATGGAAAGATGTCCCTCGACATCACGGCAGATCTGCATCAGATCCACTTCCTCCATCGGGATTGACTGGTCGTTTTCGTCCAGTCTGGACAGCTTGATAATATCCTCGACAAGAGAGCTTAACCGGCTCGCCTCACTGTGGATTCTGCCCGCAAATTTGGGAATATCCTCCGGTTTTACCATGTTGTTTTCGATGATCTCCGCATATCCGGAAATCGACATCAGCGGTGTTTTCAGCTCATGTGACACATTGGCTGAAAACTCACGGCGCATCACCTCGGCTTTCTGTTTTTCCGTCACATCCAGCACCAGGATTACCGCACCGGATACAACACGGTCCACACGCACCGGATTTGCAAGAAGCTGATAGACTCTTCCATTTATCTCCAGCATCCGTTCCTCGGAACTGCCCTCCAGCGCATGATCCAGTGCCTCCTTCAGCTGCTCGTTGCGGCTGACTGTCACGATATTGTGGTTGATGCACTCCTCCGCTGTCACATCAAACAGATTCTGTGCCGAACGGTTGATGGAAAGTACGACCGACTGGTTTGTCACGATCAGACCATCCTTCATATATTCCGTGATTGCAAGATACTCCTCCTGATTATGGCGGAGCTCCTCCATCTGCTGCTGAATCTGCTTCTGCTGCTGATGAATTCTTCCAAGCAGCGGACTCAATTCCTCATACGCTTTGTTGTCCAGCGGATGATTCAGATCAATCTCATTGATCGGCTTTACAAGCGCCTTTGTCATATGGCTGACCATCAGCAGCTCCACGACAAGGACTGCCGCAATCAGTACAACCACCAGCCATATATTCCGCAGCATCACACCGAACACACTGTCTGTCGTCAGGGAAACACGGATGATTTTTCTATTGTCCAGGCGCAATGCCGTATAATATGTTTTGCTCCGCAGGGTCTCGGAATAACGGGAAATATTGCTTTCCCCGGTCTTTTCCGCCTCAATCACCTCCGGCCGCCCGGAATGGTTTCCCATCATGTTCTCATCCTCGACCGAATCAAACAGAACGGTTCCGTCCGTGTCAATCAGGGTAACCCGGCTTGCCGTAATCTTGCCGGCCGGTTTATCCAGACTGTCATCACCCATCTTGTCCAGAAAATACCTGTAATACTCACATTCATTTCTCACCGAAACACGAAGCTGCTCCGCCGTATTGTTGTACATTGCCCAGCTCATGGTGAAAAAAGTCAGGATAATCGCAGCGATAATCAACGCTCCCGCATGTTGAAAGACTTTTTTACGCATCTTACTTTCTCAGCCTCCTATCCGGTATCCCACGCCGCGGACCGTCTCGATCAGCTCGCCGCATTCGCCCAGCTTCTGGCGGAGTGTACGCACATGAACGTCTACCGTACGGGTTTCTCCGTCAAAATCATAGCCCCAGACATGGCCGAGCAGACGGTCTCTCGTAAGGACAATTCCTTTATTTTCCATTAAAAATTTCAGCAGTTCAAACTCTTTTAAAGTCAGGGTAACCTTCTCCCCTTTGGCCAGAACCTGATGCTGTTTCACCTGGATCTGCAGATCCCCGGTCTCCAGCACATCGTTTTCCTTCTCTTCTTTTCCGGCACGGCGCAGCACGGCACGTACCCTTGCGATAAATTCCATCATGCCGAACGGCTTGGTAATATAGTCATCGGCTCCGCAGTCAAGGCCCATGACCTTATCATACTCAGCGCCCTTTGCCGTTACCATAATGACCGGAATTTCTTTTGTTACTTCCGATGCCTTGAGGCGTGAAAGAATTTCAAGACCATCCTCCCCCGGAAGCATGATATCCAGGAGAATCAGATCCGGAAGCTGTTCTGCAATAGCTGCATTCAGCTCTTTTCCGCTTTCCAGGCCTCTTGCGGTAAAACCGCTCGATTCCAGTGTGTATACGATCAGTTCCCGTATATTTCTTTCATCTTCCACGCAGTATATCATCTGTTATTCCCCTTTATGGTGACCGTTAATGGAGTACACAACCCATTCCGCAATGTTTGTTGCATGGTCACCGATTCTTTCATAATATTTTGCAATCATCAGATAGTCCAGAGACTGGACATCTGTGGTAATTCCCTTTCGCATACCCTGCAGAATTTCATCCTTGACCTCATCAAAAAGATCATCCACGATATCATCGAAATCGATAACCTCCCGTGCAAGCTTCAGATCCTGCTTAACGTATGCATCGATGCATTTTGTTACCATAGAAGCTGTTGCTTTCGCCATATCCTTCAGACGGATGCTTGCATCCGGCACACCAAGACTCGTTACTTTTACGATATCCGCAATATCCGCTGCCTGGTCTCCGATCCGCTCCATATCGGTAATCATTTTTAATGCCGCAGATACCTGACGCAGATCACGTGCTACCGGCTGCTGCTGTAAAATGATGCGGAAGCAGAGATCCTCGATCTCCCGTTCTTTCGCATCGACAACCTGGTCTTTTTTGATAATCTCTTCTGCCGCTCTCTGGTTTCCCTCCAGCAGAACCTCATATGTCCGTCCGATTGCCTGCTCGCAGAGTGCGCCAAGCTCAATCAGCTCCGTGTGCAGAATTTCCATCTGCTGCTCAAATCTTTCCCGCATATCAGCCAAACCTCCCTGTAATATAATCCTCTGTCCGTTTATCCTTCGGCATGGAGAAGATCTGTTCGGTCTCTCCGTATTCTACTACCTCTCCTAACAGGAAAAATGCGGTTTTGTCAGAAATTCTGGCTGCCTGCTGCATATTGTGTGTTACCATGACAATAGTATAATCTTTTTTCAGTTCTACCGCAAGATCTTCGATTTTGGAAGTAGAAATCGGATCCAGTGCTGAGGTTGGTTCGTCCATCAGAAGAACCTCCGGCTGTACGGCAAGGGCACGCGCAATGCAAAGACGCTGCTGCTGTCCGCCGGACATGCCAAGTGCGCTTTTCTTCAAACGGTCCTTCACCTCATCCCAGATTGCTGCCTGTCGAAGAGACTGCTCCACAATATCATCCAGCTTTGCTTTGGAACGGACACCATGGGTTCTCGGTCCATAGGCAATGTTGTCGTAAATGCTCATCGGAAACGGATTTGGTTTCTGAAATACCATGCCGACCCGTTTGCGGAGTCCGTTGACATCCATTTTTCCGCTGTAGATGTTTTCTCCGTCCAGCAGCATTTCACCGGTGATCCGGCAGCCCGGAACGAGATCGTTCATTCTGTTGATGGATTTTAACAGGGTCGATTTACCACAGCCGGAAGGTCCGATAAAAGCCGTCACCTCATTGACATCAATGCTCAGATTGATATTTTTTAAGGCATGAAAGTCTCCGTAATAAAGATCCATATTGGATACATCTATTTTACTCATGTTTTTTCCTCGTCTCTCTTTTATTTCTTTGCAATTTTCTTCGCAATCATTCCGGAACAGCCGTTGATCAGAAGGACAATCAGCATCAGGATGACGCCGGTTGCATACATCTGATTCATATAGAGGCCTTCACTGGAAAGTGCATACATATGAACGGCAAGGGTACGGCCGGAATCCATAAGGCCTGCCACCTTTGCAATCGTTCCTGCTGTGAAAAGAAGCGCTGCCGTCTCTCCTACGACACGGCCTGTCGCAAGAATGACACCGGAAAGAATGCCGGGTACGGCAGATGGAAGAACAATTTTAAAAATCGTACGAAGCTTTCCGGCTCCCAATCCAAAGCTTGCTTCCCGATAAGAATCCGGAACCGATTTTAAGGCTTCTTCTGCTGTTCGCATAATCAGCGGAAGAATCATGATGGCAAGTGTACAGGCACCGGACATCATCGAATATCCCATTTTCAGGGTTTTCGTAAAAAACAGCATACCGAACAGACCGTAAACAATCGATGGGATACCGGAAAGGGTCTCTGCCGTAATCCGGATCAGGCCAACCAGTTTTCCGCGTTTGTTGGCATATTCAACCAGATAAATCGCCGAGAAAATGCCAAGCGGCGCAGCAAGCAGCAGGGAAAGTACTGTCATCGTAACAGTGTTGATGATCGCCGGAAGCATCGTAACATTCTCTGTATTATAGGTCCAGGCAAACTGCTCCAGTGTCAGGTTTTTCACGCCACGAATCAGAATGAATCCAACCAGGAAAACCAGAACGGCAAGTGCAAGAATAGCTGCTCCCCAGGTAATTCCGGTCAGCACGGAGGAAAAAACACTTTTGTGATACGTAACCTTTGTTCTTTCTTTTTCTTTTGTATTTATTTTTACAGCTTCCATTGTATTTACAGCTCCATTTCCTTTAATCATCATAAGGTACCCTCCGGTTCAGCATAGACACCGATAAATTGATCAGCAGGATAAAGACAAACAACACAACACCCGTTGCAATCAGCGCCTCCCGGTGAAGTCCAGATGCATATCCCATCTCCAGTACAATATTGGCTGTCATGGTACGAAGGCCTTCTGTGATTCCTTTTGGCATACGAGGCTGGTTTCCGGCAATCATAATCACTGCCATTGTCTCTCCGATGGCACGTCCGATGCCAAGCACGATACCTGCCAGGATTCCGGATTTTGCCGCCGGAACAACTGCAAAGAAAACGCTCTGGGAATGCGTGGCACCAAGGCCAAGGCTTGCTTCATAGTAGGATTCCGGAACGCTTGTAATGGCGGATTCTGTTACACCGACCACGGTCGGAAGAATCATAACGGCCAGAAGAATAGATGCCGTCAGCATTGTGTTTCCATTTTTGCCGGTCAGCTGTGCCATCAACGGGACGATCACAACCAGTCCGAAAAATCCATATACGATAGACGGAATACCGGCCATCAGGTTAATACCTGTTTTGCAGATGCCGTAAAACTTTTTCGGACAGTAACGGGAAAGAAACACCGAAGTAAGAATGGCAACCGGCACACCCATCAGGATTGCAAGGCCGGTCACGCAGATACTGCCGACAATCATCGGCAGGATACCGAAAATGTTGTTTCCCGGTTTCCACACGGTACCGGTCAAAAATTTCAGCGGTCCGATTTTAAAAATGGCAGGAACGCCATTCATGAACAGGAAAATGCAGATCAGTGCAACAGCCAGTACGGAGCAGCACGCCGCAATCAGGAATACAAGTTTCATGATCGTTTCTCTTAGTTTCATAAGATAAATCCTTTCATTGTTTCGCGGAGCGTGTTTGAAAAAGACTTTCGTTTTTTTCTTACGAACTGCTTTTTCAAGCACGTTCCGAAAGACAGCTTCTTTTTCTGAACATTTTCGGATACGGAAGTAAGAGCGATTTTCCATTGTTCGCCCTTACTTCTTTTTCCATTGCTTTATACATTCTTTATTTTACATCTGCCCAGTCGGTTATGTCGCCAACATAGATGCTCTTTACCTGAGCGCTGGTCAGCCCATCGGTCGGGTTCTCTTTGTTTACGATGACAGCAATACCGTCGGTTGCGATTACGGTTGCGGTAAGCCCTAAGGATTTCTCTTCATCCTTTAAGTCACGGGATGCCATACCGATGTCGCAGAGACCGTCGCTTGCGGAAGTGATACCTGTTGTGGAATCGCTCTGCTGTACTTCGATGTTAGCGTTTGAATTTACTTTTGTATAAGCCTCTTTTAATTTTTCCATCAGTGGTGTTACAGAGGAAGATCCTGCTACCACAACCTTTTCACCGCTGCAGCTTCCTTCGTAGGCTTTGGTATCTTTGATTGCAATATATCCGTCATCTGAAACAACCTGCTGTCCGTCGGTGCTTAAGATGTAGTCCATGAAATCCTGCGCATCTACGGAAAGACCGTCTTTTGTTACAATGTTGAACGGACGGCTTACTTTATAGGAACCGTTTTCTACGTTCTCTGCGCTTGCCTCTGCTCCGTCGATTTTCAGCGCTTTGACTTCATCATTTAAGGATCCAAGGGAGATATAACCGATTGAGTACTGGTTACCTGCACCGTGCTCATCATAACGGAAGTATTGTTGGTGATCTGTGCATCAACGGTGGTGTTGTCTACTTTCTCACCTGCATCGTTTTTCTCTTCTACACCGAACAGCTCGATGAATGCACCTCTGGTACCGGAACCATCCTCACGGGAGATCACGCTGATCTGTCCGGAGAAATCTCCGCCTGCTGCGGTGCTGTCACCGTCTGTGCTGCCGGCTGCCTCTGTTGCAGAAGCCTCTTTTGTAGTGTCTGCTGCCAAAGAACTGCTGCTGTCGCTGCTTCCACATCCTACAAGCATTCCTGCAGCCATCATTGTGGTTAAGGTGATTGCAATTACTTTTCTCTTCATAATATTCTTTTCTCCTCTTTTCACACGGGATTTTTGTGATTTCTATTTTGTAAAATCGCAATCCCGATGTTTTTTACATTTCGTTTTTACAGGTATCATCATAACAACGGCGTGTAAAATGCAAAATCTCAGAGATGTTAAGTTTATGTAAAACATGAGTTTTTCCTTTTTTACATTCCATTTTTCCGGTCGTAAACCGCTCCGTCACATCTCTCGCAAGTGGCACATTTTTTCCGCGCAGTGCGATCCTGCCCGAAGGGTCCTTTTTCTCCGCAGAAACTTTCAACAAGATTTCCCATAGAAAAAAGGCTCCCCGGAATACTCTTTTTTCAGAGTATTCCGGGGAGCCTTTTTCTAAAGCATGTGCCAAAGCGGATATTCGCAATCCGCTTATTCCGTCATCGGCACGTCAAGCTTTTCGGACGCTTCTTTTAACAGATCAATGATCGGCAGATGCTGCGGACATACGCTCTCGCACTGGCCGCACTGCACGCAGTCTTCTGCTTTTCCCGATGTTTCCAGCAGTTTTTTATAATAATTTTTCGCGCGGTCTTCTTCTCCATACAGGCGGATGGTATTCAATGCCTTGAATACATCCGGAATCGCGATTCCCATCGGACATCCGTCGCAGCAGTAACGACAGGCGGTACATGGAACTGCCGGACTCTTTTTCAGCGCTTCCTGTGCTTTGGCGATCACTGCTTTTTCTTCCTCGTTTAGCGGTACAAAATTTCGGAAGGTTTTGATATTATCCTCCATCTGTTCCTCGTTTGACATACCGGAGAGCACGGTTGCAACACCCGGGAGGGAAGCCGCAAAGCGGAGTGCCCAGGACGCAATCGATGCATCCGGATGAACACGTTTCATCTCTGCTTCAATCTCTTTGCCTGCCGATGCAAGGGAACCGCCTTTTACCGGCTCCATAACAAGGAATGGCATATTGTATTTCCGAAGCACCTCATACAGACGTCCGGACTGGATCAGCGGATTGTCCCAGTCAGCATAGTTCATCTGGATCTGGACAATTTCGACCTCCGGATGCTCGGAGAGAATCTTGTCAAGCAGCTCCGGCGTTCCGTGGAAGGAGAAACCAAAGTGTTTGATCAGTCCCTCTTCTTTTTTCTTCTTGGCCCAGTTAAAACAGTCGTATTTCACATAGCCTTCATAGTTTGCGCCGTCCTCGACACTGTGCAGCAGGTAATAATCAAAGTAGCCTGCTCCGGTGCGCGCGAGCTGATCGTTGAAAATGCGGTCACGCCCCTCGATGCCCTCGTCCATCATCCACTGCGGAAGTTTGGTTGTCAGAGTAAAACTTTCTCTCGGATGACGCTCTACCAGCGCTTTTTTCACGATGCTCTCCGATTTTCCGCCGCAGTACATATAGGCGGTGTCAAAATAGTTCATTCCGGAGGCAAGGTACGCATCAACCATTTTACAGATCTGCTCCAGATCCAGTTCTCCGTCCTTCTCCGGAAGGCGCATCATGCCAAATCCTAATTTCGGCATTTTTGTTACATCTACACTCATGGTAAAATCCCCTTTCTTTCCGCGGAAACCTTCGTTTCCTCAGTATTGTTGAGAAAATTGTAGCATTAAAGTATACTTGAAAGTCAATAGTTTTTTTTATTTTCGTCAAAATTTTTCTTTGACTTTTTCCGTTTCCGGTGGTATTCTGATAAAAAATTATGATTACAAAAGGAGTAGCACTATGATCTGGAAAAACCAGTTTCTTCACCTCACAAATGGCGATGTTTCAGCTGTTTATGGGGATAGTGCGCTCTTTTTTAAGTAAACTTCACTTTTTGAGTTCTTAAAATTCTATAGAAAACGCACATATCTCCCAATCAAAATTTTACTATATTTTGACAAGGAGATTTTTTTATGTCTGAGAAAACTATCAGAAAACAAATACGAACTTTATATCTTATGACCACGGTCGGCTATTTTCAGATTGCGGCGGCTTCGTGGGTTGCACTGCTCGCACTCCGTGGATTTTCGCTGCTGCAGATCGGGATGCTCGAAAGTATTTTCCATATCGTGAGCCTCTGCTTTGAACTCCCCTCCGGCGTTGTCGCCGATGTTTTCGGGCGACGGAAAACGCTGATTGCAAGTCAGATGGCCTCCCTGATTTCCGGTACGCTGATGATTTTTTCCACCGGCTTTGCTACAACGGCGCTTGCGCTTGGATGCAGTGCGCTCAGCTATAACCTTGCATCCGGCACACGGGAGGCACTTGCGTATGACAGTCTGAAGCAGAACGGGGACGAATGGTTTTATGCCCGTTTTTCTTCTACCGAAATGATGCTGTACCGTATCACCAATTCCACCGCAACGCTCTGCGCAGGCCTTGCCCTGTGGCTGGGATACCGGCGCGCGTATGCGATTGATCTCTTCTTCGGGCTGATTGCGCTTGGCATTTCATTCCGCCTTGCGGAAATAAAAACGGACGCAACACCAGTTCATTATCCTGTTGGACAGGAAATCGTTTCGGTTGTGCAGGAAAGCTGGCAGTTTCTTGTCCGTGAGAAAAAAGCAAGAAATATTATGCTGGTGAACGCACTCATCGGTGCCGTTTCCACGCTGGTTCTCTTCTTTTTACAGGCGAAGCTGCCACTCACCGGCATGAACAACGCGCTGCTTGGACCTGCCCTCTTCGTGATGGGACTCGGCGCGGCACTGGGATCGCGGATGACGGCATACTTTCACAAATACCGCTACCGCGCGATTCTGCTGTTTGGCACGATCGGTGTACTTTTCGCCTTTCTTATGAGCTTTACCGGACTGCCGGCCCTTATGGTCTTCGGCGGATTTATCGGATCCTTTTCCGATGATTTTCTTGAAGTCCGGACCGATATTCTGCTCAATGACATGATCCCGTCCAGGCAGCGGGCGACGCTGATGTCGGTGAACTCGTTTGTCTTTTCTATGATTATGATCGTCCTTTCCACCGTATTTGGATGGATCATGTGATCGTCAAAAATTTACTTACATTGAAAAAAACGCTCATCAGTTTTTTGCTGATGAGCGTTTTTTTCAAAAAATAATCAAACACCGCCGCTCCCTGCCAGAGCGCCATCCTGGGTCTGCGGGGGTGTGCTTCCCCCCTCCACATTCTCCACCACTTTCTCTCTCTTCAACCACTTCCAGACATCGCCATACACGCGGTACTTCTCTTTCTCATTCAGTATTTCATGCCGCATTCCCGGATACAGCTTTCCTCTGACATTGCGGTACCCGATCAGCCGCATATGGTCAATGGATTTTTTAAAGCGCCGCACATTCACATAACACGGATCATCCCCGCCGGACAAAAACAGCACCGGCAGCTTCCGGTTTGTGCAATGCCATCCATGGAATCCATACGTCTCCTTCAGCAGGTCATTCAGCGCAAAAAAAGCATCATCCGAAAACGTAAAGCCACAGAGTGGGTTTTCTTCATACTCCCGCACCACCTCCGGGTCCGAACAGCACCAGGCGAACCGGCTCTTCTCATCCGCAAACCGCGCCGCAAACGATCCAAACGACATCGCCTCCAGAAGATTGCTCCGATGCTCATCCCCGAGCACCGCCGCTTCTGCGTGTCCTACAGCCGCACCCAGCGGCCGCAGATAATTCTTGCTCGGTGAACCGCACACAATCAACGCATCCAGCTCCCTATCATGTTCCTTCGCATACGTGCGCACAACCAGGGATCCCATACTGTGTCCCATCAGAATAAACGGCAGATCCGGGTACTCTTTTTTTGCCCATACCGTAACCTGAAACAGATCCTCCACAAGCCCTGCGCCGCCTGCGCCGTACATAAATCCGAGATCCTGCTCCGACTTCACACTCTTTCCGTGCCCGCGGTGATCATGAATCACACACACTATACCGTGTTCCGCCATAAACTCCATAAACGGCAGATACCGCTCCTTGTATTCGCTCATTCCATGGCTGAGCTGCAGAAGCGCCGTCCGCTGTACGCCCTCCTCCGGTTCCACCACAAGCCCGTCAAGCATCAGTCCATCCACCTTCGACTGAATCGTAAAACCTCTTTGCATTGCACCTTCCCCTTTCTTCCAGAACGATGCCGAACTGCCCGAAATTCTAAACCTCCGTGTCCTCCGAAATTTCCGGCGGAACCGCAAACGACAATGTAATCCGATCGTAGCACTCCTCGCACAGATCAAACTCATGCTTTTCCAGGTCCTTCCCGGAAAAGTACCCCCACGTCGTGTCGACCGAGCAGATCCCCTCCAGCAGCATTCCATTCTGTATTTTCATGCTTTTTCCGCAGCAGTTACACACCGCCGCTTCCAGCTCATTTGTGTTTTTGTTGTATTTCCGCATTTTTCTTCCTCCCGTGTATCAAAAAACGTTTCTTTCTTCGTTCCTGACACAAAACAGAAATCAGATCCTCCTGTGTCCTGTCGATTGTAACACACCTTTCCCGCCATTCCTACTGGGAATGAAAGGAAAGTCCCGTGCGCCAAATGCGTATACGATAACAATTTCTCTCTACCGCTTCGGAACCGATTCATCCGTCCGGCTCATCAGCACTGCGTCCTCCTTCGGGAGATCGTAGTACCCCTTCCGCATGCCGTCCTGTACAAAGCCGAGGCTCTCGTACAGATTCCGTGCCGGCGTATTGCCGATGCGCACATCCAGATGAATGACGCGCACCTTTCTCTCCTGCATCCGACGGAACAGCTCTTCCATCAGTGCACGGCCGATGCCGCGTCTTCTCGCTTTTTCTGCCACGCAGACATTTGTGATCTCACTTTCCTCAAAGGAAATCAGGATTCCGAGATATCCTAAAATTTCACCGTCCTCCTCTGCTACAAGAAACAGTGCGTCATCACGGATCAGAAATGTAAAAAATCCGGTTTCTGTCCACGGAATCGAAAAGTTGGCCTCCTCAATCGGCATCACCTGCTCCAGATCATCGATCTGCATTTCACGGATTGTGATCATTCGCTTTTTTCTCCGTTCTCCTGTTTTTTCACCACATCGGCATGCTTCACAGATTCCCGCTCCGCTCTTTCACGCTCCGCCTGCGATTTTCTCAGGTATTCCGGCTCGTGCTCTTCTGCCGTCTGAATCTTACCTTCTTTGTAATAAACCTCAGCCAGTGCTCCGACGGCTGCCGCTCTCTGGCGGTTCACGTGCGCCGGTGCAAACGAAAACGGAATCGTAAGAAGCTCCTGCAATTTTTCCCGGTAAACCGCAACGCCGTCCCCGAGGAAAATCACTTCGTGGTCGAGGCAGTTCAGGCCCTCCGCCAGTGCCTCAATGCTCATCGTATCCTGTTCCCAGACCGTATCGAGACGATGATCCGTGTAGCAGTAAACTCCGGTATAGACCTGGTTTCTTCTCGCATCCATGATCGGGCAGACAAATTTGTTAGTATCCCAGATATTGTACGCGATTGCCGCCGTCGTTGGAATGGAAATTAGTGGTTTTTCAAGTGCCAGACCAAGTCCCTTGGCTGTTGCAGAACCGATGCGAAGACCGGTAAACGAGCCCGGACCTCCGGCAACTGCAATCGCATCGATCGTTGAAAGATCCAGCTCTGTCATGTTTGAGATTTCATCCAGCATCGGAAGCAGAGTCTGGGAATGTGTTTTTTTATAATTTACGGTGTATTCCGCAAGCAGTGTGTCATTTTCAACAACAGCCACCGAAGCCACCAGGCCGGAGCTGTCCAGTGCAAGTATTTTCATAATTTTTTGTTTCCTTTCCGATATTTCCTTCCTGTGCAACTCATTTTGGCAGTCTGCCGGAAACAGGAATCTTTACGATTTCCTTTTGTTTTTCCACCACATTCAGGATTTTTTCTTTTATTCCACCGTAATTTTCCGGTAATCAAACCCTTTTTCGAGGTCTTTTTCTATCGTAATCGAAATCGCACCCTCCGGGATCAGCTCTTCAATCAGTTCTGCCCATTCGATCAGGCAGACACCCTCACCGAAAAAGTAATCATCGTATCCGATTTCTTCCATTTCTTCTATATCACCAATCCGATAAACATCGAAATGATAAAATGGCAGACGTCCTTCAGTATATTCCTGAATAATGGTAAATGTGGGACTGTTGACTGCCTCTGTGATGCCAAGTCCTTTTGCAAAGCCCTGCGTCAGAACGGTTTTTCCAACACCAAGGTCTCCGTTTAATGTATAAATCTGGCCAGGCTTCGCCGCTTTTCCCAGCTTTTCGCCAAGGGCAAGCGTCTCCGACGCAGAATTTGTTTCTATGATCATATGCTTTCTTCTCCTCTTTTTCTGCCTATCATTTTAACACAAACAAAAAGGTAATACAACCGCAGAACGAAACCGCTTTTCCTTGTGCTTTTCCTTGCTTTTTCTATCTGTTTTCGCTATACTATGTATCAGAGTTTCGCGGCCCAAAAACGTCCCACTCCTGTTTTTTCGGCCCGGAAAACGCGGTAAAACACGCTCTGCGCTTTTGTCCGCGTAAATCAAAAAGGAAAGAGATCAAAACTGTTATGCTGACTGTAATGAAATTTGGCGGAAGCTCCGTCGCAGATCTTGCGCACATCCGCAATGTAGCACAGCGCTGCATCGAAAAACAGCAGGCCGGAAGCCAGGTCGTTGTCGTTCTCTCCGCGATGGGAAAAACGACGGACGGACTGATTGCAACCGCAAAACAGATTACGGAAAAACCGTCCCGCCGCGAGATGGATATGCTTCTTGCCACCGGTGAACAGGTTTCCGTTTCCCTGATGGCCATAACCATGATTCAGATGGGCGTCAGTGCTGTTTCTTTAAATGCCTGGCAGGTACCGATGCACACGACCTCCGATTATCAGAATGCGCGCTTCAAACGGATCGACACCGAGCGCATCCGTAAAGAGCTGGATGACAACAAAATTGTCATTGTCACCGGCTTCCAGGGGATCAACAAATACGATGATATCACAACGCTCGGACGCGGCGGCTCCGATACGACTGCGGTTGCCCTCGCTGCAGAGCTGCACGCGGATGTCTGTGAAATCTACACGGATGTAGACGGCGTCTACACCGCAGATCCGCGGATTGTACCGAATGCGCGCAAGATGGAAGAGGTAACTTACGATGAAATGCTGGAGATGGCTTCGCTCGGCGCAAAAGTCCTTCACAGCAGATGCGTGGAAATCGCAAAAAAATACGGCGTGGAACTTCTGGTCTGCTCCAGTCTGAACCGGAATTCCGGAACGATGGTAAGGGAGAAAACCAAAATGGAAAAAATGTTAATCAGCGGCGTGGCTGCCGACAAAAATGTGGCAAAAATCCGTGTTGCAGGCCTTGGCAACGATCCGGAGAGCACGTTCCGCCTCTTAAATTTACTGGATCGGAACAATCTGAACATCGATGTCATGATCCAGTCACTCGGAAAGGACGGCACAAAGTCCGTTTCCTTTACCGTTGCAAAGCCGGATATGCTGCGCACGATCGATGTGCTGAACGACAATAAGGATTCGCTCGGCATCAAAAAGCTGGATTATGATGAGAACGTGGCAAAGATTTCCGTCATCGGAGCCGGTGTCCGCTCCCATTCGGGCGTGGCTGCCAAAATGTTCGGCGCGCTCGCCAATGCAGGAATCAATACCGAGATGATTACCACCTCGGAAATCCGCATCACTGCCCTGATCGACGAAGCATACGCAGATCAGGCGATGCGTGCGATCCATGAGACATTCCTGGAGTAATGATCTGAAAAAAGGGGTTTGCCCCCTTTGATACCAGATCGCTACGTGCTTTGCACTCCAGCAATCATCAAAAACATTCGTAATCCGCTCATTTTTCTTCGAAAAATGGCTACTTACGTCTTATCAAAAAATCGTAAAAAAATCAGGAGGAAAACAATGATGTCTAACCCAATCGTTACAATTACTATGGAAAACGGCGATGTGATGAAAGCAGAGCTTTACCCGGAAATCGCGCCGAACACCGTAAACAACTTCATCAGTCTGGTAAAAAAAGGCTTCTATAACGGCCTGATCTTCCACCGCGTCATCCCGGGATTCATGATCCAGGGCGGAGATCCTGCTGGCACAGGCGCCGGCGGCCCGGATTACTGCATCAAGGGTGAGTTCTCCCAGAACGGATTTGAGAACAACCTCGCACACACCCCAGGCGTTCTCTCCATGGCACGTACCATGTTCCCGGACAGCGCAGGAAGCCAGTTCTTCATCATGCACAAAGCTGCTCCGCATCTGGACGGCGCATACGCTGCTTTCGGAAAAGTAACAGAAGGCCTGGAAGTCGTAGATAAAATCGCATCTGTCAACACCGACTACAGCGACAAACCGCTGCAGCCGCAGAGAATGGCTACCGTTACCGTTGAAACCTTCGGCGTCGAGTATCCGGAACCGGAGAAATGCTAAGGATGAACGATGAACTGATGTTAGTTGAACCGTCGGAGGAATACTTCGCCGAGCTCGCCGCCTACCGGAACGATTTTCTGGAAAACAGCGATTCCATGGACGCTGCGGACCGCTTCGCCGGTTTGATGATATGAAGGCGTATCTTGAAGATACCATGCGGTATACCAGAGAGGAGACTCTGCCGGAGGGCATGGTTCTCGCAACACAGTTTCTGTGCATCCGCAAATCAGACAACCGCCTTGTCGGCATGATTCAGGTGCGCCACTACCTGAACGATTTTCTGCGCACCTTGGGCGGCCACATCGGCTACTCCGTCCGCCCGTCGGAACGCAGAAAAGGCTATGCCTCCTGGATGCTGAAAAATGTGCAGCCGTACTGCAAAAGCCTCGGTCTTTCCGAAATTCTGGTCTGCTGCCTGGATACCAACGAAGGAAGCCGCAGAACGATCCTGAAAAATGGCGGCCGGTTCGACGGCACCGCTTATCGTGCCGATGAAAACAAAACACTGGAGCGTTACTGGATCACCCTGTGATTTTTAATCTTCCATTTCGCATGGCTCTGAATAGTTTCACAAATTTTTCTTGACATCCATGTCATTTCACTTTATAATTTGGAACTGCAAGCGAACAATTCTGTTCTTATGCAAAATATATGCCCCTGGTAAAAAACCGACGGACAGGCAGGGGTAGTTGCCGAGCGTGGTTAAGAGCCACATTATTGATTGCGTTAAAAGCGCAAATTTTATGAGTTGATTACTTTATAATCGATGCTCTACGACGAGCACATCATCTTATGAAACGGTCAATAAGAGTACGTGACTATATATTTCTGCATAGGAAAACAGGGAGAAGCCTGGATTTTTGTCCATCCCCTGAAGTTTGCACAATACGATCATGTATAAATTTCGATTTTTAGACAGATGATGCACGTCATCTGTCTTTTTTTCGTGCTTATAGCCAAAGATGAACCCAACACCATTTTCTGAAAAAGGAGAACCAAACAATGTCAAAAGTTATGATCATCGGATGCGGCGGTGTTGCATCCGTAGCCATTCACAAATGCTGCCAGAACAGTGAAGTATTTTCTGAAATTATGATTGCAAGCCGCACCCTTTCCAAGTGCGATGCTTTAAAAGAAAAGCTGGCTCCGACCACAAAAACCATTATCACAACAGCAAAGGTGGATGCCGACTGCACAGAAGAATTAATCGCCTTAATCAAACAGTATCAGCCGGATGCCGTATTAAATCTGGCTCTTCCTTATCAGGATCTTACCATTATGGATGCCTGCCTTGCATGTAAGGTTCCTTACATTGATACTGCAAATTACGAAGCAGAAAACACGGATGATCCGGCATGGCGTGCGATCTACGAAAAGAGATGCGAAGAGCTTGGCTTTTCTGCTTACTTTGATTACTCCTGGCAGTGGGCCTATATGGACCGTTTCAAGGAAGCCGGCATCACCGGTCTTCTCGGAACCGGCTTTGACCCTGGTGTCACCAGCGTTTTTGCAGCCTATGCACAGAAACACTATTTCGATGAAATTCACACGATTGATATTCTGGACTGCAACGGCGGCGATCATGGATATCCGTTTGCAACCAACTTCAATCCGGAAATCAACCTCCGCGAGGTATCCGCTCCCGGTTCTTACTGGGAAAACGGCCACTGGGTGGAAATTCCGCCAATGTCGATCAAACGGGAATATAACTTCGATGAGGTAGGCGAGAAGGATATGTACCTTCTTCACCATGAAGAAATTGAGGCTCTTGCAAAAAATATCCCGGGCGTAAAAAGAATCCGCTTCTTCATGACCTTCGGCCAGAGCTATCTGACCCATATGAAATGTCTGGAAAATGTAGGACTTCTCTCCACCACTCCGATTACCTTCAACGGACAGCAGATTGTACCGATCCAGTTTTTAAAAGAGCTTCTCCCGGATCCTTCCACTCTTGGTCCGCGCACCGTGGGTAAAACCAACATCGGCTGTATTTTTACCGGCATCAAGGACGGAAAAGAAAGAAGCATTTACATTTACAATGTCTGTGACCACCAGGAATGCTACCGGGAAGTAGAGTCTCAGGCGATTTCCTACACAACCGGAGTTCCGGCTATGATCGGAACCATGATGGTCGTGAACGGCCTCTGGAACAAGCCGGGTGTCTACACCACAGATGAATTTGATCCGGATCCGTATATGGAAGCACTCAACAAGTGGGGTCTTCCGTGGAAGGTCGTAGAAAATCCTGTTTTAGTAGATTAAGCCTATGTATAAGATAAACGAACTGCCAACTCCCTGTTTTGTCATTGATGAAGGCAAACTGGAAGAAAACTTAAAGCTCCTGCACCAGGTAGAAGAACGCACCGGTGCAAAAATTCTGCTGGCTCAGAAATGCTTTTCCTGCTTTTCGGAATATCCGCTGATTGGAAAATATATCAGCGGAACGACTGCCAGCGGACTCTATGAGGCGCGGCTTGGCAAGGAAGAAATGGGGCTGGAGAATCATGTGTATTCTCCGGCCTACCGCCCGCAGGATATGGAAGAGCTCGCACAGATCTGCGATCACATTATTTTCAATTCAGAAAAGCAGCTCCGAACGTACCTCCCCGTACTTAAGGCTTCCGGAACCGCAAAAGCCGGACTTCGCATCAACCCGGAATGCTCCACGCAGGAAGGCCATGCGATTTATGATCCCTGTGCGCCCGGCTCCCGCATGGGCATCCGCGCCTGCGATTTTACAGACGAACTGGCCGATCTTGTGGACGGTCTTCATTTTCATACCCTCTGTGAACAGAATTCGGATGATCTGGAAACCACGCTGCGCGCCGTGGAAGAAAAATTCGGCAAGTGGCTTTTTAAAATGAACTGGCTTAACATGGGAGGCGGACATCATATCACCCGTGAGGATTACGATATCGAACGCCTGATTTCCTGTATCAACCATATGAAAGAAACGTATGGTCTTCAGATTTACCTGGAACCCGGGGAAGCAGTTGCCTTAAACGCAGGCTACAATGTCACGGAAGTTCTCGATATTGTTGAAAATAACGGAAAAATTTTAATTCTTGACACTTCCGCTGCCTGCCATATGCCGGATGTGCTTGAGATGCCGTACCGCCCTCCGCTCAAAGACAGCGGACTGCCCGGGGAAAAGCCTTATACCTACCGCCTTTCCTGCAATACCTGCCTGGCGGGCGACGTAATCGGCGAGTATTCCTTCGATTCCCAAATCCGGATCGGTGACAGACTGTATTTTGAAGATATGGCGATTTATTCGATGGTAAAAACCAATACCTTTAACGGAATCCCACTCCCTTCCATCGCGGTGATGGACAAAGCTGGAAACTGCCGAATGATAAAGGAGTTTGGATATGAAGATTTCAAAAACCGATTGTCTTAGAACCCCAAAAGCCGATGGCTTTTACATGCCGGGCGAATTTGAGCCCCACGAAGGCACGCTGATGATCTGGCCGTGGCGCCCCGGTTCCTGGAATTACGGGGCAAAAGCGGCAAGAGCTGCATTTGCAGAAATTGCAGAAGCAATTGCCGCCTATGAGCAGGTTTATCTTTTCGTCCGGCCACAGGATAAAGCATCGGCACAGGAACTGCTTTCCTCCGACCGGATTCATCTGATCGAAGCCTCGACAGAGGATGCCTGGGCAAGAGATACCGGCGCTACGTTTGTGGTCAACGATCAGGGTGGGCGAAGAGGCATTCAATGGGAATTCAACGCCTGGGGCGGCCAGTATGACGGTCTGTACTCCCACTTTGAACATGACCGTGAGGTTCCGGAACGAATCTGCAATTTTCTCGGAGATTCCTTCTATAATGCCCGCCCCTTTGTTCTGGAAGGCGGCTCCATCCATGTTGACGGGGAAGGAACCCTGCTTACGACCGAAGAATGTCTGCTGAGTCCGGGGCGCAATCCTTCTCTTACAAGAGCGGAAATTGAAGAAAAGCTGTGTCAGTATCTTTCGGTCGAGAAAATCATCTGGCTGCCTTTTGGTATTTACAACGATGAAACCAACGGCCATATCGATAATATGTGCTGCTTTGTAAAGCCAGGAGAAGTACTTCTTGCCTGGACAGATGACGAAAACGATCCTCAGTATGCCAGAAGCAGGGCCGCTTTTGATCTTCTCTCCCATACCGTTGACGCGAAGGGACGAAGCTTTGTAATTCACAAGCTGCCCATTCCAAAGCATCCCATCTGTATTACAGAAGAAGATCTTCTCGGCTATGATTTTGAAGCTGGCGAAGATCAGCGGGAAGCCGGGGAACGCCTTGCCGCCAGCTATATCAATTTTTATCTTGCCAATCACTGTGTCCTTCTTCCCCGTTTCGGCGATGAAAACGATACCGTGGCTGCAGAAATTCTCGGAAAATGCTTCCCGGATCGACGGATCCTCCCTGTCGATGCACGCGTCATTCTGACCGGCGGAGGCAACATTCACTGTATTACCCAGCAGATTCCGGCAAAGAAAAGAGGAAACAGATTATGAGAAATATAAAAATTGCCGCACTGCAGTTTTCATGCTGCGGCCAGGTACAGGAAAATATAGACAAAGCAGAGACCATGGTCCGTGAAGCCGCTTCCAACGGCGCCAATCTCATCCTTCTTCCTGAATTATTTGAAAGACCGTATTTTTGTCAGGAAAAGCGATACGATTATTATGATTATGCCCTGCCTTTGACAGAAAATCCCGCTGTCCGGCGTTTTCAGGCCGTTGCCAGAGAACTTGGGGTCGTGATTCCAGTCAGCTTTTATGAAAGGGATGTTCAGCGCCTGTTTAATTCCATTGCCATGATCGATGCAGACGGATCCATTCTTGGCGTTTACCGCAAGACCCATATCCCGGACGATCATTTTTATCAGGAAAAATTCTATTTCACTCCGGGAGATACGGGATTCAAGGTCTTTGAAACACGTTTCGGAGCCGTCGGCGTCGGCATCTGCTGGGATCAGTGGTTTCCGGAAACAGCACGATGTATGGCTGTGCAGGGGGCTGAAATCCTGCTCTATCCTACCGCGATCGGAAGTGAGCCGATCCTGAATGTAGACAGCAGCGGGCACTGGCGGCGCGTCATGCAGGGACATGCTGCCGCAAATCTTGTTCCGGTTGCTGCTGCAAACCGGATTGGTACCGAAACCGTAACGCCCTGTGAAGAAAATGGCGGCCAGTCCTCTTCTCTTACTTTCTACGGTTCTTCCTTTATTGCCGATGCAACCGGTGAACTCGTAGCATCTGCCGGAAGAGATACCGAGGAAATCCTGTACGCCTCCTTCGATCTGGATGCCCTGCGCGAAGAACGTTTTTCCTGGGGGCTTTTCCGTGACCGGCGGCCGGAAACTTATCGTATCATGACGAAACAGTAAAGCTCTGTCTCTTCCTGTTGTAACTCTTCCTACAGCGGTGCGCTGCATCACATATTCTAACTACAAAGGAGAACCGCTATGCAATATGGAATTTTATGTCTGCTGCCGCCTGCGGCGATGCTGATTTTTGCATTAAAAACGAAAAAATCTTTCGAAGCTCTGATTTTCGGAACCCTGGTTGCCTATCTCATCATGTATAAAACGGCTTTTATCGGACCCTGGTGTGATCTGCTGCTTTCGGAGATCAGCAACGCAGATAACCAGTATATTCTTCTTCTCTGCGGACTGTTCGGAGGCTTCATCTTCCTGCTCCGCGAGGCAAAAGGAACACTTGGTTTTTCCAACCTGTTAAGCCGCTTCTGTAAAAATGAACGGATCACCATGATGATGTCGGTATTTCTCGGAATCATTATTTTTGTCGATGATTATCTCAACATCATGACCGTTGGAACCTGTATGAAGGATGTCTGTGATAAACGAAAAGTCCCACGCCAGGCCCTTGCCTATATCATTGACTCAACCGGTGCACCTGTCTGTGCACTGATTCCCTTTTCCACCTGGGTAGTTTTTTATTCCGGTGTTTTTATTCAGGAACCGGGCATTCTCAATATGGGCTTTTCCACCGGTATGAGTGTTTACTTAAAAGTGCTTCCTTATATGTTTTATCCCATGGCTGCACTTCTGGTTGTCATTCTGTTTGCCTGCAAACTGATGCCAAAGCTCGGAAAAATGAAAGATGCCTATACCGATCTGGAAAAGAAAGAGCAGACACCGGAGCATCCAAAAATGCACAATGCCCCTTCCGTTGACATTGCCATGGCCGGAATGAGCGTTGATTACCCGCCCGAAAATACCAATGCCGGAAATATACTGGATTTTCTGATCCCCATCGGAATTCTGATCGGTGTGACAGTAGCCACACAGGATATGATGCAGGCGATTATTCTTGCTCTTGCTTCCTGTATGATTCTTTATCTTCCGCGGAAAAAAATGACCTTTACGCGGTACGTGGAACTGTTCTTTGCCGGCTTTGCAGATATTCTTCCGGTTCTCGCCATTCTTCTTGCATCCTTTATGATCAAGACTGCCTGCGGCGAAATGGGACTCTCGGAATACGTCATCAACCTGTGTGTTCCGTATATGAATGCCAAAACACTGGCAGCTATTATTTTTGTTGTCATTGCAGTTCTGACCTTTGTCACCAGCTCTTTCTGGGGAATTGAGGCCGTAGCCGTTTCCATCGTTGTTCCGCTTGCCATCGCCCTTGATGCTAATGTACTTCTGGCACTTGGCGCTGTCGTATCCGGCGGTGTTTTCGGAAGCCATGCATGCTTCTATTCCGACGCAACGGTTCTTTCCTCCGCGACCTGCGAGATTGACAATATGTCACATGCCGTGTCGCAGTTTCCTTACGTCCTGATCAGTGCTGCTCTCGCCGTATCGGGATTCTTAATCTGCGGAATTTTTGCTCTTTAAAGACACACAGGAAATTTCAACGAAGTTTCCTGTAAATTAAAAAAGCCTCCGACGATAGGATTTTTCTGAATTCGTCGAAGGCTTTTTTTGTTTTTTTATTCTTTTACACTCAACCGCACCAGCGCACGCTGCAGCTTGGCTTCGGCAATACGGTATTCTTTGTCCGTCAGACCGCCGTTTGCCAGCGCCTGCTCGGCCCTGTGTTTGGCAGCCTCGGCGCGCTCTGCATCAATATCCTCTTCCCACTCCCAGGTCGTTGCCAGGACACGGCAGACCCCGTTCATCATGGAAAGCATTCCGCCGATGCAGGCGGCATTTCTTCTCGTTCCGTCCTCCAGCACAATATGCGCCTCGCCCATACCGAGTGCAGTGCAGTAATTGCAGTGCCCAGGCAGAATTGCCAGGTCGCCGCTGATGGTTCTGCAGACAACGCGCGCTACGTCACCCTCATAGAGAAGTCCGTCCGGCGTGCCGACACGTAAAGGAAATGTACTCATACGTCATTCCTCCTTTACTGATTCAGTGCTTTTGCTTTTTCAAATACCTCGTCGATGGTACCTGCAAACAGGAAGCAGCTCTCCGGAAGATCGTCGCACTCGCCGTCGAGGATCATGCGGAATCCGCGCAGGGTTTCTTTTAACGGCACGTATTTTCCTTCCATACCGGTAAACTGCTCCGCTACCGAGAAGCTCTGGGACAGGAAACGCTGTACCTTACGGGCACGGCTGACCGTCAGCTTATCCTCCTCGGACAGCTCGTCCATACCCATGATGGCGATGATATCCTGCAGCTCTTTGTATCTCTGCAGCACCTGCTGTACGGCACGCGCTACCTCATAATGCTCATGACCTACGATTTCCGGTGTCAGAATACGGCTGGTAGAATCGAGCGGATCAACAGCCGGGTAAATACCCTGGCTGGAGATTTCACGTGAAAGTACCGTCGTGGCATCCAGATGGGTAAACGTTGTTGCCGGAGCCGGGTCGGTCAGGTCATCGGCCGGCACGTAAACAGCCTGTACCGATGTGATGGATCCCTTTCTTGTGGAAGTAATACGCTCCTGCAGTGCGCCCATCTCGGTTGCCAGCGTCGGCTGGTATCCTACTGCGGACGGCATACGGCCAAGCAGAGCCGAAACCTCGGAACCTGCCTGCGTAAATCGGAAAATATTATCGATGAACAGCAGCACGTCCTGATTTTTCACATCACGGAAGTATTCTGCCATGGTAAGGCCGGAAAGTCCGACACGCATACGCGCTCCCGGCGGCTCGTTCATCTGTCCATAGACCAGTGCTGTTTTATCGATAACACCGCTCTCTTTCATCTCGTTGTAAAGGTCATTTCCTTCACGGGTACGCTCTCCGACACCGGTGAAAACGGAAAGTCCGCCGTGCGCCGTTGCCACGTTGTGGATCAGCTCCATGATAAGGACTGTTTTTCCAACGCCGGCACCGCCGAACAGACCGATTTTTCCGCCCTTGGCATACGGGCAGATCAGGTCAACGACCTTGATTCCGGTTTCGAGGATTTCCGTTGCCGGAACCTGTTCCTCATAGGACGGCGGATCGCGGTGGATCGGCCATTTTTCTGCTGTTTCCGGTGCCGGCTTATTGTCTACGGTCTCACCGAGCAGGTTGAACACGCGGCCTAAGCACTCCTCTCCGACCGGAACGGCGATCGGGCCGCCCGTGTCGACTGCTTTCGTTCCGCGGACAAGTCCGTCTGTGGACTTCATGGCAATGCAGCGAACCATGTTGTCGCCTGTCTGCTGCGCCACTTCCACAACCAGCTTCTCGCCGTGGTTGTCTATCTCGATGGCATTCAGAAGTGCCGGCAGCTCTCCTTCCGGAAAACGGATGTCCAGAACAGGACCCGTTACCTGCACAACCTCGCCAATGTGTTTTTCACTCATTTAACGACTTCTCCTCACTTTTCTTGTTTCCACTCTTACACGCCTTCCGCACCGCCGACGATCTCCGTGATCTCCTGCGTAATGCTTGCCTGACGGGCACGGTTGTAATACAGATTGAGCTGTTCAATCATCTCCTCTGCATTTCCCGTTGCCGCCTCCATTGCGGTACGGCGTGCCGCAAGCTCACTTGCCACACTCTCACAGATACCGCCGTAGATCAGGCCGCCTAAGTATTCCGGCACAATCGCTTCGAATACCTCGACACCGTTTGGCTCATACAGGATCAGATTCCGGATTTTTTTCGCTTCCGGATCCTCTCCGTCCTCTTTTGCAATGTCAATCAGAGGCAGGATCGGCACGGAAACCGGCATCTGCGACAGCATCGACACGAATTTTGTGTAACAAAGCTCCACATGTCCGAAGGTCCCTTTCCGGAACTCACGGCACAGCGCGCGCGCGATCTCAAAGCTGTCTGCCACGGAAAGATTTGCGATCTCGGCAAAGCTGTCCGTCAGAATGTCCAGCTTCCGGGATTTTGCATACTCCACTGCCTTTTTGCCGACCGGAACCACACAGATCTCTTTTCCTTTGGCATCTGCCTCAAAGCATCGGAACAGATTGGCGTTGTATCCGCCCGCAAGACCGCGGTCTCCGGCAACCAGCACGTAGCAGCATTTCTCGTTTTTTGCCTCTTTTGCATAAATGGAATAAAATTCCGTGTTTCCTTTTGCAATATCCTGCAAAGTGCGGTACAGCTCCTGAAAATACGGACGGCAGGTATCAGCCCGCTCCTTCGCTTTTCGCAGCTTGGAGGACGCTACAAGTTCCATCGCCTTGGTAATCTGCATCGTGCTTTCGACACTTTTGATCCGCAGCTTTACGGCTTTCATGTTTGCAGCCATAGGCTCCTCCTTCTTTCCTTATTTTGCAGGTCTTGTATTGATAAAGTTTTCGGTGTACGATTCGAGTGCACTTTTCAGCTTCTCTTCGGTATCTGCCTCGAGTTTTCCGGTTGCGGAAATCTCCTGCATCACGGCAGCACCCTCTGCATCGGTATCAAGCCAGGTATACAGTCCGTCCTCATAGGCGCGGACATCCTCAGCTGCAACCTTTGACAGAATTCCTTTCGTTACCGCATAGAGAATGGCAACCTGTTTTTCTACCGGAACCGGTGCATTCTGGTTCTGTTTTAATACTTCCACGATACGCACACCCTGCTCCAGACGCGCCTTTGTATCGGCATCCAGGTCGGATCCGAACTGTGCAAAGCTTGCCAGCTCGCGGTACTGGGAATAGATCAGTTTCAGAGTTCCGGCTACCTTCTTCATCGCCTTAATCTGCGCATTTCCACCGACACGGGATACGGATACGCCAGGGTTTACCGCCGGCATAACGCCCGAGTGGAACAGCTCTGTCTCAAGGAAAATCTGGCCGTCTGTGATGGAGATGACGTTCGTCGGAATATAGGCGGAAATATCGCCTGCCTGGGTCTCAATGATCGGCAGGGCCGTCATGGATCCGCCGCCGTGTTCATCGTCCAGCTTTGCGGCACGCTCCAGAAGTCTGGAATGGAGATAGAAAACATCTCCCGGATAAGCCTCACGTCCCGGCGGACGGCGGATCAGCAGGGAGAGTGCACGGTATGCAACCGCGTGCTTACTTAAGTCATCATAAATAATCAGCACATCTTTTCCCTGATACATAAAGTACTCGCCCATGGCACAGCCGGAATACGGTACGATATACTGCAGCGGGCTCGCTTCGGATGCCGTCGCTGCCACGACGATGGTGTACGCCATTGCGCCGTTCTTCTCAAGATTTTCTACTAAGGACGCTACTGTCGAACGTTTCTGTCCGATGGCAACATAGATACAGATCACATCCTTGCCTTTCTGGTTCAGAATGGTATCGGTTGCGATCGTTGTCTTTCCGGTCTGACGGTCTCCGATGATCAGCTCTCGCTGGCCTCTTCCGATCGGAACCATGGAATCGATCGCTTTAATACCGGTCTGCAGCGGCTGATTAACACCTTTTCTCTCACAGATGCCCGGTGCCGGGCTTTCAATCGGACGGTACTCTGCTGCCGTAATCGGGCCTGCGCCGTCGATTGGCTGGCCGAGCGCGTTGACAACGCGTCCGATCATGCCTTCTCCGACCGGAACCGAAACAACCTTTCCCGTTCTTTTTACAAGCTGTCCCTCGCTGATGTTCTCGCCGGAACCGAATAAAACGACAGATACGCTGTTTTCCTCGAGGTTCTGTGCCATTCCATAGCTTCCATCCTCAAATTCCAGCAGCTCGCCTGCCATGCAGTTCGAAAGACCGCTGGCTCTTGCGATTCCGTCTCCGACCATCAGAACGGTGCCTGTCTCATCCTGCCGGATCGCATTTTCATAATATTTGATCTGGCTGCGGATGACCTTGGATATTTCTTCTGGTTTCAGTTGCATTTTTTCCTCCTACACCACTGTATCGCTGATTCTTCTGGAAAGCTCGGCCAAACGTCCCTTTACGGTTCCGTCAAACAGCTTTCCGTCGAGCTCCACGCGGACACCCGCCAGAACGGACGGATCGGTTTTCAGTTCCATCACGACCGTTTTTCCGCTCATCGTTTCCAGTTTTTTCTTCAGAAGCTCTTCCTGTTCCTTCGACAGAGATGCTGCACTCGTCACAACTGCCTCGGCAATGTTGTGCGCCGCAAAGTATCTGCGCTGAAACGCTTCCTGGCATCCGCCGAATTCCCGGAGAAGATTTTTTTCACACAGCAGTTTGATAAAATTGACCAAATACGGTTCCGCCTGGCTGCCAAATGCCGCGTCGATCAGCCCGATCCGCTCTTTTCGCGGAATCGAAGGCTCCGATAAAAGGCGCGGATACTCCGGATTTTCCCGGAATAGAGCTCGGATCTCCTTCATCTCGGAAAGGATTTCCTCTTCGAGATGCTCTTCCTGGGCCAGCTCATACAGGCTCCCACCGTATACTCTGGCAGTTTCTGTCATGATGCTTCACCTACATTCGATATAAATTCATCTATCAGCTTCTCATGGTCTTTTTCATTAATCTCACGTTCAATGACCTTTCCGGCAATATCCATGGCAATGCCGCCGATCTCGCCTTTGACTTCATTGACCGCTTTCTTTTTCTCCTGGGCAATCTCTTTTTCTGCCTTGTTTTTCAGGGCAGCTGCCTGTTCGGAAGCCTCTTTTACGATTTTCTCGCTCTGCAGCGTTGCTGTCTTTCTGGCGCTTTCGAGAATCTCGTTGGCCTTTGCCTTTGCCTCCTGCATATTCTGCTCATATTCCTCTTTGATGGCGTTGGCTTCTTTTTTTGCCGCCTCTGCGTCTGTAATCTCCGCATCGGCTGCCGCACGCCGTTTTTCCAGCATTTCATTGATCGGTTTGAAAAGGAACCGTTTGATCAGATACATCTGGATGAAGAGGTTGCAGATCTGTGCGATAAAAGTCCAGGGGACAATTCCTACCAGTTCCTGAACCTGCATAGTTTCTTTCCTCCTAGCAATCATTTACTCCTTGCAACTATTTCAGGAAGTTCATGAACATTCCCGGTGCTACGAAGATCAGAAGCAGGCCAGTTACGAAACCGTAAATACCTGTGGTCTCTGCGATTGCACAGCCAAGAAGCATCGTACTTGTTACATCACCTTTGCATTCCGGCTGACGTCCGATTGCCTCAAGTGCCTTTGCTACGGCGTTACCTTCACCGATACCAGGTCCGATACCTGCGATCAAGGAGCATCCTGCGCCGATTGCGCATCCTGCGAGAGCGATACCTTTTGCTAAAATCTGAAAATCCATCTTGTTTTCCTCCTGTATTTTCTTTTTGTAAACCTCATTTTTTAATTTCTTTAGCCTTCCTCTGCTGCATTCGCAATGTACATGACAGTCAGCATACAGAAAATAAAGGCCTGCATCACGCCGGAAAACCAGTCAAAGTAGACCGACAGAACAGCCGGAACACCGACGTCCAGAATCGGGATCTGTGAAAGAGTTCTTCCGAGCACGCCGGGAAGCAGTCCCAGCAGCTTTCCGCTTGCCAGTGCCAGAGATCCGTAGATCAGGGCATTGATAACAACGCCGGAAAGGATGTTTCCAAAGTGACGGCACGCCATACTGATCGGCGTTGCGAGCTCCGACAAAACGTTAAACGGTGTCATAACCGCAATCGGAGTCGTGAAGCCCTTCAGATATCCGCCAAAACCGTTGGTTTTGATCTTCTGTGTGGTGATCATGATGAAAACCACAACAGCCCAGGCCGCCTCGGTGGAAAGATCTGCTGTCGGACTTCGAAGTCCGATCAGGCTGATCAGGTTCGAGACAACGCTGGTCGCGAAAAGCGCCGACACAAAAGGAATCAGATAGCGGAATTTTTCTCCCATGTTGCCGATGACAAATTTGTTTGCGGTCTCCACAATCATTTCTGCCACCGCCTGGCGTTTGGAGATGTTCCGCACCTTCAAATCTCTTGTAAGCCAGATGCAAAGTCCGGTAATGAGTGCCATTACAATCCAGCTTACCACCAGCGTTTCGCTGATCTGAATTTTCCCGAACAGCGGAAAATCGATCGGGATCGTAAAAAAGACTTTTGCACCGGAGATATCAACCTCCATTCTCTTTTCTCACCTCCTCTGTATGAAATAAAATAAAAAATTTGAACCTTTTGTCAAAGCGGATCTTCACAATCCGCTTCGCTGCTTGCTTATAACCGAATCGCTGCTTCGCAGTTTCGGTTTTAAAACGCCGTCCCGTCTTTGCGGCTTTCGCCTGAGATCAGGTTCAGCGCTTTATGCTGTTTTTTATGCCCATCAGCTTGATGGCCGTTCCCGGAATTAAAAGCGGCAGGATTCCTGCAGCAAACTGGAAGCATGGAAGCACAATCGCCAGAACTGCCCAGAGCATCTGCATCAGATTTCTCTGCGAATAGCTTGCCTGCATCCGTCGCTTTGCTCCCGCCTCGTCTGTCTCAGACACTGCTTTTTGTACTGCCATACCCATCAGGAAAAAGTTCAGCACCGCAACGGCACCGCCTCCGATTCCCCCAAGGATCACCCGATAGTCAAATGGGATTTTTTCCGGCCAGATCAGGTGCAGGATCAGAAACCCGACCCACATCACAACCACGCCGACAACAGTATAGATGGCAACATTTTTCGTCTCCTTTTTTACGGCCGGTTGGACCTTGTCTCTGAAATTGCTCATATCGCCTTGTTTCCTTTCTAAGGGATTTTCCCCTTAAAATCAGTCTGAAATCTTTTCTCTACCTCTTGATCTTCGTCAACTGTGAAACTTTTTCAGACACGTTCTAAATATGTCGGTTGAAAGACACCCTCTTTTTCTTCTTTTTTCCGTCCGGCTCCGTCTCAATGCGTTTCTGATGCCGCAGAACGCTCTGCCCGAATTTCCAGGCTGTCACGGCACCGCCTCCGATCCCAAAGAAAAAGCCGATCAGATAAATCCATGTTCCAACCGAAAAGCGGTCGCAAAGCCACCAGCAAAGTGCCAGACAAAGAAAAAGAGGCGTCACAAGGGACAGTCCGAATTGTGTCAACATTGTGAGATTGGTAATCATCCCCGTCCACTTCTTCATATCCTGTCCCTTTCTGCCGCCTCTTTTTGTCAGACCCTCGGATCTGTGTCTTGTTTCATTTTCCCCAAAACACACTTCCATTTTTGTAACCACTTAGTCAGATTGTACCATAAACGTTTTCATAAGACAAATGAATTTGTATATTTTCCAAATTATTTATTTTTATTTACATTCTTTTCATAATAATTGGAACAATTTTCTCATTTTGTCCCATTGTAAAATTGCAGCGTTCACCTCGCTTCTTATTTTTTGAAAAAAACTGCGGTTTTATTCCACACATACTGCCGTTTTTTCTTTCCAACCGGAAAGCTGATAGCTTACCTCATAGTGTCCCGGCTCCAGCAGGTATCTGCCGTTTTCTTCTGATCCGAGCACTTCTGCAACCGCTTCTTTTTCACTTTTGGCAACCATTGGAAGTACGGCCTCTGCGGTACAGTCGAACGGAACATCCATGGTGATGGTCACGTGCTCTTTGTCGGAAAGCTCCCAGCGAATGCTGTACATTCCCGATGCAGAATCATATTTTGCCTCTGCATACCTCAAATCCCAGTTCAGCGTCGGTGCAAACTGTACGGTCCTGGCACCCGGATGGGATTCCATCGTGTTGATGCCGGCAACGTGACGGAACATCCATTCCTGGATGGAGCCGTAAGCATAATGGTTCATACTGTTCATGCTGATGCCGGAAATCGTACCGTCCGTAAGAAGGGAATTCCAGCGTTCCCAGACGGTAGTTGCACCAAGCTTAACCTCATAAAGCCAACCCGGAAATTCCTCGTTCAGCAACAGTTCGTAGGCGAGATCGTTCATGCCGTTGTCTGTCAGCACGTTATTCAGCAGCGGTGTTCCGACAAATCCTGTTTTCAGTTTGTGGTTACTCTGCTCAAACAGCTTCAGAAGCTGCCGTTTTGTCAGCTCTTCGTTCTTTGACAGATGGTATTTCAGCGTCAGCAGCAGCGCCGTCTGTGTTTTGATGCAGCAGCGGCCTGTTGCGCTGTAATATTCTTCCTGTACCACAGCAAACTGCTCCTCGGACAGCTTCTGATACTTCTCCTGCTCCTCGCGGTATCCCAGCACACCGGCTGCTTTTGCCACGATTCCTGCGCTGATCGCATAATACAGGTTTGCAATAAACTCCTCGTCCGTTGCACCCATGACCTGCTCCGCTCCCTGTACCGGATTGTCCAACGCAAGCCAGTCGCCGAAGTGGAAAATATACCGCCAGCCGTGGTTATCCCCATCCACTTTCGTGATGTAATCCACCCACGATTTCATGCTCACAAACTGATCTTCCAGAATACTCTTATCCCCGTAAAACAGATACAGATTCCACGGAATGATGCACGCCGCATCGCCCCAGACACACGCTGCATCCTCGACGCCGCACGACGGCACCACGTACGGCACCTTTCCGCCGAGCACGCTCTGCTCTTTTGCCATGTCGTACAGGTATTTTGCATAGAATGCATACGTATCTTCAAGATACATTGCCGTCGGCGAGAACACCTGTGCATCACCCGTCCATCCCATACGCTCATCACGCTGCGGGCAGTCGGTCGGAACATCTACAAAGTTGCACTTTAATCCCCAGCGCACATTACTGATGAGTTGGTTGACCAAATCACTTCCTGTTTTCATCCAGCCTGTCGCGGTGATATTGCTGTAGTAAGCAAGTCCGGTGAAATCCTCCTTTTTCAGATCCGGAATACCATCGATTTTTACATAACGGTATCCATAGAAGGTAAAATGCGGCACAAGATCTATTTCCGTTCCATCCGAAATATAAATGTATTCGGATTTTGCACTCCGCAGATTGTCATTGTAGAAATTGCCGCGCTGCAAAATCTCACCTGTCTGAACATGAACTTTGGTTCCTGCCGACACGTTGACATGCAGCTTGAAAATTCCCGTAAACTCCTGCCCCATATCGAAGACCAGCTCGCCGGCCGGAGTATGAAGCAGTTCTTTAGGTTCAAACGTCTCATGAATCGTCACCGGAAGGCTCATGCGTTCCGTCAGTTCTCCTTTTGGTGCCTCACAAAAAACCGCCTTCTCCAATGGCAGTTCCGACAGCGTGTCGTCCCGGTGCTCACCGTCGTAAAGATTCGAGAATGCAATTTTACTGCGCCGCACCTGCCACGATTCATCCGTGCCAATCACCTCTTCCGAACCGTCCGCATACGTCAGATGCAGCTCCGCAATCAGCTTCCACTCATTGCCGTAAAATCCCTTGTCCTCAAACGCACTGAATCCAAACCGCGCCTTGTACCAGCCGTTTCCAAGCAGCACACGGAGCATTCCCTGTTTTGAAACCTCCTCTGTCACATCATACGTCTGATACTGTACCCATTCATTGTAATCATTGCTGTACGGCGTCAGGTACTCATCCCCGACACGCTTCTCATCCACATACACCTCATACAGTCCAAGTCCGCAGACATACAGCCTGGCCTTCGCTACCTCTTTTGCCGGAACAATTTCTTTTTCAAAATATGGATGACGGTTCTCCTTACTGTCACAGGAAATCCATTTTCCTGTCCATGCTTCATTCCGTTTTCCGGTCTCAAAAAACTGTACCTCACTCACCGCCGTCTCCCCGGCATCACTGCCCGCTTCCACGTTCCAGTAATACCGCGTTCTCGGCTCCAGATCCAGCTTCACCGGATAGAAAAGACTGCTCGCCTTATCATCCTCTCCGGAATCAAACAGCAGATGCTCCATCGCTGCATCCGATGCTACACGGATTCTCGCATAGCTCTGTTTTTTTCCTTCTGCGTCTTTCACTTTCCAGGAAAAGACCGTTCTCTCCATTCGGAACCCCATTGGATTTTCCAGATGATTCACCTGTGCGTGATAAATTTTCATTTCAATATCCTCCTCCATCTTATTTTTGAAAATTCCCCCATTTTTTCTCATTTTATCATGATCCCTTTCGAGAAAAAAGGTTCTGTTTTGCAGGAAAAAACATCTTTATTTGCACCATTTCCTGCCCACCAGACATCTCCCCGGATTGCCAGAAAGTATGGGACATTTTCCCTTTTTCGGGCTACACCGAAACTAATAAGAGCCTGTGCTTTCCTTTCCCCTCCGCCGCAGTGCGATCCTGCCCGGAGGGCTTTTTACTTTACAGGAAAATTCAACGAAGTTTCCTGTAAAGTAAAAAAATGCCGGATTCTTTGAACCGCCCCAAGAAATCAGATTTTTTAGATCTAACTTTTTAGGACGGTTCATCCGACATTTTTCCGGAATTTTCCGGCTCTATCTTCAGTTTCTATCTTCAGTTCAGCAGCTCATCCGCCAGCGTTCTCTTCGGCACATAGTGCACATCGTTCTCATCCCGGTAATAATTCGTATTCCCATCCTCCGGCACATCCACCAGATGAATCTCCTCCTCCGGTTTTCCAAACGCCACAATCAAAAGCGGCCGGATCTCCTCTGGCAGTCCAAGCACTTCCATCACCTCGCCCGCCTGAAAATTCCCGATCATGCAGCCGCCAAGTCCCTGCTCCACAGCCGCAAGCAGCATCGTTTGCGCCACAATCCCGACATCCTTCTGATACCGGTTCAGATTCTCATCAATCCTCTTATCCTGGCAGATCACAACAAAACCCGTCGGCCGTTTTCCCGGATGCGGCAGTACCATATTCGGCAACGCCCGCGCCCACTTCGTCAGCCCCTGCACCTTCTCCACTTCTTCCGGCTCCCACGCCAGAAAATACTTCAACGGCTGCTTATTCACACTCGAAGGACAAAGCCGCGCGCAATCCACAAACCCTTCCAACGTCTCCCGCGAAATCCGCACCGACTCATCAAATCCACGATAACTCCTGTTCTTCAACACCAGATTTCTTAACATGTCCCATATCCTCCTGTCTCAAATTTACTTTCTACCACCCACTCTACCACACCTCCCCACCCCCCGCAATCACCTTTTTCATTTTCCCTCTTGACATACTTTGATATTCAAAGTATTATATATCTAGTTTTAAAAACCACATGCTAAAGTATTTTACATCACATATTTATTCTATTTATTCGTCGCCAATAACCAGATCCAATGGCTGCCGCCGCGCCGTGGATGTTCCTCCAGGTGAGCGCATTTGCAGGAGGCCCGCAAACTCTTAGGCTATGGGATTTTGTGTTGCTTTCAAAAACGGCACTGTCTGAGCGCAGCGAGTTTGCCGTTTTCGAAAGCGCTTTTAGCAAAACTAGAGAAACACGCTTTGCGAGTTTCTCTAGTTATCGCGGCAGTCGCCAAGGTCTCGTGCGAGCACGGACTTTGGCTCGTTGCTCGCGTAAATTTCAGAGCCTTAGAGTTTCCCGGCCTCCGAAACCGCGCCCATCTGGAGGAACATCCACGGCGCGGCGGCAGCCACTGGATCGTCCATTTATCAAAAAAGGAGAATTTATATGCTGCCAGAATTAAAAATAGGAAATTTAGTTGCCAGATACCCCATCATCCAAGGCGGAATGGGCGTCGGCATCAGCCTCTCATCCCTCGCCGGCGCCGTCGCCAAATCCGGCGGAATCGGCGTCATCTCCGCCGCCCAGCCCGGCTGGCGCGATCCGGAATTCGCGCGTGATCCCTTAAGCGCCAATCTCCGCGCACTCGCCTTCCACATCCGCCGTGCCAAAGAAATCTCAAACGGCGGCATCATCGGCGTCAATATCATGTGCGCCCTGACCCACTACGAGGAATACGTCCGCTGCTGTATCGAAAACGGAGCCGATCTCATCATTTCCGGGGCTGGTCTCCCGACTGATCTGCCAAAATACACAGCGGGAAGCTCCATCAAGCTCGCCCCTATCGTTTCCCCGCCCCGGACCGCCAAGGTTCTTCTGAAGCTTTGGGATAATCACTATCACCGCGTCCCTGACCTTGTTGTCATCGAAGGTCCCGCGGCCGGCGGCCATCTGGGCTACTCCGCCGAAACCGTGGAAGAAACAGCACGACGCGGCTACGATGACGAAATCCGGGAAATTCTGCAGATCGTACATGGCTACGAAGAAAAATACGCCTGTACCATCCCCGTCGTCTTTGCCGGAGGCGTCTACACCCACGAGGATATCCTCCACTATCTGTCGCTTGGCTGCGCAGGTGTCCAGATGGCTACCCGTTTCGTTGTCACGGAAGAATGCGACGCCGATCCGCGCTACAAGCAGGCATACCTGAATGCAAAAAAAGAAGATATCACGATCATACACAGTCCGGTCGGCATGCCGGGCCGCGCAATCCGCAATCCGTTTCTGACGGAACGCGAACAGGAACGGGAAAAAATTTCACACTGCTACCAGTGCCTCAAAAAATGCGACAAAGCCTCCATTCCCTACTGTATTACCACAGCCCTGGCCCGCGCTGCCGATGGCGATACCGACAACGCTCTCCTTTTCTGCGGAGAAAATGCATGGCGTCTCGATCACATGACCACCGTGCCGGAGCTGATGGCGGAGCTGGCCGGGGAATACCTGCCGGACAGCAAAAAATAAAAAATTTAGTAGTGACTTTCCTTCCCAATAATGTTACAATCTTCTTTATGGTGTCAGCATAAAAAGTCTTCAAGAACTGACCATAAACCCAAAATTTTTGTAACACACAAAAGGAAGGAACTCTATGAACAAACACAACAAATCCCGCAGCTCGTTTTCCGGCAAAATCGGTTACGTGCTGGCTGCAGCAGGCGCTTCCGTCGGACTTGGAAATATCTGGCGTTTTCCCTACCTCGCAGCAAAATACGGCGGAGGAATTTTCCTCCTCATTTATATCCTGCTGGCGCTCACCTTCGGCTACTCCATGATCGTTGCCGAGTCCGCCATCGGACGCATGACACGAAAAAGCCCGGTCGGCGCTTTCCAGTCGTTCGGCAAATCGAAATGGCTTTCCGCCGGGGGCTGGATCAACGCCATTATCCCGATTCTGATCGTTCCATACTACTCTGTCATCGGAGGATGGGTCATCAAATATCTGATCGAATACGTGAAGGGCAACAGTACCCTGCTCGCAGAGGACGGCTATTTTTCCGGCTTCATCTCAAACGGAGTTCCACAGAGCTCTGTTTTGCCGTTTTCTGCCTTATTACGGTCGCCATCATCTACGCCGGTGTGCGAAACGGCATTGAACGCGTTTCCAAGGTGATGATGCCGATTCTGATCGTCCTTTCCGTTATCATTGCCGTTTATTCCGTAACAAGACCGGGCGCACTGGCAGGCGTGAAGTATTTCCTTGTTCCGAACCTCAAAAACTTTTCATGGATGTCCGTTGTTGCCGCCATGGGACAGATGTTCTACTCCCTCTCGATCGCGATGGGTATTCTGATCACCTTCGGTTCCTACATGAAAAAGGAGACCGCGATTGAGGATTCCACCCGGAACGTCGAAGTTTTCGACACCGCAATTGCAATCATGGCAGGTCTCATGATCATTCCTGCCGTCTTTGCCTTCTCCGGCGGAGATCCGGATACCCTGCAGGCAGGACCTTCCCTGATGTTTATCACCATCCCGAAGGTATTCGCCAATATGGGCTTCGGCACTGTGATCGGTATTCTGTTTTTCCTTCTGGTGCTGTTTGCCGCACTGACCAGCTCCATCGCACTGACAGAAAGTGCCGTTTCCACCTTTGAGGATGAGCTCGGCTGGGGCCGTAAAAAATCGACCATTCTGATCGGCGTTATCATGATTGCGCTCGGAACGCTCTCCTGCCTTGGCTACGGACCGCTTTCCTCCGTCACCATTCTTGGCATGCAGTTCCTGGATTTCTTCGACTTCCTGACAAACTCCGTGATGATGCCAATTGCTGCCATTGCCACCTGTCTTCTCGTTTCGAGAGTCATTGGTGTGGCGAAAATCGAGGAAGAAATCATCCACGGTGAGAGCCGCTTCCGCAGAAAGAAAATCTTTCTTGTCATGATCCAGTATCTCTGCCCGGTGTTTGCACTGATCATTCTGTTCAGCTCCGTGGCAAATGCATTCGGCTGGATCACCATGTAATGAATCTGTAAACGATGAAAAAAGATTGTTTTCGAAACACGATCACGATTTCGAAAACAATCTTTTTTTATCCAAATCTGTCACACCAGCATCAGGAATCCGTCAGCAGCAAAATATCTTCCTCCTTCAGATACAGCTCCTTTGGAATCCCCATTTCCGGGCTCCAGTCTGTTTTTGCGATCTTCCACTGCAGCCAGCTGCATTCGGCATTCTTCCGGAACGAAATGTTCCATTCAAACGGATCTTCCCAGATTTCGGATTCGTTGACCGGAAATACATTTTCCTCACCCGGCCTTTCTACTGTGGCCAGAAAATGTGCCCGGATGCCGACTGCGCGGATATCGTCTGCAATTTCCCGCTCCTTTACGTGCAGCGTCACGCCCCAGTCCACGGCCCGCAGCGTGTGCGCATCCACCCGCTCGGCCGCCGAAATGTTCTTGCAGCCCGACAAAATTGCCGCTGTGCGCGTCTTCGGATTCTGGAAAAATTCCTTCAGCGGTTCCATGACTTCCATCTTTCCCCGGTTCATACAGCTCACCGTATCGCAGAGGCGGTACACCTCATCGCGGTTGTGTGATACGAAGATGACCGGTTTTCCGGCCTCCTTCAGATGTTTGTACATCTCCTGCTCCAACTGCCATTTCAGATAGGTATCGAGCGCTGAAAACGGCTCGTCGAGCAGAATCAGCTCCGGCTCTGCTGCGAGCATCCGTGCCATCGCGACGCGCTGTTTCTGTCCGCCGGAAAGCTGTCCCGGGATCTTTTTCTCCAGCCCTTCCAGCTGAAACTGGCGGATCAACGATTCCGTCCGGCTCCGGTCCGGCCGTTTTCCCATGCCTGCCTCAATATTCTGCACAACATTCATATGCGGAAACAGGGCGTAATCCTGGAACATATAGCCGACTTTCCGCTTCTGCGGCGGCAGATTTATTTTTTTCTCCGAATCAAACAGCACCTTGCCGTCAAGGACAATCCGCCCCTCATCCGGCTTTTCGATTCCGGCGATACACTTTAAGGTCATGCTTTTTCCACAGCCCGACGCGCCGAGAATCGCAAAAATCTCCTGCTCCGCCCGGAACTGCATATGCATAAAAAGCCGTCCAGTTTTTTCGTAATATCTACTTCAAGTGCCATGATTTATCCTCTCTACCACTGTTTCTGATTTTTCTTTCTCCGGTTGCCGAGAAGATTCATCGCTGTCATCGTAAAGAATCCGACGAGCAGTACGACAACAGACCAAAAACCCGCCGTTTTATAATCCCCGTCCTGAATCACCATTGCGATTTTCTGGGAAACGGTACCCGTCTTTCCCGGAATATTTCCGGCCAGCATCGACGTCGCGCCGTACTCACCGAGCGCCCTTGCAAATGCCAGCACCGTACCGGAGAGCACGCCGGGACCTGCCGATGGGATGACCACTTTCCAGAAAATCTTCCACTCCGACATACCAAGCGTCCGCGCCGCATAGATCAGGTTCGTATCCACCTGCTCAAATGCCGCTCTCGTATTGCGGTACATCAGCGGAAACGCGATAATCGTTGCCGCCAGAATACAGCCAAGCCATGTCTGTACTGCCTTGATACTGAAATTCTCATACAGTGCAGCGCCAAACGGACGGCGGAGGCTGAAAATCAGAAGCAGGAAAAAGCCTGCAACGGTCGGCGGCAGAATCATCGGAAGTGTCAGAAAGCCGTCAATCACGGCACGCGCGCCGGGACGCAGCTTCATCACCGCACGCGCGGCAAAAATACCAAAGAAAAAGGACAGAATCGTCGCCACAATACCGGTCTTGATCGAAATGACAAGCGGGCTCCAGTCCAGTGACTGTAAAAAATCCAGTATTTCCTGCATAACATTTCCTTTCTATCCACGGCAGCCCTGCATACCTGCATCACGCATCCTGCCCGGATTTTCTCTGATGCAAAACCACCGTCCGCAGAAACGAAATCTTTCTTTTTCGGACGGTGATTTCAAATCCCTGCTGTTTTTTGTGGGATCTTCTTTTTATTCTACCTCTGTATCAAAGTAATAATTCCGGAAGATGGCGGCTGCCTCATCGGAAGTCAGAAACTCTACGAAGTCTTTCGCTGCTGCCTGCTCGGTCTCATCTGCCTCTTTGTTGACAACCTGTGCTGCCGGGTAGATGACATTTCCGGTCAGATCGTACGGAACGACCTGCAGAACCTTCAGGCAGTCTTCCAGACCGTAGGTATCAGAATAGTAAACCGTACCAACCTCGTTGGATCCCTCTGCAACTGCGGAAGTAACGGCTCCTACGTTTGCGCATTCATTGATTTCCACGCCGCCGAGCGCTTCGGAAACCTGCTGGGTTGTGATGGCCGATACGTCGTCTGCTTTCTCCAGAATGCCTGCATTGACCAGTGCTTCTCTTGTGTATTTTCCAACCGGAACGGAGCCATCTGCCAGTGCGATGCTGGATGCCTTGTTCAGATCCTCCAGGCCCGTAACTTCTGTATTGCTTCCCTCATAGGTTACAACGCAGACCTGATTGTTTACGATGTTGTGACGGGTTCCCTCAACCAGAAGATTCTCTTTCTCAAGCTGATCCATCTGTTTTGCTGCTGCGGAGAAGAATACGTCGCAGGATGCACCCTCTTCGATTTGTGTCATCAGGGTTCCTGAGCTGTCATAGCTTCCAACCAGTTTGACATTCGGCTGGGTCTTATTGTACTCGCTGATCAGAGTCTCCATTACGGAGTTCAGGCTCTTTGCGGCAAATACGGTGACAGTAGTATCGTCAAATACTTCGCCGTCTGCTGTGCTCTCGGCGCTGGATGCGCTCTCTGCTTCCGAAGAAGCGCTGGATGCAGATGTGCTCTCTGCCTTGGAGCTGCTCTTACTGGAAGAATCTGTGGAATTGGAAGATCCGCATGCGGCAAGAGAAAGTGCCATAGCTGCTGTCAGAAGAATGGATACTGTTTTCTTTTTCATGATAATTGACTCCTCATTTTGTATATTTACGTATGAAGCGCCGGATGTGCACCTTTTCGTTTTCCGGTTTTTGCTGACCGGATCTGAATGAGCTGTGCGGCAATGCTGATTGCAATCTCCGCCGGCGTCTCGCTTCCAATCTCGATTCCGATCGGGGCATAGACACTGTCGAGCTGTTCTCCGGTAAAACCCTGCGCTTCCAGTTTTTCGCGCACATACTTTGTCTTTCTGCGGCTTCCCACCACACCGATGTACGACGCGCCGGTGCGAAGCGCAAACGCCTCGGCATCCGCATCGCACCGGTGGCCGCGTGTCACAATCACGAGATAATCATTTTTCCGGATCGAAAGAATCTCGTCCAGTTTCGTAAAATCCACCAGCATGGTCTGCCCGGCGTCCGGGAACAATGCTTTGTCCACATATTCCTCCCGGTCATCGAGTACGATACAGCAGAAATCCAGATGATGCAGCACCGGAACGAGTTCCTGGGCCAGATGGCCGCCGCCGAACAGATAAACCTTTCCGTCGTAGCAGAATTCCTCGGCGTAATACGTTTTCCCGTCCAGTTCCAGAATCCGGCAGTGGCCCGCTTTTTCCTGTGCCGCCGGAAGCATTTCCCACGCTTCTTTTTCCAGCACGCGGATGCCGGTTCCGTCCAGCGCAAAAAAAATCCAGTAACTGCAGTACTGCTCCTGCGCCGCAAGCGCCTGCGCCAGGCTTTCTGCTTCGCCGTGCGCTCCATTCATAAAATAGAAGCACACCTTCACTCTGCCGCCGCAGACCATGCCAAGCCCCTTCCCCTCTCCGGTTCCGAGATCGTATTCTCTGTATTCACTTTTCTTCTCCTGCACCAGCTCCTGCGCATGCAGAACCGCTTGATATTCCAGATTTCCGCCGCCGATAGTTCCGAAAACCCGTCCTTCCCGGCCGACCAGCATATAGGCGCCCGTCGTGCGCGGAATGGAGCCGTCCCCTTCGGTGATAAAGGCAAGAACCGTGTCCTGTCCCTCTTCCAGCTGTGCAAGCAGTTTCCGGTAAAGTTCGTCCATGTTTCCTCTCCTTGTGTCTGATCTCCGGTCTACTTTTCCGTCACCAGTTCGATGGTGTCACCCTTTTGAATCGTGCCGCCGCGCAGCACCACCGCGAAAACGCCCTCCCGCGGCATGATGCATTCGCCCATGCGTTTGAAAATCTCGCAGTGGCTGTGGCACTCCTTTCCGATCTGCGTCATCTCAAGCAGCGCATCCCCGCAGGAAAACCGCGTGCCGACCGGCAGATTCCGGAAATCATATCCTTCCACGATCAGGTTTTCCCCGAAGGCGCCGAGCGGAATATCCGCCCCCTTTGCACGGAAGGCTTCTATTTTTTCATACGACAAAAGGCTCACCTGGCGGTGCCAGTGCCCGGCGTGTGCATCGCCCTCGATGCCCCAGTCTTCCACCAGCTTCGCCGTTTCCACCTCGTGCTTTGCCGTTCCCCGTTTTTCACTGATACAGATTCCTATGATTTTTCCCATTTCTTTTGTTTCCTCTTCTTTTCGAACCGCCGTCATTTCATCCGCCGATGCCGGACATCAGGTGGTGCTCTGTCATATCCTTCGGCCGCTCAAAGCAGTGTTCCATCGGCTTTTTTAAGATTGCCTGTGCCATCACATCCCGCAGATCCGCCGCCGTTCCGTTCTGCAGAACCTCCCGCAGATCCACACCGTTCTCATAACAGAGACAGAGCTTTAAAAAGCCGCGGCTTGTCAGCCGTACGCGGTTGCAGCTTCCGCAGAACTTTCCGTGGATCGCGCTGATAAAGCCGACGGGCATCGACAGCTTTTCGTACCGCACATAAGCCGCAGGACCGTTTCCTTCTTTTTCCTGGTCCGGCGTACATGCCCCATACCACTGTTCCAGCTCTGTTTTCAGCGCCTCATTCGACGGACCCACGTACGATTTTCCGGCGCCCACCGGCATCACCTCGATGAACCGCACCGGGACTTTTTCCTGCTCTGCAAATTCAATCAGTTCCTGCGCATGCAGTTCTTTTCGATGCACCGCATTCAGCTTCACTAAAAGACCCGCCTCTTTGGCCGCGCAGATGCCCTGCTTTACCTGCTCCAGCGCATCGCGTCCGGTAATCGCCGCAAACTCTGCCGCATCCACTGTATCCAGGCTCACATTCACACTGTCACAGCCGGCCGCCTTCAGATCCCTCGCACACGATGCCAGGCGCACGCCATTCGTCGTGATCCCAACGGATGCGGTGCCCGGCACTGCTTTTATTTTCTGCACCAGCTCCACGCACTCTTTTCTTACCAGCGGTTCCCCTCCGGTAATCCGGTAATGCGTGATGCCAAGCCCAGCCGCGGCGTGCACAATCTTCAGCATCTCTTCGACGGTAAGCGGCGGATTCTGTTCCGCCTGCTCCAGTGCACAGCCCGCCGCACTCTCCGGCATACAGTACCGGCATCTCAAATTGCACGCGTCCGTGATGGAAATCCGCAGGTAATCTATCGTTCTGCCATACTGATCCTTCATCGTTTATCTTCCTTTTCCAAAACCGCAGTTCGGGAAGGTGCAGACCTTGCAGTTCAGGCAGAGACCGCCCTCGCCAAGACCGGCCAGCTCCTCCGCTGTCACCTCATCATCTGCAATGAGGCGCGGCAGGACAAGATCGAAAATCGTCCGTTTCGAATACATGACGCATCCCGGCAGGCCGACGATCGGTGTTCCGTTTTCGGCATACGCCAGAAGGAACATGGCTCCCGGCAGCACCGGCGCGCCGTAGGAAACGATGCGTGCTCCGGTATTTTTGATCGCCAGCGGCGTCTTGTCGTCCGGATCCACACTCATTCCTCCGGTGCAGAAGACAAGATCGGCACCCGCTTCCATCGCGCGGCGGCATCCGTCTGTGATCTTCGATGCATCATCATCGTAAACCTCATGAAAGATCATCTCCGCGCCGAATTCTGCCAGCTTTTCCTGGATAACCGGTGTGAAGGTGTCCTCGATCCGATGGTAATACACTTCATTTCCCGTTGTCAGAACCGCAAATTTTTTCTTGTGGAACGGCTTTAAGGTCAGGATCGGCCCGTCGGAACAGACTGCCTGTGCCGTCTCCATCTTCTCTTTTTTGATGACGAGCGGAATAATTCTCGTTCCCGCCAGTTTGTCGCCTTTTTTCACGTATGTATCACCGTGGCGCGTCGCAATCATCATCTCGCCGAGGCTGTTTACTTTTTTCAGCTTCTCGCGGTCCACTTTCAAAAGACCGTCGCAGTCCGCGATCAGTTCAATTTTTCCTTCTTTGACATCGGACGGATGCATGTGATCGTTTTTACACATATCGTAAAGAATCTGTGCCGCCTCATTTTCATGCAGCATTGTATCGTCCTTTTCCCAGATGTAAATGTTGTCCTTTCCGACACTTAACAGCACCGGAATATCTTCTTCTGTAATGATGTGGCCTTTGCGGAATACCGCATCTTTTGTCACACCTTTGATAATCTGTGTAATATCGTGGCAGAGCACCTGGCCTACCGCGTCTTCTGTTTTCATCAGTTTCATCTGAAACGCCTCACTTTTTCTATTTGAATCTATTCCAGTTCCCCGCAGATCACTTCCAGCACGCTTCCGGCGATGCACCGCGCCTTATCGGAAATCGTGAAGCAGTTCTGCAGTTCTTCTTTCCGCGGATCGATGTCCGCAATCTTAAATCCCTTTGTCACCGGATAGCCGTCGCGGATCAGCCCGCGCAGCAGACCGGAGAGAGATGCTTCCACAGGTACCGTCCCGTTTTCTGTCTCAATCTCTGCAATCACAGCCCTGGCTTCCACAATGTCTCCGATCGAAGCCGCATTCCGCAGAATACCTTCCGCCTGTGCATGCATCACACGCTCTTTTCCGTACCCGCCGATGATGCCCGGAATGCCAGTGTTCGGAACCGCGCTTCCGCTTCGGATCACGCGTCCAAGATTATGACCGCGCTTCGTCTCAATTACAACATCCACATCTTCTCCTGCCGTAAAGCCCGGTCCGAGGGCAATCACAAGCGGCGCCATCTCTTTTGTCGTCCCGAGATTTTTCTTCGCCAGAATCGCATCGACCACGACGGCCGGGCGAAGTGCTGCAATGCTTAGTCCCGCCGGATCCACGAGCACCGGAACACCATCTTTCTTCCAGATCCGCTCCATTTCCTGTTCCAGAAGTTCTTTCCGGTTCTTTTTCTCTGCGAGATCCACGTCCATGCGCACGGCTTCCACGTCCTCTACCCTGCACTGCCGGCATATACCGCTTCGCTCAAAGCCACCTGCCGCCGGATCGCCGCCGGGTGCTCTGCTTCCAGAACCAGCAGACGAAAGCCCGCTTTTTTCAGACGATGGATCGTACCGGTTGCAAGATCTCCTGCTCCCCGTACCACGATCAGATCTTTCTTTTTCATCTTCGCTGTCTTCCTTCTTTCGTTTCAGCAGCCGCCGTTTTCTTCCGTCTTCCGCGGTCTGCCTCGTTATTCTCGTGCAAGAATAACGCTTTTTCCATTAATAAAAATACAGGAAAGGACCCGTTTTGTCAACGTGTCCCCGTAAAAAATGTTATTTTTCTTCTGTTCCAAACCACTTCTGAAACGACGCATCGGTGCCTGCGCGGACTTCTTGTTCAAACTTCCGGTACCGCTTCAGGAATTCTTTTCCCTCCGGGGTCAGTACCGTCTGGCCGCCGTTGCTGCCGCCCCGGTTGCCCTGTACCAGCGGGATGCCGAGATCCTCCTCGGCGCGCTTTAAGATTTTCCATCCCTTCGAGTACGCCATCTGCATGCATTTGCAGCCCTTCGAAAGGGAGCCGGTTGCCTCCACATGCTCCATCAGCTCCGCCACACCGGGACCGAAGGCATGATCCGTCCGGCTGACGCGCAGCCGCATGTCGTACCGCAGCTTCTGTCGTAATGTTTCTTCTTTTTCTTCCATCTCCACCTCACACCTCTACAGCAGCACACGGTACTCCGCCTCATAGGCAAGTCCCGCCGTCTGAAGTGCCGCAAGGATTTCTTTTCCCTCTTCCGGCGCTGCTTTCCAGGAAAGGCCGCAGCCCGCCGTAATTTCCCGCGGAACGGGGATCATCCTTCCCGGCAGGCCGTGCGCTCTCGCATACTGCTCCATCTGCATCGCCTGCGTTGTCCCCGCAAACGTCAGAATCCAGGTTTCTTTTCGCTGTCTCATATCGTTTCTTCCTTTTTCCGGCTTCTTTTGTATCCCGGATGCCGGCTGCCGCCTCTCTCACTGCTGCATTTCTTCTTCGGCAAACTCCCGCAGTGCCTGCGCGGCAATCCGGACTTCTTCTTCCGTCAGTACATGGGAAAAGCTGAACCGCACGGCTCCCTGCTCCCGTGTCCCGAGTGCTTCGTGCATCAACGGCGCGCAGTGTGCCCCGCTTCGGACTGCAATACCATAGTTCTCATACAGCCAGTCGCTGACATATCCCGAATCACAGGAGCCGATGTTTAATGCCGCCGTTGGTACCCGCTGCTGCAGATCGTCTGTTCCATATAAAGTAAGTCCCGGGATTCCCTGAATTTCCTCCAGAAAGAGGTGCATCAGCTCCCTCTCTCTTTTGTAAATCATTTCAATCCCCGTCTTCTCCAGATATTCCAGCGCTCCCAGAAGTCCCGCAATTCCGTGGACATTTAAAGTTCCAGCTTCCAGGTGCTCCGGCATCGCCGCAGGCTGTTCTTTTTCATAGCTTCGGATTCCGCTTCCGCCCATTTTGAGCGGCCGGATCGAAAGTTTGGGACGAACGTAGATTCCGCCGGTTCCCTGCGGCCCTAATAGTCCCTTGTGGCCGGAAAAACAGAGCACGTCGATCCCGCTTTTCTGTACATCAATCGGCAGAATCCCCGCTGTCTGCGCCGCATCGACGATCAGAAGCAGGGAATGGTGTTCCGCAATTTCGCACACCCGCGCAAGATCCGTGATATTTCCGGTCAGGTTGGAGGCATGCGTAACGACAAACGCTTTCGTGTTTTTCCGCACTGCCGCTTCCATCTGATCGTAATTGATCCTTCCAGATACATCCGCCGGGATCACGGAAAGCTCCAGTCCCTGTTTTTCCAGTGCATACAGCGGGCGCAGAACGGAATTATGCTCGCAGACTGTCGTGATCACATGATCCCCCGGCCCGAAGAGTCCGAAAATTGCCGTGTTCAGTGCCTCCGTATCGTTGCACGTAAATGCAATCCGCTCCGGGCTCTCCGCGTGAAACAACTCTGCCAGCCGCATTCTCGTCTCAAAGACGATGCGGCCCGCATCCAGTGTCGCATCGTGTGCACCGCGGCCTGCATTTCCACAGCCGCGCAGTGCCTGGATCATACGCTCCTCTGCTTCTTTTGGATGCCACAGCGACGTTGCCGCCGAATCGAGGTAAATCATGGCTTAATCACGCGGTCTGCGCTGCTCATGCGCTCCACGATGTCATACATGTTGGTCACACTGCCGACCTGCAGCTTTTCGGTGATGCCGTAGAAGTTCAGGCATGTTCCACAGGTCAGAATTTCAACGCCGCGCGCTGCCAGATCTTTCAGATCCTCCAGGGACTCGGAACCCTCGCAGGTCAACTTTGCACCGCCGTTGTAGCACAGAATCGTATCCGGCAGCTCATCCTGCTGGGTCAGTGCATAAAGGAAGCTCTTCATCAGAATTTTACCCAGCTCCTCGGCTCCTTCGCCCATATGTCTGCAGAAAGAACAACGAGTTTTGTTTTCTTTGCCGCCGGTACGAGGCATACGGTTTTCTCTTCTGTTTCAGCCGGCTCTGTTTCCGATACGGTGAACTCCACATGATACTCTTTTTCTTTCTTCTCTTTTACCAGAAAGCCATATCCTTTCTGCTGCGCCATTTTTCCAGGTTCTGCACGGCGATTTCATTATCCACCAGAACCTCCACTTTTCCGCTTCCCGCAAGTTCTGCAATCGCATTTTTTGCCTTTACCAGCGGTACCGGGCACACATCACCCATTGCGTTTACTGTCTTTTTCTCCATCTCTGCCATTTTTCATCCTCCCTGCCTTACCATTTCCTGCTCTGTGTCACATAAATTTCGGTTCCTGCCGGCTCTGTGATTTTTCCAACGATTGCTGCCGGAATCCCCTGCTCCAGCAGTTTTCTCTGCATTTTTTCTGCATCCACGGCATCCACGGCCATCAGAAGCCCTCCCGATGTCTGCGGGTCAAACAGCACCTCCTGCATGCCGAACGGTATATCCTTAAAGGTCACATACTGCTCCAGATGATTCCGGTTCCGCTGGCCTGCCGCAGTGATCAGAAACTCCTCCGCCGCTTCCACAGCCCCCGGGAACACCGGAATCTGATCCGCCCAGATATGGCAGGACACGCCCGACTCCATCATCTCATGCAGATGTCCTAGGAAACTAAAGCCCGTTACATCGGTACAGGCATGAATGTTATACTTCCGTGCCGTCTCCGAGGTGTACTTATTCAGCGTCATCATCGATTCCACTGCCTTTTGAAATCCCCCCGGGTTTTCCTCCCCGACGCGGTGCGCCGCACAGAGAATGCCGGTTCCGAGCGGTTTCGTCAGAATGAGCAGATCACCCACGCGGCCCGTATTGTTCTGCCAGATCCGGTCCGGATGCACGGTTCCCGTGACAGAAAGGCCGTATTTTACACTGTCATCCGCAATCGAATGACCGCCGGAGAGCGATCCGCCCGCCTCCTGCACCTTTTCCGCGCCGCCGCGCATGATTTCTCCGAGGACATTCAGATCCATCTGTCCGGAAAGCAGACGATATTCAGGCTGTCCGCACCTCTCCGCCCATCGCATAGATGTCGCTTAAGGCATTCGCCGCCGCAATTTTTCCAAACGTGTACGGATCCTCCACCACCGGCGGAAAGAAATCCAGCGTCTGGACCATCGCAAGGTCGTCCGTCAGCCGGTAGACGGATGCATCGTCTTTGCTGTCATAGCCCACCAGCAGATTCGGATCCTTTTCCCCTTTCGGCAGCTTCTCCAAAATATGTTCGAGCACGCCTGCCCCGAGCTTTGCCGTACAGCCGCCGCTCTTACAGAAAATAATTTTTTCTTCTTCCATCGTTACCTGTTCCCTCTTTTTTCAGCTTCTTCCGCACTCTCCGTCCGTTCCGCGCAGAAGTCCCAGCGCATGCGGCAGGGTATCAAGTACAAATCCAAGACTCTCTTCCACCGCCTTCGGGCTTCCCGGCAGATTGATAATCAGCGTCCGATGACGGATTGCACTCACTGCCCGGCTCAGCATCGCCCGTTTTGTGATCGCCATGCTGCCCGCGCGGATCGCCTCCGCGATGCCAGGTGCCACACGGCCGGATACCGCCAGAGTTGCCTCCGGTGTCACATCCCGCATGGAAAATCCCGTGCCGCCTGTCGTGAGGACAAGATCGCACTGCTCCAGATCGGCAAGCCGGATCAGTTCCTCCTCGATCATCGCCCGCTCATCCGGCAGAAGGCGCATCGAAACGACCTCATACTGCTCCGCCGGAAGCAGCTCTTTGATCTTTGGGCCGCTCTTATCCTCGCGCTCGCCCTGATAGCCTTTGTCACTTAACGTTACAATTCCCACCCGGAAAACCGGGAAATCTTTCTTTTCTGCCATGCTTTATTTTTCCTCTTTCTGATAGATATAATGACCGCTCTTTCCGCCGTCCTTTTCCAGAATGTGGATATCACGAATCACCATGCCGCGGTCCATCGCCTTGCACATATCGTAGATCGTGAGCAGCGCTGTGGAAACACCAGTCAGCGCCTCCATCTCCACGCCGGTCTTTCCGACACATGATGTGGTGCACACGGCTGTAATAGAATTTGTATTCTCGTCCGTGGTAAATGTCACTTCGCAGTTCGTCAGCGGCACAATGTGGCACAGCGGAATCAACTCCGCATTCTTCTTCGCCCCCATGATTCCTGCCAGCCGTGCAACGCCGAGCACATCGCCTTTTTTCGCCGTATGGTCCCGCACGGCTGCAAATACCTCCGGGCTTACCTGTATGGTTCCCGTCGCCGATGCTGCCCGGTACGTGTCCGGCTTCTCATGGACATCGACCATGACGCGCTGCCGTCTTTCTTAAAATGGGTAAATTCCGCCATCCGTCTCCTCCGTTCTATTTCCGTTTTATTCTCCGGGTTCCCACTCTTCTTCCGCTTCACGCACGGGAAGCTCTGCTCTCCCATACCAGGGATTCGTGTTCTCACCGCTTTGTCTTCTGTTTCCTGTCGCGCACGTAACCAGAATATGCTCGATCCCCTGCCTGCGCAGCAGCTCCACAAGTTTCTCTGCGGCCGCCCGGTGTTCTTTTTCCTCATACTGGTGCAGTACCGCATAAAACGTTCTGCCTTTCAAATCCTTCTGCTGTCCCTGTTCCGATGCGATCAGCCGTGCCAGATCTTCTTCCGTGATATGGTGTTCCATCGTACAGCCAAGCAGTTCCGCCGCCCGTTCTGCCCGAAAGCAGCCCTTGCCAAGCGGCTGTCCCAGTGCCGAAAGACCTGTCACACCAATCACAAGATCTGAAGAGGAAAGCAGCGCCGGTTCATGTTCCGCCGGTGCCTTGCACGGCAGGTGCCTCGCGCCGTCCGCCTCGATCAGCGTCAGATCGGCCTTTTTGCGTGCCGCTTCAAATAGTTCCGTTTCCGGCATGGAAAGCTTTTCCGGATCCCGGCAGGCACTCCCGATAATCGCTGCGCGGCCTGTGCGAAATTTTCTTTCGACCGCTTCCAGACTCTGGTCATGCCATTCCTTCGGCGGACGGTAAATGTGCGTCGAAGTTGTCACCAGTACCTTCTGATCGTTTTTTACACAAAAGCCTGCCATCTCGTACAGCAGCGTCGTTTTTCCGCCGCCGCCGATGATAGAAACTACATGGTTCTTTTCCTTTAAAAAGGGGAACGCCGTTCCCATTCCTACCGGCTCCAGCTTCTGTTTTTCTGTTTTCTGCCAGATTCGAAGCATCTCCTCTGCCCCCTTCTGCCGTCTTTCTTTCTCACTCTACCATACTCATTTTGGGCTGTCAAATTTTACTCACGCCGAAAAAACTTGAAAAAAGAACTGCCCCGATCGGGCATCCCCATCAGAGCAGTTCTTCTATTCTTACTGAACGTGTACGGTAAGCACCGCCGCATTTGATCTGTTTCCATCGCTGTCCGTCACATGATACGTCAGCGTGTAATCTCCCGGCACTGCAGTATCCACATCGCCGTCGATCTCAATCTGGTTAAAGAGTGACTCCTGGCTGTCTGCATCATCGGTCATCTCTTTGATATAGCTGGTTTTGTCCAGATCGTTTCCGGCTTCCACTGTTACTTCATACGTATTCAGGTACAGTTTTGGGCTTTCCGCCGGCAGTGCTTCGATTTCCATCTGCGCATCTGTCTCATTTTTTGTGCCCTCTGTGTCATTCTGCTGCGGCTCCTCTGCTGCCGGTGCAGACTCATCTGCCGCCCCACTGTTATCCGTTTCCTGCGTAGCCTCATTTTCCGCCGGGGTATCTTCCGCTGCAGCTTTATAATTCACGCGGCGTGTTGCTTTTGATACATTATTGTGACTGTCCTTTGCCGCATAGACAACCGATGCACTGGTATGGTCATCGTTCGGGAAAATGTTTTCAATCACCAGCGAATCTGTCACATCTCCGTCTTTCTCATCCGTTGCAGTAGCGCCTTCCAGCAAAGGCGCTGTATCACTGCCTTCCTCATACGTTACATCCCCATCAGCTGGAAGCTCGATTTCCGGGCCTTTTCGGTCGTCCGTCACTACGACAGCTGCTGTACCGGCTCCTAGCGCCACGCACAGGACAATCAAACCTGCAACAATCCCTTTTTTCATGGCAGTTAATCGTCCTCCTCCTGGCCGTAATCTCCATATTTGTACTGACCGTATTTTCCGTATTTACCATACGCCTGTTTCTGCATATCCACCTTGTTCAGGACAACGCCAAGCAGCGGGCAGTTACTTCTCTCGAGCTGGCTCTTTACTTCCTGTGCAAAACGATAGCTGATCACACCGGACTCAATGACCATGATTGAACCATCACAGATTTCTGCAACGATTGCACTGTCGATAACGCTTCCAAGCGGAGGAGTATCCACAATCACATAATCGTAAACTTTACGAAGTGCATTTAAAAGACTTCGGAAGTTCTTTCCCCCCAGAAGCTCTGCCGGATTCGGCGGAAACGGGCCGGAATAAATCATGTAAAAGTTCTTTACATTGGTAGAACAGATGACATCCTCCAGAGTTGCCTGACCGGACAGGAAGTGTGCCAGTCCGCGAACAGATTTCTGTGTTTTCGTTCTTCCAAGAAGAACCGATTTCCGAAGATCGGCATCGATCAAAATCACTCTTTTTCCGCTCTCTGCAAGAGAAATGCCGAGCTGCATAGAAACACTGCTCTTTCCCTCATTTGGTGTACAGCTTGTAACCGCGATTACTTTCTTATCTTCTCCGCAGAACTGAAGGTTGGTCCGAAGAGATTTGTAGGCTTCCACAATCTGATAGCCTGATTTTTCCTGTTTTACTACTACCTGATTCACGTTCCGTATCCTCCCTTATTTCTTTCTTCCACGGCCGTTTTTGTTTTTCTTCTTGCTCTTTTTCTGTCCTTCTGCAAGAGGAATTATGCCGAGTGTACTGACACCCAGATAACGTTCTACATCTTCGGAGGTCTGGATGGTGTCATTTGTCAGATAAACAATAATGATGATGACAATCGCGATAAATGCCCCTGCTATTGCACCGATCAGCCCGTTTTTCTTAATACTTGGGCTTACCGGCTCATCTGGAATATTCGCCTCATCTACCACATTTACAGCTTCTGTGTTCATAACGTTCTGAATATGATCTGATGCTGCTACACGGATTGCATCCGCCATCTGGCTTGCTACATACGGATCTTCGTCTTTTACTGTAATCGAAAGGATACGCGTATCGTTCTGTGTAGTAACAGTAATTTTGTTCAAAAACTCCTCATAGGTAAGATCCAGATTTAACTGTGCAATAACGGTTTCAACAACCTGACGGCTCTGAATCAGCTCCGCATAGTCTTTGGTTAAAAGAGAACTTGCCTGCAGATCTCCACTTGTTACAGTACTGCTACTGTCCTGTTTTGACAGTACATACATTTTTGTCGTCGATTCATACTGCGGCTTCATAAATACTTTGCTGACCAGTACCATCAGAAGGCCAAGTGCCAATGCAGCTAAAATCACATAGCCAATTTTGCTCCAGAGCACACGAAGCAGTTCCAGTAAATCGATTTCAATTTCATCCTGATTCTGTTGATTCGTTTCCATCTTCTTCTCCTGACTTTTTTTAGATTTCTCCGGCATCCCTTAAGATTTCCATCGGATTATCGTGGAAAATCCTTTCGGCATATGCCTCTCCCATTTTTTTTGAAACATAGGCAGCGCCTGCTCCTATGTTGGGAATACGTGTTTTTGTGTTGTGGGAATCGCTGCCGACAAAACCGAGCAGATCTTCCTTCATCAGTTTTCTGCAGTAGCGTTTTGCCCCCCACGTATACTTTCCAAGTATACTTTCCACATTCACCTGCAGTCTTGCGCCCATATCCACCAGATCGCTGGAAAATCCGACGCTCTTTACCGTTGCCTGATAGCGCTCCACATGCGCGATAATCGGTTCATAACCGCAGGACAGTACATTGTAGACTCTCTCACGGATATGCTGTGCGGAATCTCCCTCGGAAAATTCCAACAGAACATAGGATGAACCGGCCATGGTCACATATTTCCGTTTTTCCAGGATATCCTGAAGATCCATGTTCGAGTGAAGTTCACACCCGAGATAAAGCGACATATCCGGATATTCCTTTTTTGCCGCTTCCTGCAGTTTCAGAAACTGCTCATGTACCTTTTTTGCCGGTGTTTCAAACATCCGCCGCCGATAATGCGGTGTGATGATAATCTTCCTGACCCCGTCCTCGTGCTGCATTTTCAGCATCGCCAGCGACTCTTCCAGGTCAGCTGCACCGTCGTCTACCCCCGGGACCATATGGCAGTGTACATCAAATAATTCCTTCATACCTTATCCCTCTTTTTGTGTTCTTTCTTCAAGTCACGCATACTTAGACATTCTACTTTAGTATACATCCTTTTGTGATCTCTGGCAATACAAAAAACATACTCTGTATTTATTTTTTAACATTTTTGTCAAACTTGCCTAAAATGAGGGATAAAAAAGAGACCTCCATTTTCATGTCGGCCTCTCCCGTTATTTTCTGCAGATGAAAACCCCTGCCTCTTTTGTGATCGCAATTCCGCCGTGTTTCTGAATTTTCTTTTCCAGAAATTCTTTGAATTCCCGCTGTCTCGGATACAGATACTCATTCTGATTTCCATGGCAGGAAAGGATATAGTCCAGAAGCGGCTCCGGCCGGTCGACCCAAAGACTGTCCTCGTAGATTCTTTTCTCTACGCTGCCAAAATAAGGCTTTAACTGCTTTTCTCCGTGATCCAGACCAAAAATAGTATACAGCGCCACCTCCGAAAGATTGATCTGCGGATCAAACTCCTGTACCAGATCGGTAATCTCTTTCATATGGCCTTTTCCATACGTACTGCAGTAGAACACGCCGTCATCTGAAAGCACACGGCTGATTTCCTGCAGACCGCGGGACAGATTCTGGACATAGAACAAAACATGATTTGCAATAATCCGGTCGTATTCCGCATCCGGAAACGGAAGCTTCTGGCAGTCCAGTGTCCGGAAATCAAAACAGGATGCCTTTTCTTCTCCCAGATTTTCCGCCGCATCCCGGATCATGCCGTCTGACAGGTCAGACAGACAGATATACTTTCCTTTCAGCACGGATGGCTCCGCTTTTTTCCAGAGCTGTCCGTTTCCGCAGCCAATCTCCAGAATCCGGCGCGCACCGTCAAAATCCATCTGTTCCAGAAGCCACGGGAACCATCCCTTTTTATTTTGGGAATACTGCTCGTGCAGCGAAATACGGATATTCAGGTTTTCCCCGTTTTTGTACTGCTCCACCAGCATCTTTTCCATATCGGTCAGATGAATCAGGTTCAGAATGCCGGTCCAGTCGATCTGGTTCGTCTCCTCCAGAATCTGTGTCGTATTCTGCAGTGCCTTTTCCATCTGCTCCAGATTTTCCATCTTCTTGTGCACAAGTCCGATCTGCATTTTCAATGATTTCAGAATATCCGCACTCGTATCGTGAATCGTCATATTTCCGATCTCATTCAGGGAAAATCCGAGATATTTCAGCGATAAAATTTTCTGCAGCTTCAGAAAATCCTCATCCGAATACATCCGATAACCGGACTCGTTGATAAAGCTTGGCTTCAGCAGCCCTTTTTTGTCGTAATAGCGAATTGTCCGAATGGTCACATGGGCCATCCGGGCAAATTCACCAGTGGTATAATATTGATCCATATCCACCACTCCTTCGCAAAAGCCGCTTTTTTGCGGCCTTTGCATTTCACTTTTCTCTCTTACAGACGGTCTTTGTACATCTCAGCGAAGTAGTTCTGATACTCACCGCTGATGATGTGTTTCCACCAGTCTTCGTTATCCAGATACCACTGAATTGTCTGTGCAATTCCTGTATCGAAGTTGTATTTTGGTTTCCATCCAAGCTCAGTCTCGATCTTGGTCGGGTCGATTGCATATCTTCTGTCATGGCCCGGGCGGTCTTTTACGTATTTGATCAGAGATTCCGGTTTGTCCAGAGCTTTCAGGATAGTCTGTACTACCTGAAGGTTTGTTCTCTCGTTGTGTCCGCCAATGTTGTAAACCTCGCCTACTTTACCTTTATGGATAATCAGGTCGATTGCTTCGCAATGATCGGATACGTGCAGCCAGTCTCTGACATTCTCACCGTTTCCGTATACCGGAAGCTCTTCGTCTGCCAGTGCGCGGCTGATCATAAGCGGAATCAGCTTTTCCGGGAAGTGATACGGGCCGTAGTTGTTGGAGCATCTGGAAACGGTAACCGGGGTACCGAAGGTTCTGTGGTAAGCCAGTACAAACAGGTCTGCGCTTGCTTTGGATGCAGAGTACGGACTGGAGGTGTGGATCGGAGTATTCTCTGTAAAGAACAGGTCCGGGCGATCCAGCGGAAGGTCTCCGTAAACCTCATCGGTAGATACCTGATGATATCTCTTTACGCCGAATTTTCTGGAAGCATCCAGCAGTACACGGGTTCCCATTACGTTGGTCTGAACAAAGATGCCAGGATCCTCAATGGAACGGTCTACATGGCTCTCTGCTGCGAAGTTGACAACAACGTCAAATTTCTCTTTTTCAAACAGATCCATGATGAAAGCTTCGTCTGCGATATCACCTTTTACAAATTTGTAGTTTGGTTTGTCCTCAACCGGTTTCAGAGTCTCCAGGTTCCTGCATAGGTCAGCAGGTCCAGGTTTACGATCTGATAATCCGGGTATTTGTTTACCATATGATGTACGAAGTTTCCGCCGATAAATCCGGCTCCGCCTGTTACTAATACTTTCATGCTTTTTCTCCTTTTTGGTGTGTTTATCTTCTCAGTTTTATGTCAATTCAACTTGTTGTACTCTCACTATAATGGGTGACGTTGCGTCATGGTCAAGAGGAGAATGAAAAAAGTTTGTGAAAATCTTGTTTTTTCCCCTCCTCCCTGTCTATCTTAGAATTTTTACGGCGATTCTCGTAATATACTGTTCCATTTTCTTACTGGTCAGCGCGTCCACCATATATTCCTCATAAAAGCGGTCGTCCAGCAAAAGTCTCTGTTCCGTGGCATACCAGAACAGCTTCCGGTACGCCGCTTCAATTCCCTGCCATGGTCCTTTATAATAATAGCAAAGATACTCTCCCTCCGGCCGAACCGTGTATCGCACTTTCGCCGGCACACGATCAAAAATCAGATAAAAATCACGGTAATCCAGAAAATTCCCCGTTTCCAGTGTTTCCCGTTTCTGAACAAACCCAACATTATACGAACTTCGATTTCCGTATTGCCCACAGTAAGCATAGAGCTCTCCGATTTTCTGATTGACTGCCAGATTATCCGCTGACTCGCTGTGGTTTGTGACAAGATACTGCAACGGCAGGGTATGAATTCCCACAGGACAGAAGGGATCTTTTTCAAACGCCTCACGGCATTCCACCGATGCCTGTGCCAAAAACCGCTTCTTTTCCCCAATCCAGCGCTGCATCTCGCGGAGCCGCTGCATTTTTTCGCGCACCACCTTCTCCTCCTGTTCCAGCAGTACTCCGAATTTTTCAGGACTTCGCTGTTCCAGATAATTTCGAATCTCTGCCAGCGGCATGCCCAGCTCCCGCAGCATTCCGATCACATCAAACGTTTCCATCTGATCCATCGCATAATACCGGTAGCCGTTTGTCCCTCTTCTTTTTGGTACGAACAGCCCAATCTCATCATAATGGAAGAGCGTTTCCTTTGTCGTGCCTACCAGCGTTGCAAATCGCCCCGCGCTTAAATACTCCTGTTTTCCCATTTCTGACTCCTTTTCCTGAATATGTGCTCTCGGAATTTTTCCTGTTTTTCACCTTTTTTGCACTTGACTATAGGGTTACCCTATCCTTTATAATAGCAAACGATTCAAATTTTCACAAGAAATCTTTCCCATCTAAAGCGTGTCTGAAAAAGGCTTTTCACACATAAAAAGGAGGTTTTTGATTATGAGCCAGTCACTCGCCAAGGATTTCAACTTCCGCTCTCTGCTGAAGTTTGCGTTTCCATCGATCATCATGATGATCTTTATGTCTCTCTACAGTATTGTGGATGGCTTTTTCATCGCACAGTACGTGGACAGCATGGCGCTTTCCGCCGCCAATATCGTCTATCCTGCCGTCAGCATTCTTCTTGCCGTCGGCATCATGTTCGGTACCGGAGGCAGCGCCGTCGTCGCTGCAAAGATCGGACAGGGAAAACAGGCGGAAGCCAACCGCAACTTTTCGGCCCTTACCCTTACCACACTGATCATCGGTATTCTGGGCGCAGTGCTCGGCAACCTGTTTTGCCGTCAGATCTGCAGTCTGCTCGGTGCAACGCCGGTGCTGATGGATTACGGTACCGCCTATCTGCGGACGATCCTTTCCTTTGCCCCGGTCTGTCTTCTCCAGGCGCTATTCCAGTCCTTCTTTGTAACAGCAGGGCGCCCGGGACTCGGACTTTCCCTTACGGTGTCCGCCGGCATTACCAACATGCTTCTGGACTATCTGTTTGTCGTTCCGCTCCATCTTGGTGTTGCCGGAGCTGCCCTTGCCACCGGCCTTGGCCAGTGCATTCCGGCCGTTGCCGGCATTTTATACTTTACCTTTGCCCGCAAAGGCCTTCGCTTCACCCGTCCGGAATTTTCCAAAGGCCTGCTCTCCACAAGCTGCTTCAACGGTTCCTCCGAGATGGTCAGCAATCTTTCTGCAGCCGTTGTCACTTACCTTTTCAACATGCTGATGCTGAAATTTGAGGGCGAAATCGGTGTTGCCGCCATCACGGCGATTCTGTACGGACAGTTTCTCTTTGTTGCGCTGTACCTCGGCTACAGTATCGGCGTTGCACCTGTGTTCAGCTTCAACTACGGCAGCCGGAACAAACAGCGGCTGATCCGGCTTTACCGCATCAGTATCCGTTTCGTTGTGGTAAGCTCTGTGATCATTGCACTTGTGGCTGCCTTCGGTTCTCCTGTTATTTCCGCTGTTTTCATGCAGAAAGGCACCTATGGCTTTGAACTGACCCGCCACGGTGGTTACCTGTTCTCTATCGCCTATCTGTTCTGCGGTACGAATATCGTCGCCTCCGGCATTTTTACGGCACTGTCAGACGGAAAGACCTCTGCTTTGATTTCCTTTTTGCGAACCTTCGTCTTTATCGTTCTCTCCGCGCTGCTTCTGCCGCTCGTGCTTGGCACCAACGGTGTGTGGCTGTCAATTCCGGTCGCTGAGTTTCTGACGCTGTTCATCTCCGTGCCGAAGCTGTCCCGCTATTTCAAGGATCCGAAAGTCGCAACGGAGACAAAAACAAATTGATTCACAAAACCCCGCACAGGGATCCGTTTTTCACCGGATCCGCTGTGCGGGGTTTCTCTTTTGCTACCACTTTTTTCCCCGGCAGTCCCGCAGTGCAATCGCCTCTGCTCCGGCTTGATTACAATCCGTTTCGGTCACCATTTTTTCCCCGGGCAGTCCCGCAGTGCAATCGCTGCCCGCATCTCCACGTAGCAGCCGCACATGCGGCACATGCCGGACAGCAGCTTTTCGCATTCCTTACAGATCGAAAGCCGCCGCTCGTATTCCTCCCCCGGCGTTTTATCGTCCGCCGGAATTCTTGCAATATAATCGTACATATTCTGAAAAAAGCCTGCCTCGTCCATCTCACGAAGCAGGCATTTTTTACAGATCCTGGTATTTCCGTCCATCAAACTCCTCCGGAACCGAATCTTTTTTCATCCCAGATATCTTCTGGTTTTTATGGTTTCCCTATTTTACGGCGATATGAAGCACACTGCATGCCGGAATGGTAAAGGAAATTCCCTCTTTGGTTGCCTGTACACCGTCAAAGGTCTGAACGCCAACCGTCTCCGGCGCTTCAAAGGTGTTCTTATCCTGCATATGGCCGGTTACGATCTCGGCTTTGATCTCGTCGGCTTTTTTTCCAAGAATTACCGCTTCTACCGGATATGCTTTCTCCAGATCCACATTCGTCATCGTGATATGAAGTACACCGTTGGCATCTATCGAAACAGATTCTGTCAGATTCGGAACCATGTATTCGTCTTCCAGACCAACCTGCTCCGTTTCCAGAGAGCTTGCCAGAAGGTCATTTTCCTGATGTACCTGATACAGATCGAAAACATGATACGTCGGAGTTTTGACCAGCTTTTCCCCCTCGGTCAGGATCATCGACTGCAGAACATTGACCATCTGTGCGATATTTGCCATCTTGACACGGTCGCTGTGTTTGTTGAAAAGATTCAGGTTGATACCTGCGACCAGTGCATCACGCATGGTATTCTGCTGATACAGAAATCCCGGATTTGTTCCAGGCTCTACATCATACCAGGTACCCCACTCATCCACGATCATGCCGACCTTTTTGTCCGGGTCATACTGATCCATAATGGCGCTGTGGCGACGGATCAGCTCTTCCATATACATCGTCTTTTTCATGGTCTTATACCAGTCTTTTTCCGCAAACTCCGTTGCACTTCCCTTGTGATCCCAGGTTTCCGGCACCGTATAGTAATGAAGCGACAGGCCATCCATCATGCCATGCTGCTGTGGGGAGATTCTGCGGAAGCATGCTTTCATCACTTCCTGCGTCCACTCATAATCATCCGAATTGGCGCCGCAGGCAATCTTCCGGATCTTTTTGTTTCCATCGTAATCACGCACAAAGGTCTGATATCTGCGGTACATATTTCCGTAGAATTCCGGATTCATATTTCCGCCGCAGCCCCAGTTCTCATTGCCGATGCCGAAGAAATCGACGGTCCACGGCTTTTCGTGGCCATTTTCCGCACGAAGGTCTGCCATCGGAGATACCCCGTCAAATGTCATATATTCAACCCACTCCGACATCTCCTGTACAGTACCGCTTCCCATATTTCCGTTGATATAGGTTTCACATCCGATCTGACGGCAGAGTTCAAAAAACTCGTGGGTACCGAAGCTGTTGTCCTCGACAACACCGCCCCAGTTGGTGTTGATCATTTTTTTGCGGCTTTCTTTCGGTCCGATACCGTCTTTCCAGTGATATTCATCTGCAAAACATCCGCCCGGCCAGCGCAGTACCGGAACTTTGATATTTTTCAGTGCTTCAACAACATCGGTACGCATTCCGTTCACGTTCGGAATATCGGAATTTTCTCCTACATAGAGTCCTTCATAAATACATCTTCCCAGATGCTCCGAAAACTGTCCCTGGATTTCCTTATTGATTTTTGAAAGCTTTCTGTTCGCATCAATTACTAACTTAGCCATAACTTGTCCCCTTTCGAGATCTTAAATTTGGCTTTATTATAGGAGATGTATCTCACTTGTGTCAATGAGCGTACAAGTTGTTTCCCCATGATTTTTTCAAAAAGTGCGGCCGTCTGGCTGCTGACCAAAAGGCCGCTTGTTTTATTTTTCATTCTGCATACAAAAAAACCGCCCTGGTTTTCACCAGGACGGTTACCGTCCGTGCGTTAGAGGATTCGAACCCCCGACCTTTTGGTCCGTAGCCAAACGCTCTATCCAGCTGAGCTAAACGCACATTTCTTTGTCGCTTTAGAACTCTTTGTTTATCACTCGTTCCCGCTGACATCATGTATATTACACTATCCTAAGAGAAAAGTCAACACCTTTTTGAAAAAAATTTAAAATTTTTTCGAATAACAGTTTTTTGTGAAAATAAGGGCTTTTTCCCCTATTTCACAGTCCGCACCAGGTAGTCTTTCTTTCGCAGTTCCTCTTCAATCAGATCCAGGGTCTGCGCAGAGTCTGCCGATACGGTATGAAAATGTTCCCCTGATGTGATATTCTTCAGCGGCCGTGATTTTCCCTGCCGGATTTCTTCCATAAACAGTGCCACCTTATTTCGTGAACTGATATTAAGTTCCGCCCGCAGTTCTCCGTAAACCTCGTGACGCACAATCACATCCAGCACAACGCCGCCGAAATCCACAATTGTATTCAGCTCGTCCTGCATCTGCTCATCCGTGTGATTCACCTCAAAGACCCGCGTCTCTCTCACCGGGCTGCTGCAGATGTAGCCGCGGTTTGTCGCAATCACATCGTATCCGGCAGCGCGGATCAGGGCAATGTCCTGGACAATCACCTGACGGCTGACTTCACAGCTCTTCGCCAGCGCTGCACCGGAGACCGGCGTCTTACTGTTTGTTATTCTTTGAAGAATCTCTTCTCTTCGTTCCTTTCCACTCATCATAAAACAAGACCTCGCATTTCGTACACTTCCCTTATCTTATCACACTTTCCGCCGTTTCTACAATAGCAGGAAATCATTTTCCAAAAGCTTTGTCAAGGACTAAAACTTTATGAAATTTTCCGGGCTCTCGTATATTCGTCCCGCCAACTGCCAATCATGAACGTATAACAGTAACGAACGGTAACCATACGTTCCATGTTTCAGGAGGATGCATACCATGGCGATCAATAAAGTTGAACTGTGCGGAGTCAATACATCACGCCTTCCCGTACTGAATGCCGAAGAAAAAGAGACTCTGCTGAAAAAGGCCCGCGAAGGAGATGCTGCTGCCCGCGAACGCTACATTCAGGGCAATCTGCGCCTTGTCTTAAGCGTGATCAAGCGCTTCTCCAACAGCAGTGAAAACGCCGACGATCTCTTTCAGATCGGCTGTATCGGCCTGATTAAGGCGATTGATAACTTCGACACGACCTTAAACGTCCGTTTCTCCACCTATGCCGTGCCGATGATCATCGGTGAAATCCGGCGGTATCTGCGTGACAACAATGCGATCCGCGTCAGCCGTTCCCTCAGGGATACTGCCTACCGCGCCATCTGCGCCCGCGAACTTTATCTCAAGCAGAACCAGAAAGAGCCTTCGATCGAGGAAATCGCCGCTGAAATCGGCATTGGAAAAGAGGATATCGTCTATGCCCTCGATGCAATCCAAAGCCCAATGAGTCTGTATGAGCCCGTCTACACGGAAGGCGGCGATACCCTGTATGTCATGGATCAGTTAAGTGATAAGAAAAATAAAGAAGAAAACTGGGTGCAGAACCTCGCCCTGCAGGACGCGGTCGCCCGTCTCAATGAGCGCGAACGCCAGATCATCCGCATGCGTTTCTATGAGGGCAGACCCAGATGGAGGTTGCCCGGGAAATCGGCATCTCGCAGGCGCAGGTCAGCCGGCTGGAAAAGTCCGCCCTGCGCTCTATGCGGAATTATCTCTCCGACGAGCGGTAACGCCCGCCGTTCACTGAATTTCTGCAAACTCCAGCCGGTAATCCGACGGCGGCATTCCATAGTGTTTCCGGAACACACGGGAATAGTAAAAGGGATCTTCAAATCCGCACGACAGCGCCGTCTGTTTGACCGTCATCCCCATCTGCAGCAGCTTTTCTGACTGCTGCAGCCGATATTCCAGCAGATACTGTCCTGGTGACCAGCCGATTTTCTTCTGAAACAGACGGTTCAGCGTTGTGCGGCTGACCGCCATTTTCCGCGCAATTGTCTCCGCGCAGAACTCACTCCTGTGATACCCTGCGGCAATCAGAGCCATCGCTCCATGATCCGCGGATCTTCCTTCTTTCTCTCCTCCCGCTGCGGCTCCGCCAGATCCTGGTACACGCCCAGAAGCGCAAGCAGCACACCGACGGCCTCCTGGCTGTTCCGGCGATAGAGTTCCATCTGGCAGAGACGCTCAAAATACGGCAGAAGCCTTTCCTGACGGAGAGGCGGCGCCGCCGGCTGCTGTGGGTTCAGTACCGACCGTGCCAGAATCTGCCGGCATTGTTCCCCGACAAAATCAACCCACACATATTCCCACGGCTCGTTCTCATCCGGCGCGTACTGCACCACCTGCTCTGGACAGATTAAAAAGCTCTGTCCGGCGGTAAGTGTGTACGTCTTTTTCCCGCAGGTAAACGTTCCCTTTCCGCTTATAATATAATGTATAATATAGCACTGCCGTACACCCGGCCCCCAGGAATGCAGATCATGGCAGTCCTGCCGCCCGGCATCGACAGGCCGGATCCCGTTCATTTCTGATACAAGCATATTCTTTCCTTTTCCCGTATTTTATTCTTTATGAAGCAAAAATCCATGCTTTTGTCTTAAAATTCCATGGTTTCGCTCTGGAAATCCATCTATACTCAAAGTACATCAAAACTTACGGGAGGTCAATACTATGATCAAACTTACACCGCCGATGGGCTGGAATTCCTGGAACACCTTCGGAGAAAATATCAATGAAAAAATGATTTTTGAAACTGCTGATGTCATGGCCGAGAGCGGCCTGCGCGATAAAGGATACGAATATCTTGTCATCGACGACTGCTGGTCTTTACGTGAACGCGATGAAAACGGCCGTCTTGTGCCGGATCCGGAAAAATTTCCGCATGGTATGAAAGCCGTTGCCGATTACGTTCATTCCAAAGGGCTGAAATTCGGTATGTATTCCTGCGCCGGAAACATGACGTGTGCCGGCTACCCTGGCAGCTATGAGCACGAATTTGTCGATGCGGAAACTTTCGCATCCTGGGATGTTGATTTCTTAAAATACGACTACTGCTACCACAGCCCGATCCTGCACGGAAAATATCTGTACCGCCGCATGGGACTGGCACTCGAGAACTGCGGCCGCGACATTCTCTTCTCTGCCTGCTCCTGGGGTGCTGATGAAACGCATGAGTGGATCAAAGAAACCGGCGCTTCCATGTGGCGTTCCACCGGCGACATCTTTGATACCTGGGATTCTGTCAAAGATCTCGTGGCACAGCAGGAAAAACTGCATCCGTACAACGGCGTCGGCTGCTTCAACGATATGGACATGCTGATCGTCGGCATGCATGGAAAAGGAAATGTTGGACTGGCCGGCTGCAGCGATGTCCAGTATCAGACACACTATGCACTGTGGGCATTCCTTGGCTCCCCGCTGATGATCGGCTGCGACATCCGCGAGATGAGCGACGAAACCCGCCGCATTCTCATGAATGACGAAATGATCCGCATCAACCAGGATCCGCTCTGCCGTCAGCCGTATAAAGTGAAAAACCATGCATGGAATGACAACGTTCTGATCTATGTGAAGGCACTCGCAGACGGAGATCTCGCCATCGGTATGTTCAATCTCAGTGATGAAAAATCACGTGCAGCCATGAATCTCGATGAAATCGGCCTTCCGTTCTCCACCGGCCGTACTCTGGAACTTACTGAGGTCTGGACCTGCGAGAACCTGTGTGCAAACAATGCATCCCTTGTCACAGAACTCGAGCCGTTTGCATCAAAAGTATACCGTGCAAAGGTCGTAAAACTCTGATGGCACGCTGTATGCAGTGCGGCAAAGAACTCACACATAACGAGATCGGCGCCCACCGTAAATTTATCAACCGCGGCGCAGAACAGTTTTTCTGCAAGCAGTGTCTTGCCGAGCATCTCGGTGTAACGCCGGAGCTCATTGACGAAAAGATCGAACAGTTCAAGCGACAGGGGTGTACACTGTTTGTATAGACCTACACTGTCTGAAATGCACACAGCCGGATTTCCGCCAAATAGAAATCCGGCTCTATTTTCATGCTGCATAAAAAATCATTTCTTCTTTATTTCTTTCAGATATGCTCCGGCATCCTTTAGGAATCCCGCCACAATCAGAAGAATTACCATCCGATCGGAAACGCTGCCACGATACTGACCGACTGCAGATTGCTCATAGAGCTTTCGGAAAAGACCAGTGCAATCGGAAGCAGAATCAGCAGAAGGCACCACATAAGCTGAATCGCTTTCGATGGCTGCTGTCCCTCTTCCAGACGGCGGTAGCTGTAGCAGGAAACCGTCAGCGCAATCGAATCAAACGAGGTCGCATAAAAGGCAATCATCGTGAGCAGCAGAACGACAAGAACCAGCGATGCACACGGGATCTTCTGGATCATGGCGATAATCATTCCATAGAGATCACCGTCTTTGGCATACCGCGCGATAAAATCCGCTTTTCCCGCCATCTGCATCCCCATCGATTCATTTCCCAGGATGATAAAGCTTAAAATCGTGGAGCCAACGCCGAATCCATATCCGCCAAGGATTGTCTGCCGCACCGTTCTTCCCCGGGAAATACTTCCGATAAAAAATGGCGCCGCCACGCACCATACCATCCAGTATGCCCAGTAATAAATAGTCCAGTTCTGCGGAAAATGCGTCTCGCGCAGCGGATCGGTATCGGTCGCCAACGTCGGGAAATACTGAATCATCCGTCCCAGCGATGAAAATCCCGTCTCGATAATATACCGCGTCTGTCCGCCGAACAGCAGCACGTACGCCAGTAGCCCGAAAAACAGATAGATGCAGAGCTTTGCCAGAAAACCGATTCCGCGGAAGCCGTGAAGCAGCGAATACGTGTACACAAAACACGTAATCAGCAGAATCACAATTGTCACTGCGTTCCGGTCCAGATTGATATGAAACAATGCATTGATTGCACTTGCCATCAGCGGCGTTGCCACGCTGAATGTCGTTGCCGTTCCTGCAAGGAGTGCAAATACCGCCAGCAGATCAATCAGCCGTCCGCCGATGCCGTCCGTCTGTTTTCCCATAATCGGACGGCAGGCTTCTGAATACCGCTGCCGGTTCCGTTTCCGCACGTGCAGCATAAACCCAAATGCGGCAGCGAGAACGAGATAAAAGCCCCACGGAATCAGACTCCAGTGAAACAGCGGGTACACGCCCGCCCACTCCTGGATTCCGCCCATCTTTTCAATCTGCGGATCAGCAGCATACATCACCCATTCTGCAAAAGAATAAAACAGAATGTCTGCCGCAAGGCCGCACGTAAACATCATGGATCCCCAGGCAAAAAAAGAATATTTCGGTTTCTCATCCTGCTCTCCTAACACAATATCGCCATATTTTGAAAATGCCAGATACAAAGAGAGCAGAAAAACGCCAAGGCCAATTGCAAGATAATAGACTCCAAAGGTATCTCCCAAGAAGAAGCGTACCTTCGCAAGAACTGTGTTGGACTGTTCCGGCAGGAGGAAAAACAAAATGCTGAGCGCTGCAATCAGTCCCAGCGGCAGCAGCGTGATCATCCAGTCAATCTGACCTTTTTTCCGTATTTTTCCGCTCTGTTTCTTTTTCGCCACTCTGTTTTCATCAACTGTATTCATGTTTTCTGTTCCTTTCTGCTATACTGCCCGATCCAGCTTATTTTTCTTCTGATTTTTCCTGCCCCTGTGCCTCATATCCGCAGTAAGACGGATCCAGATCGCAGAGTTCCGAGAAATCATCAATCTCAATCAGATCTTTGCCACATTGTCAAGTGATGAATTCAAGAAAACGGCAGCCGCAAAGAAAAATCTTTGTGGCTGCCGTTCTAATTGGCGGCTTGAAGCAAAAAAATCCCCGGTTGTACCAGGGAAATAAAAACTTTAGTATAGCCTAAAAGAGAAAGCTAGCGCCTTGAGGCGCGGCCAAGTAGAGTGGGCTTAAAGCCTGCGTCCCGAGCCACCCGTTTTACGGGTGGCAGCGACTCCTTGTCTGTTTATCTTATACTTGTCAATTTATATTATCCAATAATGTGAATTATAATATGACAGTACGGATGCATATTATAGAAACATAACTTTGAAAGAATCAAGCATAACCTGTGGAGTGACTCTTCAACGGATAAACTATTTTCACTTCATACAGTTCCGACATATGGAATAAGGAACACCAATCGCCCTCAATACAACTTTCTTTCTATTAGTTAAAAATGCACATAATCAAAAAAGAAAATCGACTTATTTTAGACAAATTCATTGACAAGTTCTGCTTTAGGTGATAAAATAAAAGTGAAAAGTCGAAATTTATATTGTTGGGAGGTAAGACCGATGATTTGTTTTAAGGTTAAGTTGCCTAACTTAATAATGGAGCATTTTTACCGACGCTGCCAGCTTTGGAGGCTTAGAATTAAAATTGTTTCTATTTGCGCATAAGTTAGGCATGATTATTTGTCTACTTATGCGCTTTTTTATTTGAATTTTCAGTATTAGCAGAAAGGAAGTGTTATACATAGATAACATATGGCTTATCCTTTTGCTTCTATTAAGTTTTTTTATGATTTTTAAGCCGGAACTTTTATGGAAAATTGACACTTCTTTTCTGTAAAAGGCGGTGAACCTACAGATTTATATCTTGGTTTGATGCGGGTTGCTGGAGTATTCTTTTTTATTGCATCCATCATTTGCATTATTGTTTTGGTTTTATAAGAGAAGGGGGGCTTTTAATGAAAAAGCTAACACGTAAGATTGTTGCACTTACTCTTTCCTTGGTTATGTGCATAAGTTTTTCTAACACTACTTTTGCTTATGCCGACAACGAGAATATCAGTTCTTCTGCTGAAGCAAGCAAAGTGAATTGGTGGAAGATTGGCTGGATTATCCTTTCAGATTATGTGGAAAAGCTTATCGATCTCGATGGACAGAGTGAAAAGGATAGTAGTTGGGCCTATCTTGTTTCACCTAGCATAGAATATAACACGGGTGATATGGGGCCTGAGGTTTATTTTCGTCCAGAAGTAGATAACAGCGTTGGTTCTATCCGTATGCATGGACATAGGATTATCTTTGTCGATATTTTTACACAGATTGCACTCATCTTGTCAGATGCCTCTGGTGATACGGTAAGTCAAGCAACTACTGGTACAAATCAGTATATGTTTTATACAAAGAAAGCAGGAGACAGTTCTGGTACATGGAAAGCACAGTTTGTTTCAACTGAGACATACAAATGGCAGTTGTATTATGCCCATTATTACAATGCCAATGCTCGTTCAAGTGTTCCTATGACGGAAGATGGATTTTACTTTGGGGATAATAACAGAGTTTATCAATTCTCTGTTGCAGAATCTTACAGACTTAATTCTCTTCCTCCAGAGGTTGTTGATATGACACAACTTAATGCTCAATTTATTAATCCTGCTGATGGAAAAACTGTAGATTATCTCAAAGACTTTAATGCTGGAGATCAAGTTCATTTCTCTGATATAATTATTGACATTAGTTATGATGCGACTGAGGATGCGACTACATTTTATTTTACCGAGGATACTTATGAGGAAAACATAGGATGGAAATTTGCAGGAAATCTTCTTGACCAATATTCCGCTGGTGATGTTCTGAATCTAACTTTTGATGTGTTGAATGTCGGAAACTATCAGGCATTACTTTTGAAAGCCTCGACTACTTTGAAGCAGCTTACGCGCATAATAACGGTGCCGCTTATCCCAATATTCAAGATTACCAATAATTTGATTTTGACATAAGGACTTATAGAAGAGGGCGTGTTGCGGATAATTTTCTGCAACGCGCCCTTTTTAGTATGCTTTAGCAAAATAAAGTTATCCCTTTTACTCTGGCCAAAGGAATAACTTTATTGCCTGATAGCATTAAAAGAAAATTGTTGTATCACTTTTGATATAAATTAAAAGTATTTAGCGTCTAAATTCTACCTTGACATTTCCCCAACAAAATTGTAAATAATCTTAACCTCCTGTGTCCTCTGACCATCAATCTTCTTGATTTCTCCAATCAGAATCCGGCTAATGAGCCGGTTCAGCACCGCCTCGTCCAGTTCCTCGATGGCGGCATAGCGCCGGATTTCCTTGATAAAAGTGCGGACTTCGCTTTCTTGCGCATCGGCACGACCTTGCATCATTGCCAGGTCATGCAGGCGTTTCTGGTTGGATTCCTGCTCCTGTTCCAGCGCCGCCGTCAGCTTCACAAACCGCTGCTCGGTCAGGATGCCTTTGGCCTTATCGGTGTACAGGCTCAGGAACATCCCGTCAATTTCCTGATTTCGGGCTTCCAGCCGCAGGCGTTCCTTTTCTGTCTGGGAGGCGTCCACCAGATACCGGTGCTCCATCCGGCGGCTGAGCCGCTGGTAGAACGCATCGGCATCCTTCATAGCCTGCGCCGCCAGTTCCTGAATGTCTTTCAGCACCAGATTGTATAAATCCCTGGCCTCGATCTTGTGGCTGGAACAGACCTTGCAGCCCATGCGGTTGTAGGTCTGGCAGATATAGTACGCCTTGTCAATCGGCTCCCGCATTTCGCCGGTGAAGCGGTTCTTCCCGGTTCGGCCCACTTTCTCATACCGCACCTGCATGGACTTCCCGCAGGTGGCGCAGTAGACCAGACCGTGGAACAGATTATAAAAGGGGCAGGAATTCCCCTGAATGGTCGGCCTGCGGTCAATGAGTTCCTGCACCTGTTCCCATTCCTCCGGCGTCACAATGGCCTCATGGCAGCCTCGATCACTTCCCACTGGTCACGGGGAATAATGTCATAGGTGTTGGAGCGGATGCCTTTCTGATGCGTCCGAAAGACCAAATGTGCGCCCTTATAGAATGGATTTCTCAGGATGTGACTGATTCTGGCTCCGCCCCAGAAATAATAGTTGGCGTCAAACTCCGTGTTGGCTTTGACATGGGTGATTGGGATTTTTTCTTCCATCAGACGTTTGGAAATCCTCATGCAGCCCAGCCCGTCAAGGGCATAGTCATAGATTTTGCGGATGATTGGCGCTGTCTCAGGGTCAATGATGAGATGCCCCTTGTCCTCCGGGTCACGCATCAGGCCGAAGGGCGGCGTCCCTCCGCAGAACTTCCCCTGCCGGGAGCGGGTGGTGATGCCTGCCAGCACCTTTTTAGAAATATCCCGGCTGTACATATCGTTCAGGATATTCTTAAAGGGCGTAATGTCCATCTCCTGACGGGTCAGGCTGTCCACGCCGTCCGTGATGGCGATATAGCGTACATTGTGTTTGGGGAAAAAGATTTCGATATAGCTGCCAGCTTCAATATAGTTCCTACCAAGCCTGGATAGGTCTTTGGTGATGACGCAGCCGATCTTCCCCGCCTCAATGTCAGCGATCATGCGCTGGAAGGCAGGGCGGTTGAAATTGCGGCCCGTATAGCCGTCATCCACATAATATTCATACTGGAACATTCCATGCTTTTCAGCAAAGTCCCGAAGCATGATTTTCTGGTTGCTGATGCTCATACTCTCGTTGTCGCCGCCGTCATCCAGAGAGATGCGGCAGTAGAGAGCGGTGATTTTCTCATAGACTTGTTTTTTCCTGCTCATAGCGTTCTCCTTCTATGAACAGGGACACGATACCATTATAGTACCATGTCCCTGCCCCTGAATCAACCGTTTTTACGCAGCGTTTTCGGCCATTTCCCGCTGTTCCAGCCATTCCTCGAAGTGTTCGCAGGTCTGGCGCTCGATCAGCTGCTCAAAGGCTTCCCGCATGGACTTCTCCCCGGAGAACTCCCGCACCACCACAAAACGGACTTTATTTTTCTGCTGTTTGCTTTTTTCCATAGGCTACCTCCATAGAGTAGCAGGCCAGACGGCAGCACTGGCAACGAAGTCCGGCAACGAACCTCTGAAAACCTGTAAACTACCGTCTGACCTGCAAATCTTACTTTATCAATTTTCTTGAAAAATCTCGTTGTTTTCGTTGCCGGAGATAGAGATAGATATTAGAAAATACCTTATTTACAGGCTTTTTCCGTATCCAGACCGGAGAATCCCCGGCAACAAACCCGGCAACCAAGTGGCAACCATCCCGGCAACAGACCGCTAATTTTATGCGATCCACTCCTTCGGCAGTTCCAGCTGGCAGCATTCTTCCTCGGTCAGCTCCACAAATCCATCTTCGTTGCCGGGCAGTTCGTTGCCGGAAACGTCCCGTTCCCAGCCCCTCTGCCTGCCATATCCGGTGAACATCCGGGGATTGGAGAATGGTTTCCAGCCCGTCACCACCGTGTTCATGATCTCGTTGATATTGTGCAGCTGCCACCGCTTCGGCTCATCGTAGGTGTGGCCCAGCGCCTCCTTGAACAGCTGTTTGGAGCAGACCATGCTGCCGGTGTAGTGTTCCAGAAAGCCCTGTATCTGTCCGGCCTCGGTGTCCTCCGGCATGAAATCCTTCTGCACCTCCACCAGCTGGCGCTGGATGGACTTGCTGAACTTCATAGAGTAGTGGCCGCTGCGGTAAATCGTCATGGCCTCCGCCCAGACCTGTAAAAGATAGGCTCTGGAGGCGTCCTCGTCCTCCAAAATGTGAACCTCTGCATTCTCCGGGTAAATCATGATCGGCAAAAAGCGCCGATTTCCGGCCCGGTCAAGGGGCAGGAAGTCCAGTGTGTTGGACGAACCGCCGAACACACACTGCCGCAGCCGGTCTTTGGGCTGGGCCTCGTAGGGCGTCCGGTAGGTTTCCTTCTGGCGGCTGATAAAGGAGCGGATTTCTTCAATGCTTTTGGCGCTGCTGGTAGCCAGCATCTCCGACATTTCGATAATCCAGTGTCCTTGCAGCTTCAGATACACCCTGTCATCGTCCAGTTTTTTCAGGTCGTCACTGAACCACTCGTCCCGGATCGCCAGCAAGCGGAAGAAGCTGGACTTGCCAGCCCCCTGACCGCCCACCAGACAGAGCATTTCCTCATATTTGGAGCCGGGGCGGAATACCCGCCGGATAGCCCCCAGCAAAAAGTGTTTCAGCATTTCCTCCACATAGTCGCTCTCGTCCGCACCTAAGAAATGATGGAGACAGGAGCGGATGCGGGGCGTCCCGTCCCAGACAAGGCCGTTTAGCACGTCCTGTATGGGATGGTAGCAGTTCTCATTCGCCACGATGGAGAGCGCCGCCGTCATCTTTTTCTCACTGGTCAGGCCATAGGTCTGCTCAAAATAGAGAAGCAGATATTTCACGTCCGTATCCGTCAGGGCACTGGTATTCCTGCGCCAGCCTAAATCCTGTACAATGTCCACCCGGTCAGTCAAAAGGTTCAGGCGGATCGCCCCACGCAGGAGAGGGTCATGGCAGAACACCGTCCGGCAGTTGCCGATGGTGTTGGCGGGCTGGCCCTTCTCGGTGACGGACAGGCTTTCCCGCACCTCATCAACGCTCCGCTCCGGCGCTAAGGCTTCGGCTGCGCTCATGGCGGCCTGCCGGGTGGCTAGCGGTAAACTCTGATATTCGCTGCTCAATCTTCCTCACCTCTTTTCCATACTCAGCGACCACGGAAGCACGTTCCTCCATGCTGCCGGACAAGAGAATATCCAGCAGATATTCCGTGTACGGTTTCTTTTGCAGGGCCTCCACGAACAGCGGATTCCACGCTTCATCCGGCGTCTGCGGGGCGTATTCCTTCTCCCAGCGTTCCAGCAGATGCAGGTAATTGCACAGCACCCGGAAACATTTCTGCTCCGCCTGCCGGTAACGCAGTTCCTCGCTGATTTTTCGCTTGACCGGCCTCCTGCGGGGCGGGTCATGGCCTTTGGCGTCATAGTGGACAGAGAAATCCTCCGCCAGCTTCAGCGCCGCCTCCTTACTGCTCAGACTAAACAGACGGGCGGTAAAATCAATCACATCCCCATCTGCCTGACAGCCAAAGCAGTGGAACCGATGGTCAATCTTCATACTGGGATGTTTGTCATCATGGAAGGGACAGCAGGCCATGCCATTCCTGCCAACCTGCACCCCGTAATATTCCGCAGCCTGCCTTGTGGTGACAGACTCCTTCACCGCTTCAAATATATTCGATTTTCTCACCTCCAGGCAGAGAAAAAAGCACCCGTTTCCGCAGAAAATCAGGTGCCTCATAACTCCATATCGTGTTTCTTTTTCGGAGCAATCCGCCCCTCACGTTCCCAGCGTTCCCGGTTATCTCGGTCAGCGTTCAGCCTGCCTTTCGCCAGCTTCTCCCGGATGGATTCTCTGGCCTTCTCCTTAATCTGCTCCTTACCGGCCTTCTTGACCTCCGGCTGCATGAGAGTTTTCTGGATTTTTGCCAGGGCGTTCTGCATGACCCGTTTGATTTTGGTAATCACTCCATCCAGACGGGCGGCAGCGTAGTCACGCTCCTTCTTCGGGGCCTTCCGCTCCGGCGAAAGCACCCACTTTTTCGTTTCCTCGATCAGACGAATATCTTCTTTGTGTGTCTCCTGCCGGACGGTATCGGTCACCACCTCCACCGCCTTGTCATAGGCCGCATCGGAAACATCATCTAACAGCGTCTCCACGTCCTCGATTTTGAGCGTCAGTTCTTCCAGCTTCTGCTCCTGCGCCGCAAGCTGCTCCTTCTGCTTCATCAGGATATAATCCTGTTTTTCCAGATAGTCCCGCCCGCCGTAGGACGGCTCCTGATCCAGATGCAGCCCATGCCGTCTGGCGATGTCAAACAGGATCGTCCGGCAGACCGCATCAAAGGTCTGCTTGCGGTTGTTGTTCCGGCCTTTGGGCTTCTCCGGGTTGGGGAGAGGGATGCCAAGTTCTTCCAGCGCCTTTTCCTGCTGGGGGCACAGTTCCCCATAGCGGTTCTCACAGTCAAAGACGTGCCGCTCATGGATGTGGGGCGTCCCCTCGTCCAGATGGAGCGCCCAGTCCAGGATGTGGATATGGGAACCGAAGCGGCGCTCAAATTCCTGATAAAACTCATTGACGATGGAAAAGAGCGTATCCGGCGAGACGGATTCTCCCATCGTGCCGATCTGGTAGATACTTTCCTCCGGGCAGGTCTTGTTGTTTTTCAGCAAGTCCTCCACAGTGCGGTTGCGCTCGGTGTGCCGGGTTTTCTCATTCCGGGCGTTCTGAGCTTCCACATAGCCGCCGTAATGCTCGTAGTAATACATCCGCTCGATTTCCTCAAAGCTGAAATCCGGCTGCTCCGGGTTCTCCCGGAACTCATGGGTGGTAAAGCCCCGGTAGCAGTCCCAGTAGACATTTTGCCTTGCCCGTTCTGCGTCAATGTGTTCGCTGTTCTCCACATCGAACCGGCGGTCATTGTGGCGGGGATTATAGGTGCCATGCTTGCCGGAGCGTCCATTGTGTCGTGTCAGTTTCAAACAGATTTCCTCCTTCCTGCGAAGATGTTCTGGGGCCGGGGAAGGGGCGGCGAAGCCGCAAATCCTGCGAATTTTGCGTCAGGTAATACCCAATACAAGTTGACGCAGGCATCAACTTTCCCTGGGCAAGGCGTTTCACCCTTGACCCGATGGGGCGGCTGCCCTCAACTGCCAAGCACTTCGTCCTTGACCCGATAATGGCTGCCGCCCTTAACCTGCCAATGGGCGTTGCCCCTTGACCCCAGCAGTGCGCTGCCGCCCCTGCACCCCGCCACAAAGGGCTGGCCGCCCTCTGTACTTCCGCACCGGCGAAGCTGGCTTCCACCGCAGGACGGTGTTTGCCAGTTTCACCGGCTCCGTATCCACACATTTGCGCCCATAGGCGGGGAGTGGATACGGAATACGCCTGCGGGGATTGCCGGTCAAAACATCGGGTGCAGACCCGTCATTTTTCCCGTAAACACCCCGATTTTAGGCGATTTTTTCTTCCGTTACCACCACCTGAAAGCCATGCTCCTTTGCGTACTCCCTTGCGGCGGCTTTCCGTTCTTCGCTGTACGGAGGCACCAGCCGGATCGACAGCCGGGACTTGTCCAGCACATAGGTCACGCTGCCCTCCGGCGTGCTGCGCTCCAACCGGCACAACAGTGGGTACTTCCGGCTGAAATCAGCCAGCCTGCGCTTCAAGCTGGCGTTGAAGGTGTAGACGCTGGCAAGGTTCTCCGCCTCGTTCCAGTTGATGATGGTTTCTTTCTCATACTTAGACAGCTTCTTCATACAGATCCTCCTCATAATCGGTGTAAGATTTCAGCACACGCAGGTTGCGCTTGAGACGGCGGTACTCGTCCATCTCCATGCGCAGATGGTGATAAAAATCCTCGTACCAGCTTTCGTTCATCTCCGTCTCCACCTTCCGGGCCAGCCCCAGCATCCGGCGTTTGGCCTCCGGGTCAACCGTCAGAGCCGTCAGCCATTTCAGCCGTGTCACCGTATTGTGGTGGCTGAGACAGCCGTAAGCGTAGAGAATCTTCTTTTCTTTCATACTCAGTGTCATAATGATTTCCTCCATTTCTTTGCTGCGGAGCCATGCGCCCCGCATGATAAACTTGTTTCCTGTCCGCCGGTCTGCCTGCAAGCCGCTCCTGCCCGGAATTTCTCCCGGCGTATCGGCCTCTTTGGTGTGCTCGATTTCTGTCCTGGCGTCACTTCCCCGGAGGCCATACCCCTTGCAGCCGGTCATTCGATTTTCAAGGTTCTGTGCCTGTCTGCAAGAACCAGTTTACCGAAAAAAGAGGCCCTTTCCCGTATATCCAAAACGTCGGAAAAACGCTCGAAATCCGCATATTTCCACGCTTATGGAATCGTGCTATAATGGGTGTAATCACTGAAAAAGATAACGAGAGAGGGGGCTTTGGATGTACGCAAAGCTGACAATCCCGGAGCGGCTCAAAGACCTGCGGGTGGTGGACAAGCACCTGACGCTGGAACAACTGGCGGAGCAGACCGGCCTGTCTAAATCCGCGCTGGGAAAATACGAAACCGATGACTACAAGGACATCAGCCCGTTTGCGATTGCAACGCTGGCGGACTTTTACGGCGTGTCCACCGACTATCTGATGGGGCTGACGGAAAATAAAAATCACCCAAACACAGAACTTCAATCTCTGCATCTGAGTGATGATATGGTGGAACTTTTGAGCAGCGGCAAAATCAACAACCGGCTTCTCTGCGAACTGGCTGCCCACCCGAATTTCCGGCGGCTGATGATAGATATGGAAATCTGCATCGACCAGATCGCCAATATGCGGGTGGAGCAGATGAATCTGGTGTTGGAGGCCACCCGGCAGACCGTCATGAGCAAGTATGCGCCCGGAGAAGATGACCTCTATATGCGGACGCTGGAACTGGGGCAGGTGCAGGAAAGCGATTTTTACAGCCATGTCATGCACGATGATCTGGACAGCATCGTCCGGGACATCCGGGAAGCACACCGCAAGGACAAGACCACCGCCGACCCGCAGCCCACGCTGGATGACGTCAAGGAAAAGTTTGAACAGGCGCTCGAACAGGGCAGCCAAGAGGAAGTGGTAATCCACGAATTTTGCGACAGAATGCAGATACCCTTCGAGAAGATTTCCTCAGAGGACTTCTCTGCATTTTTGCGGATACTGAGCCTGTCCAAAATGCTCAAAAATCCCAACAACATGAGAGGAAAGGCCAAGCCGCAGCCGTACTATGCGCCCAAGCGGAAGAAACGCAGATAACAGGAAAGCCGCCCAATCTGTACCGTTGGACGGCTTTCGACCCGTTTGTGGGCGGAATAAAATATGTGGTTATACATCCGTTAGCTGACCGTTTTCATCAGCTTTTTCATAAACTTCCAGAGACGGATGCCATCTTTGAGGCCCAGCCGGTAAAAGAAGCACTCGCTTTCTGCACCAGAATCGAAAATAGAATCACAGTAGTGTCTTACAGCGTCCTTCTGTTCCTCAGACAATGCGCTGATTGCTTTTTCATACTCGTTTTCCAAGCGAAGGCAGTCCTCTTTTTTCTCCGTGCCGGTTTCTGCCTCCCGCCACTTAGCAAACTGGCTCTGCATCCGCTCCTGAATCATCAAATCAACCAATTTTTCTATATCTGTACCCATAAGCGCCCCTCCTTATGCTGGGCGGATATAATTCCGGTATGTTTCCAGGACGGAATCTGACACACCGCTTTTATATACTTTGCGGATGTCGGAGATTTCCTCTTGCTTCAGCAGTTTCAGCCATTTCAGCAGCTCAGCCCTGCCGTTGGCAAAGTTACAATAACGCCCATCGGCGTATTCGATACGGTATCTCATAGACAGGCACCTCCTTAAACAAAAATCATCTCAGAGAGGATGATTTCCTCTGCTCGGCTGCGAATGCTGTTCATGCCCCCGACCCACGCAAGCTGGTCACGGGCTTTCAGTTCCTCGGTGACACCCTCCGCCTCCTGCATCTGCGAGACGATACACGCCAGCCGGTCAGCGGCCTGTTCGTTCAGGTCAGCAAGATATGTCCAGAGTTTTCCCGACAGAAGCAGGGCATTGTACTGGCCGGGCCGGTGTTCTTGCAGAAACGCTTTGTGCATCCGGCCCCACCGCCCAATGGGGCGGCTTTCCTCCGGTAGCTCCAGATCGGGGATGTAGTAGTCTCCCACCAGCGTGTAGCTGATTCCGTTTTGATGGATTTTCTTTGGTAAATGCTCCATGTTCGACCTCCTGTATTCAGTTATTTCAGAATCCAGTTGATCGTGTCCCTGTTCATGATAAATTCAAGGCAACTGAACTCTTCACGAACAAGTATGGCATATCGCCTTCCTGCATAGGATAAATGCCAAGCTCATATTCTTCAAAATGACAGAACATCGCCACATCATCCCAGTAAATCTGGCGGTTCTGTTTTTTTTCAAATTCCAGTTCCAGGTGGCGTTTCAGCCGCTTTCCGTCCTCCCGGTTCCAACGTGATACACTGAAGAGCTGCCAGCCGCCCTTACCGCCGGTCCGGCTACAGGAACACACGATTCCATCCTTCACCTGCATCAGCCATTCATCCGTCTTTTCGTCCGTCCAGACAGCATTGTAGCCAGAATGCGTAAATTCCGGTGCAAGAATTTCTTTTTTGTATATAATCTGATCCCCATCCAGAATCATTGCATTTTCCAACTGTTCCCGCGCCACATAGAGCGATGCAATATTATTGCAGGAATCCCAGTATGGATTTTCGATCAGTGTCACACCTTTATATTCTGCGGTAAGGCACGCAAACTGCTCTTTCCGATATCCCACTACTACATAAATCTCATAAATTCCATTTTCATGCAGCGCCTGAATCACCGTATCAATCATGCGGACACCCTTCACACGGATCAGCGGTTTCGGCGTAGTAAGCGTTACCGGCCGCATCCGCGTTCCCGTTCCCGCCGCCATGATAATTGCACGTTCTACATGATTTTTCTGCTGAATTTCACTTCCCGGTCTCTGCCCCACATCCATCGCTTTCATTCTTCCACCCTCTTATTCTTCCTGACCTTTGCTTTTGGCAAGCTCCTGCTTAACAAGTTTATAGTAATCCTTAGCATATCGGTACTGTTTCAGCGAATACTCGCCAAACTCCACGCCTAACCGGCTCTTATACTCACACCAGTTGCTCCATAAAAGCCCGCACACCGCAATGTATGCATAAATTTTCGTGCGCACCTCCTGCGGACAGCCTTCCGTAAAATAACTGTCGATCAGCGCATCCACCTGCGGACGGTCATACATGGCGTAAATGCAGAACATCGCCAGATCCACATGTGCATCCTGCATGCCCGCATATTCCCAGTCAATCAGACGAATTTCCGTTCCGCCGTTTTTCTCCACAAACAGAAAATTGTCCGGCACCGCATCAATATGCGTCAGCGTCCACACCTTCGGCTGCGCTTCCAGATAAGCCTCAAGCTCCAGCACATGCGCTTTCGTCGTGCTGTAATCCCGATAAACAGACGGTTCTCCCTCCCACAGACTTTCATAGTATGCGATCTGGTCAAACAGCGAAAACGTATGCTCCACGCTCAGATGCTCCTCATGGAAGGAACGGAGCTTTTTCATACAGGCCTGCACATCCTCAGGGTTTTCCGGATCGCAGACACGCGCACCCTCCAGGTATTTCGTAATCTTATAGCCGTTTTCCGGATTGATCGACACGATTTCATCGCAGATGCCCTTTCCGTCCAGTGTCCGATATACCGTCGCCTCCTGCCTGCGGTTGATCAGAAGACTCGTGCCTTCCCCCGGAATTCTCATAATATACCGCCCGCCGCGACAGCGGAATAAAAACGAACGGTTTGTCATTCCCTTTTTCAGGACCTCAATTCCCGTAATCTCCTCACCGGAAACCGAAAGCACCCGTTCAATTTCTGCCATCGCATCCGACTTCAGCTGATCCGAATTTTCATCCAGTTCCCGCAGCTGCTCGTAGGTATTGATCTCCACCACAGCTCCTTCCGGGACAAGCTTTGCCTGCACCGGCATTCCGTTTTCCGCAAAAAGGGCATCCTCCCAGAAAACATGGTCATACCGGCGATCCTGTACCATCGTTTCGATTCGCCGCGCCATCGACTGTGCCACAGAATCCGTCAGATAGCTGATGCCGATCATATGATTTCCTTCTTTTTCCCCGCCTGAGGCACAAGCTCCCACTTCCGGCTCACACGAACCGTACTGTCTGGATCTTTTGCATCGCTCACCAGATACCAGGAATACCACTCATACTCCGAAAACGGATTTTCCCGGCACCAGAGGTCGCACGGCATAAGATACGTTTCACCAAGCTGCGGCAATACCTTTGCCAGGGAATGCAGGTTGTTTTTCTCTGCATACTCCATATTGACAACCAGCTTCACGCCATACCGGTCAACCAGATAATCGTACTGTTCCTTTTTAAAACCAACGACAACATAAATTTCCTTCACCTTTACCGCATGAAGCTGACGGATCAGCCGCTCGATCAGCGGTTCCCCCTCTACTTCCAAAAGTCCTTTCGGCGTTTCCATATTAATCGGCACCATCCGCATTCCATATCCGGCAGCCAGAATCACCGCGTTTTTCGGGCGATGCTTTGCCATCTCAAGCCTGGCTTTTTCCGTCAGCTCCATATCTGTTGTTAAAAAACCCTGCCCCTGCAGCGCTTTCACCGAACGGTTTACCATTCCCAGTGAAAACCCACACCGCTCCGCCAGCGCACGCTGGTTCCGGCAGTGGTATTGCAGAATCACGTTCAAAATATCCGATTTCTGTTTGTTCATGTACATCTTTCCTTTCGTTTTCGTGAACATCGTTATTATAATACAGGACCGGCGGCATGTCAAGCTGCCAGCCGATCCCGAAAATAAATCCCCTAAATGCTGTATCGCTGTCCGCACAAGTGGACAGGTCTATTAATCCTTCTCGTATCTTTCAATCAAACACTGATGCTCCTTGGTACTCTTATCATAGTTAATTCCCACAAGCAGAATATCACCACTATAGCTCAGAATTGAGGAAGGATATTTTTTGTCCTTGATCTGTTGCACAGCTGTTCTCACGTTTTGATTCCACTTGAGTTCTACAATCAATGCCGGATAGTCACTTTTGTACTCAGGTTTCGGTATAAACACAAAGTCTGCAAACCCTTTACCTGTCGGAAGTTCCCGAATCGGTTTGAAATAGTACTGCATCGCACTCAAATATGCGATTGTCAGTACACTGCTAAGTGAATTTTCATTGTTATACTGAATAGAAGAAGCATACTCGTTATGGATTTTTTCAATCTGAACCGCAACCGCCACCCCATCCATGTCGAGCGTTGAATCCAGTAAATTTTCTGAGTCCTGCTGGAATTTCAGCAACTCATTCCAGGGCTTGCTCTCGACAGCTGTCGTTAGTTCCTGCCGAATTTCCTCATTGGGCACAAAAGCGGTTTTCAATTTTTGATTATATCCCAGGTATCCCAGGTGAATCATGTAGGTCAACACATCGTCCTTGCTCTTGATATTTATCGTATCATTTTTAAAGGTTGCCGTGTTCACCTTCACTTCTGAGCCGGAGAGCATTTCTATGATTGCGGTTTTCAGACCATCATAATTCATATTGATCAATGGTACAACCGTATCATAAGAGGCCGTTTCAGACCAATAACTCTTATATTCTCCTCTTAGCATTACGCTAACAACTGCTCTGGGATTATATACTTGATGATCCCTCAGAAGATAGCCGTCATACCAGCGTTTTACTTCTTCAAAATCCTGATCATATTCTTCAGCTAAGCTTTTTACTTCTTCCTCCGTAAATCCAATATACGGCGCCAGTCTGCTCGGACTTAGCATTGTGAACTCATCAAAATTATTCAGTGCTGACTGTGTTTTCTCCTTTTTTATCGGAAGAATGCCCGTCAGGTACGCAAGCTGGATATACTTTGTTGGTTCTGTTCCTTTAAACATTCCTCTGAGAAAGTTGATATAGTCTTCCTGTGCCTTCGCATTAGAGGCTTCGTCGCGAATAAGGACATCCCATTCATCAATAATGATAATAAACTTTTTCCCTGTCAGGGCGTTGATCTGCGATAAAGCTTCTGGCAGGGATTTTGTCTCCACCGGAAGAGCATCTGGATAGTACTCCTTAAGCTCTGCAATCGTTCTCTCCGAAATATAAGGGACTACCTGTTCTGATCCCCCAGCTGGTTCCATACACCATTGAATGTCAAGATGAATGACGTCATACTGGTTCAAATGCTTCTTAAAATCTGTGCTTTTGCTGATTTCCAAATCAGCGAACATTGCTTCTGAATTGCAGCCTCTGCTGTAATAAGCCGTTAGCATATTCGCTGTAACAGACTTTCCAAACCTTCTCGGACGACTGTTGCAAATATAGCCTTGTAACGTATTTAGCACCTTGTTTGTATATTTAATGAGTCCACTTTTGTCTACATAAATTTCAGAATTCAAAGCAACCTGGAACGCAGAATTGTCTGGATTAACAAACATTCCCATAATGTATCACGCTTCTTTCCCGGGCAGCATGGTACACCATGCCTGCTATATTTAAATTTTACCGTAGCTGTTCAAAAGACAATTACATTTTATCATCTGACAAGGCAAATAGCAAGTTACTGTGAACGGTGTGAACCAATATGCCCAGATTAAGTTACAGTTCACTGGTTCCCAGCGAACCGTAACATTCGCAGCCCTCATCCATGTGCAAGTTTTTTCACCATCCTCCTTCCGGTACAAGATCCACGCAGACAATCTCCGGAATATTATTGAACCGCGGAATCACCTCTGTATTTCCAAGCCCCGCAGACAGCACCAGATGCCGTTTTCCATCCTTTGAATCAAAAACACCCTTCAGCCGTCCCGGAAACCAGCCCATATCCGGCGCATATACACCGCCGATCCCAGGTAAAATGACCTGCCCTCCGTGAAGATGACCGGAAAACACGCAGTCCATGTTCCATTCCTCCAGGGCATCATTTTTCAGCCAGGCAATCGGAAGATGACTAAGCAGGATCTTGTAACGGTCGGTATTCTCAAAATCCCACAGAAATATACATTCGCTAAGATCCGCTTCCTCCGTTTCCAGGTATTTGTCCGGCAGGCAGTAACCGTAAATGCCGCCGATGCGAAGAGACTGGCCTTTTACGGTGATATCCCGGTATTGGTGCTCCAGAACGATTGCACCGGCGTCCTGATACAATTGTGTGATGTCTGTGCCAAAATTGTCCCGGTATTCTATCTCATGATTTCCCAGGGACAGATAGACGGGAGCAATCTCGCATAGAGAAGAAATTAAATTGGTAGCAATCTCTGTGACGGGCTCTCCGGAATTTAACAGATCCCCCGTAAGCAGGATCAGATCGGGGGACTGACTTGCTATCCAGTCAATCAGCTCCTGATTATCTTCTCCAAACTCGCTGTTGTGCAGATCCGTCAGCTGCAAAATCCGGATTGGGGTGTCGATCTTGTCGGAGGGGATCTGATAGGAAGAGTAGCTTAGGGAGTGTTTCGATTGGTCGAGGTTTTGGCAGGTTGTGATTCCGAGGAATAGAAGTATGGTGATAATGAGCGTCCATTTATGCTGCCTTGATGTTTGCATTGATTTATCCATATTTATATTTTTCGATATTTGTTCATTTAATATTATAAATAATTCATATTTGGGATTTCAGATTTTTCTCAAAACACTTTTTATTATTTCTATTAAATATTTCCCATTCATCAGTTTTATGGTAACAAACA
>NZ_QTVR01000008.1:0-174833 GCF_003460685.1 Blautia sp. OF03-13 | reverse complement strand
GAATATCCTTTCACTTCTGAATCAAAACAACTAAAAAAAGTTTCTAAACTCGCTACATCATTCACACTTTTTAAAAAAAACACTTTATTTAAACATGAAAAAATAAACCAATAGAATTTTCAGGCATTTTTTCCGATAATAGTCCACTAAATTTCGCAAGTTCTTTATGAACTGTAAAATACACCGAATATCCTTTCACTTCTGAATCAAAACAACTAAAAAAAGTTTCTAAACTCGCTACATCATTCACACTTTTTAAAAAAAACACTTTATTTAAACATGAAAAAATAAACCTTGAGTTATATCCTAAAACTGTAAGTTCTCTTACTAAATATTTTGAGCATAACTCAATTTCTTTTTTTCTATCCTCTAAAACTGCATTTTTTAACTCCATCTCAATTTCTTCCAAATATCTGCGACTAGATAATTTGTCTAAAAATAGTTGGCAGACCTTTCTTTTCATATCGCTGTCATAGGAACCATGATTTTTTAGGAATTCTTTAGTTTTACTAATACCAATGATTTTTTGCGCTGCAATATCCTCTTTCAAAGACCACACAATTTCTTCAAATATTGGAAGCTCATTTTTATCCTTTAGCAATCCCTCTTTAATGCTATCGACAGTTTCCAAATATTCACGTAATAACAATTTTATATTTAACGTTGGTGTTTTATAAGTATCCATTGAATAATGAAAAAGCAATTCATCCATCCGTTGTACAAAAAATAACATTCCTTGCAAATCAGAAATATCCTTCCAGTTTTTCAACCCTCTCTTAATCATTAGTCTCCTCCTATGTGTCTGGAATCTCCCGAAATGTAAGGCTTCCAGAGTATCTAAATCGCAACATTGCCATTAAACATTCTTTTCATCAATCATTAGTCTATCATCTACAATTTCATCAATCTGATTCGATTGTTTAATCCGATTTACAAAATCATAATTCAGCAGTTCTTCATTCCATAAACGCACAATATTTTTCTCCGCACAATACTGTAAACTTTTTATAATTCGAGAAATTTTATATAGATAACCTCCCTCATCATACATGGAATCTTCATTTTCCCATTCTTCCATCTGCCCCGAATACTGAATAGTCGGTAAATTATGCACAGATTCTTTTTCAAGCCTCAAATAATTATTAGCCATTAACTTGCAACTATCATGTGCTTGCAGTAAAGCCTTAAAATCTTTGTATACAATTCTTGATTTTACATCATAAGCAAAATATGGTGTCACTTTCCCATCTATCGGATTAACAAACAAATGACAATATGAAAATCCTTCTAATTCATTAGGTCTTTCTACATCAACAATGCAACCATGTATCTTTCCAGAACCGCCAAGATGTTTGATAAATTCGGAAATTCTCTGTTGACCTCCCACGTACCTGTATAGTAGTTGATTTACATTTTCCACATATTTTTTGAGGTTATCATAATAATAAGCTAAATCCTCTATCCTATTTCGTCCTAATCTCCCCAACTTTCCACCATTCATAAGATATAGTGATTTTCCTCTTGAACGTTTGGAGTATTCACAGTATATCAAAAATAAATATATACTATTTCTTTTTAGCATATAAATTGTTCCATCTTCCCTTTTAAATGACATGGAAACCAATTTCCCTCTGTTAAAATCAATATACTGCTCCCGTGTTATTTCATGTATTCCGTCTTGATAATAAGCAAATATATCATAATTATTATCACAATAGAAATATTTTAACCCAATATTCTTTGTTCTATATCCAATTTGGTTATCAGCATATATAGTTCTTCTATCGCTCACTTCATAAAAGTTTTGGTGATTGTGCCCATTCAAATATATCCAATACGGATTATGTGGTTCAGTATTCCAGTCTCCTTTTTTGACGTGTGTAAGGACAATAACTCTGCTTTTGCCTAAGCTTTTTAATATTTTGGTGTATATCGTATTAAAACGAATTGCCTCTTGTATATCTTTCCTCAAAGCTGCTTCTCTTGATAATTCATCAAAACTTTTCCCATATCGAATATTTGAGGCATTGAATTTTTCATTTAAACCACTAAATCCTATTCCACCCAAAATAATGACCGAACAACATTGAGACTTGCTCCTTATTTCTTCTTCACTCATTTTCAATATTTCTGCTTCACTGAATATCTCACATTTTTTCCTATCTTCTACACACATTAAATCATTTTGTAAAAATATTATACCTAAATCATCAAAAAATTTCCTATATATTTCTATATTATCTTCCATGTCAATACAAGGATCCCATAATTCGTGATTACCAGGCACAACCACTATCTGATTTGGATTCCACCACTGTATAAGTTCGTTATAAAAAATAGCGGCAAACTCAAAAATAGATGAAGTATCTCCTGCAATCAGCAAATAGCTATTATATGGCCTGGTTCCAATGGAAGAAACCATACTTCTTGCTAAATACTTTATATATGAGCGTATTTCTTCTTTTGTTGCCTTATCCTTAAATTTATTGCAAACTCGATGTGCTAAGTGAATGTCACTAATATAAAAAAACGGAATATGACTAATATCAAATCGCTCATGTTCATCATCATCTATAGGTTTGGGATAACAAAATTCATTAGGTATCATAATCTCATTACTTCCCATAAATTCATCTGAATCTGTTTCCAAAATCTTTTTAATAGATGAAAAATATGTCCCGTCATATAATCCTTGTAATTGCAATATTTCATCTATTGATAGTAGCACCATCAATATTATATTGCTTTAAATCTATTCCTTTAAAATCAAAATTTCTTAATTCTGCATCAAAAAGATCTCCATCTAAAAAGCTATAAAACTTGTCAAAGTCTCCAAATTCCATCACAACACAATATGATTCTTCTATCATCTCATTTTCATCAAATATTGAGGCATGTTGTCCACATACAACCTTAATTTTTACACAAAATTTTCCTTCTTCGGAATTATAATACTTGTGTATAAAATGTAATTTTCCTTTCGTTTTTTGATAGTTCAGAATATCATCAGCAATTTTTATCTGCTCTGGCATATACTGTGCAACAGAAAAATCTTCTTCCATACAACTTATACAAAACACCCTCACATCTGGGCGGTTAGGCATATACATTAACCATTTAGAATTATGCTCTACAACCTTTTTAATTAAATCAATTTCTGTGTTATTGTCAAACAATTCATATCTTTTTTCTCGTGATACATATGATAAAGTACTTACATCTTTTTTAATAGCATTTATACAAATTCTCAATGTCCTAAAATTCTCTGGTACATTATTCAAAAGTTCCGGGTCTGCCTCAACTGCCAATTCGCACATTTTCCTCGTAATAAATTGACTAGGAACATACCGAAATGCCTGTCCATCCTTTTTTACCGCTGCTAAGCACATTTTTGAATCCAAACATTTTCTGGACACAAATTGTAAAGCTAAAGGATTCTGTCTAATAGCCATTTTGCAAATATCTATCGTTTGTTCCTTTTTAGGAATCTTTTTTAGTAACATACCATCCTTTTTTAATTCCTTTGTAATATCCATTCTCCCTTAACCTTTCTTCAGCCTTTATATTTTAATTATAACTTCTTCGTTTGAAAGAGTAAATGGAAATAGCAAATCCCCACCAGCCAGTCAAGAGTAAATTAACGGCTACGCCACTCTTGACTAACTGGCGGGGATTCGCTTCATGCAGCTAAGAGGTCTTTAAGCAGCCCTCCGCCTGTCAGTGGGCTTCCCGATTATGTTTTCTCCTTGCAGCCCGTTTCTGCTCGGCTTCTATCTGTTCCTGCTGCTTTACCCGGTCAATCACAGCATTAACCTGTTCAGAGCCGACCACAGCTTTTATACGCCCAAAATCTTCCACCACTATCCTCAATTCCCGGTTTTCCTCCAAAACTTCTTCCAGCCTGTTTGTCAGTCGCTCGTTTCCGCTCCGTTCCCTGTTATACGCCGCTTGCAGCTTTGTAAACTTATTTGAAATATCCAGATATGCCGAATAAACGGAGCGCATAACTTGTACAATTTTCTTTACCAGCGGTTTTGCTTTCTTTTCCCGATACGACTTTGCAGATTCCATAACCGCCGCTTCTGGAAGCGTCTGCTCCGGATCTGCGGAAAAGTCTGCCGCCAGCTTTTCCATGTTCTTTACCATAGGAGCAAGTTCATTCATGCGCTTCTGATATTTGTCCGCCTGTTTCTGTGCTTTCTCTGCTTCCTGCCGGGACTCCTGCAAATCTTCCTGTAAGGAACGAATCTCATCATCAACCTGTAACAACTGTTCATGCAAATCTTCGTTGATTTCTTGAAAAGTAGCGTTTTCTTCCTGCAATTCCGCTTTTTTCGTTTCCAGTTCTGCAACTTCCTTTGCCCGCTCCTTTTTTTCAAAATCCAAGACAGATAAATGCTTTTCATGTGTGCCTTTCTTCTCCCACTCAATCCCATGTTCCAGCATGACAGCGGCAAGCTGTTCTTTCTCATAAGCCACCCACTGATTTAATTCCGTTTCCCGTCTTGCGCCGCCTTTAAATCCGAGAGCAGATAACGCCTGTTTCAAAGAAACTCTTGTATCAAGTCCCCGCTTGCTTCCTGTCGTATACGGTACAAAATCTATATGCAAGTGGGGCGTTGCTTCGTCCATATGAAGATAGGCACTGAACACCCTCAACGTAGGATTTCGTTGCTGAAAGTCCTGCATATATTTATCCAACACTTTTACCGCAAGCTGTCCGTTCTCCGTTTTCGCTCCCATGTTGTCCTTATCCCCGATTTGCAGGATAATCTCATGGAATGGTTTTTCCTGCTTGCCGGAACAGATTTTCCCATAATAATCATCAATCCGGCGGTCACTTCTAGTCTGCTTCTCATTGTACCGGGCGAGTGCTTCATCAAACAATTCGTGATATACGTCCTTAATATTTTCGTTGCAGTATTCCACGTTCAGACAGCTTCTTTCCGGGTCAGTATTCTTTGCATGAAATTTTCTGCTGTTATGGTTGACAGAGCCTTTTCCTGTCATAAAGCTGATTGTTCGCTTCAATCAATATCCTTTCTCCCTGTTCGGGTAATCAGCGCCGGATACGGCGCATAAGCTTTGTTACTTTCGCCGAAAGTAACGCAAAAGCACTTTTGACAGCCGTTCCGTCCATCAAAAGCTGCCTTTGCGCTCTGCCGAGGGCTTTTCCGTCCTACGGACGGGCGGCTGTTCCCGCCGCTTTGCTTCCGCCATAGCTTTTCGGATAGCCGAAAGTACGTTTTCTACTGTACATTCCTCCCACCCACACAGCCATACCAGCGTCCGCATTTCTGCCGCAGTCAGTTCCACATCTCCAAAGATTTCATTGAATGCGGCAATCCTACGGGCTTCATTTTCGTAAAAATATTTGTTCACGTTCCGGGTTCCCCATTCCGGCTGAATTATCATCAAATCACACCTTTCTCGTTATCTGCTATCCACAGGAGCGTGACACGCTCCTGTCTGTTATCATCAAAGGAAAACTACCAGCGGAAGCTATCCGGCACTCCACGTTTTTCCAGATATTCCTGTCTGGCATTTTCCCGTTCTTCCTGTGTGGGCGCAGTCTTATATTTCGCATATAATTCATGGCGCACCAGAGAATCCAATTTCTGCTCCAATCCCTGCCGGATTTCATTCAGACAATCATCATCTTCCATTAGATGATAGCGGAGCAGAGATACAAACAATTCATAAGGAATTTGCACGTTTTTCATCACTTAATCCTTTCTGCGTCGGTTTGCGTCGATAGCGTCAATATTTTCTATACCAGCCCACTGTAAAAAATACCGTCGCAACCGACGCATATCGTCGCTTTTACTCTCTCGGCTCAAGCCGTTTCAGAACAATCTTCCTTTCATGCCCTCGCTTATTGTCATAGAAAATTCCATAGTTATTAAGCAACTGACTATTGACTACATTCAATTTTCTGGAAAGCACGTTTGCCTGTATCTGCATATCCGGCAACTGGCTCACAAGTTCTGTTGCTGTCCCCTCCCATTCCGGCTTATCCTCTGTCAGAAAATTGTTGATTGCTTCCAGCAGAGGATTCGGCGGTTGTTTCCACAGTTCCGTCTCCGCCTTTTTAAATTTCCAGACGCAGCACTCCCGGTCAAACTCTATGGTCAGTTCCTGATCCGGCTGGTCACGCCCCACAATATCCAGCACCGCCTCATTGTCAGTACGCTTTTTCTTGTGCATGATAAACGCCCCGTCTGCCGCTCCAAGCAACCCATTTGTGCCGGAAATCATATCAAAGCTGTCCTCGGATTCCAGCTTGCGTGTGTGATGAACCACCAGCAGGCAGATACCGTATTTATCGCTGAACGATTTTAACTTTGTCACAATCTCGTAATCACTGGAATAGCTGTACCTGTCCCCGCCAACCTCACGCACTTTCTGGAGCGTGTCAATGATAATCAGCCTTGCGTCTGTATGCTCTTTCAGAAATTCCTCTAATTGCCTGTCTAATCCCTCATTCAAGGTCTTTGCCTGTGTCGCAAAGTACAGGTTATCCGCACATTCCACACCGAACATACCGGAGAGTCGGCGCTGAAGCCTTGCGTAATCATCTTCCAGTGCCAGATACAGCACCGTCCCCTTTCGGACGGGATAATCCCACAGTGGAAGCCCCATTGCCACATGGTAGGCAAGCTGCCCCATAAAGAACGATTTTCCAACTTTCGGCGCACCTACAAAGAGGTAAGTACCGCCGTAGAGAAACCCGTCCACAACCGGTGTTCTCGGTGGATATACGGTATCATACAGTTCCGTCATGGAAACGGTTTGAAGCCCGCCGCTCCTGGATTTCTCCGGGTTTTGTGCGGCTTGCAGATTGATTTGTGCTGTTTCATTTGCTATAATTTCTTTGTGATTTTTTGTATTCGGCTGTTCCCTATCTGCGCCAACAGATAATACGGGAGCAGTCGTTTTTATTTTTTCTGTCATTCATCTTCTCCTTTCAGACCGTCTAATGTGATTCCGATTACCTGTAACGTATAGAGCAGTTCGTCATTGTCCGGGCTTAATGCTTCCAGACGCTTCAATTCCTCGTAGATAGCCGCCATTTGATTTTTCAGAGCCTTATACACCCTCGGATTACCCTGTACCACCACGTCCCGGCACAGCAGCCGCCTTGTGATGTAGTCCTGCTTCGTCAATCCCGACAGTGCCACCAAATCGTTAAGCAGATTCGCTTCCTCGTTCGATACCCGGAACGCTACTGTATGATTGCGCCACCGCCCTTTGTAATCAAGTGTTCTTTCCATTTGTATCCTCCTTTGTCATTCGCTCCATTTCCAATTTTTCTGCCATTTCCGTCTGCACCGTAGGGAATAAATGAGCATAGCGGTAAGTGATTTTCTCCGCTTCATGCCCCATGCGCTCCCCAATCGCCAACACCGAAAATCCCATGTCGATTAACAGAGAAACCGCACTATGACGAATATCATGCACACGAATCTTTTTCACTCCTGCCTGCTTCGCCCCTCGCTCCATCTCATGGTTGAGATAGGATTTCGTGACCGTAAACAACCGCTCGTCTGGCTGAATGTCGTAAAGCATTTTGATATATTCCTGCATTTCCTCACAGAGAAATGGCGGCATTTTGATTGTACGGTTACTCTTTTTTGTTTTCGGACTTGTGATAATATCCCGCCCTTTAGATCGGTGAAACGTCTTGCTGATTGTGACTGTCTGCTTCTGAAAATCAAAATCAGCCGGAGTGAGTGCCAGCAGTTCGCCGGAGCGGATTCCGCACCAGTAAAGCATTTCAAAGGCATAATAGGAACGGGGCTTATCCATCATGGCTTCGGAGAATTTCAGATATTCCTCTTTCGTCCAGAAGTCCATTTCTTTCGGAACCTCATTTCCCATTGTGCCAGCCCGCCTTGCCGGATTGTAGGGCAGGTTATAGAAGTTCACAGCATGGTTGAAAATTGCTGTAAGCTGGGCGTGTATGGTTTTCAGATAATCCGCCGAATAAGGCTTCCCTTTCTCGTCCCGGTACGCCATGAGTTCATTCTGCCATGCGATAATGTCTTTTGCTTCAATCTCCGCTATCTTCCGATTTCCGAAATACGGTAAAATCTTTGTGCGGATTACATGGCTTTTGGATTCCCATGTGCTTTCCTTGACACGCTGTTTCTTGTCGGCTTCGTAAACCTCAAAGAAGCTGGCAAATGTCATATCCAGCTTTGCACCTTGTTTCAGCATGGCTTCATGTTCCCACGCCTGTGCTTCCCTCTTCGTAGCAAATCCTCGTTTCTGGGTCTGCTTCCGCTCCCCTTTCCAATTCGTGAAACGATAGATTACCCGCCACGTTCCTGTAGCATTGTCTTTGTATACAGCCATTCAAATCATCTCCTTTCCGCTTAATCGCTGTAACAGACCTTTTTATGAAAAAATGTAGCGTTCACACGACCAGCCACCGTCAGATAGCCCTGTTTCTGTAATTCTGCGTTTAGTTCCCGCACAATCTGGTAGGCTTTTGACTTTGACACCCGCAGTTCCGCTGCCACTTCCTCCACAGTCATAAATGATTTTTCTGCCATTCAGTTATCCTCTCCTTTCTTTATTTAACTGTTTTTGTTTAAGTTATATCTATGATACTAAATAAATTCCGTTAAGTCAAGTGGTTTGCAGAAAAATCTTAACTTTTTTTATTTAAGTTTCTCTTGCTATTCCTATTGCACAATGTTATACTAACTTCAACAGAAATGTTTAAGTCAAGAATGGTTGTATCACTATAACTACAACGGAGGTTTTATTATGGCAATCGGCAAACGAATCCGCTTTTTCCGTAATCGGAAAGGCATGACGCAAAAGCAGTTAGGCGAAATCCTCGGTTTTCTCGGAAAGACCTCTGATGTCCGTATGGCACAGTATGAATCAGAAGCCAGAACGCCGAAGCAAGACCTTGTAAAAGAAATGGCAAATATCTTTGATGTCAGCCCACGAGCAATCACAGTCCCGGAGATTGACAGCTATATCGGGCTTATGCACACACTTTTTGCGCTGGAAGATATGTATGGACTGAAAATCGGAGAGATTGACGGGGAAGTGTGTCTGCGGCTGGACAAGTCCGACTGTTCCACCTATTCCTCCATGTTCAAAATGTTCCACGCATGGCAGGAACAATCTGCCAAGCTGGAACGGGGCGAGATTAGCAGAGAAGAATACGACCAGTGGCGATACAAGTACCCAGAACTTGACACCTCTGGACATTGGGGGAGTGTTCCCTCGCAGGCGGTCAGTGATATGCTTGCCAAAGAATTTCAGGAAATCGAGAAAGAAGAAAAGAAAGCGTCTAAAAAGAAAAAGCAGAAATAAGCATAAAAAGACCTTGCCGATGTTCAGTTTCCATATCTGAAAATCAGCAAGGTTTTTCTCTTATTGAAGTATTCTGTTATTCAGTGAGTGATACCCAAAATGTTGCCAAATCGTTGCCAAGGCTTAAACAAATTTGCTTGCAATCAGCATAAATAAAGGCTTTTTCAAGTTCATTTCATCACTCAAACTCGATGGTTGCCGGTGGTTTTCCTGTGCAATCATACATAACGCGATTGATGTGTTTTACTTCGTTTACAATTCTGCTCGTTGTTTTTCCGATGACATCCCACGGAATTTCTGCGCTTTCGGCTGTCATGAAATCGGTAGTGGTTACGGCACGGAGGGCAATGGCATAATCATACGTTCTTTCGTCTCCCATGACTCCAACAGAACGCATGTTGGTCAGTGCTGCGAAGTACTGGCCGATTTCGTGAGCGATTCCGGCTTTGTCAATTTCTTCACGCCAGATTGCGTCGGCATCCTGAACCATTTTCACTTTCTCGACGGTTACTTCACCGATGATACGAATACCAAGACCCGGACCTGGGAATGGCTGACGGAATACAAGATATTCCGGAATTCCGAGCTCCAGACCGGCTTTTCTTACTTCATCTTTGAAGAGGTTGCGCAATGGCTCGATGATTTCTTTGAAATCTACGTAATCCGGCAGTCCTCCGACATTATGGTGAGATTTGATAACGGTGGATTCTCCGCCGACACCGCTCTCTACAACGTCCGGGTAGATGGTTCCCTGTACAAGGAAGTCTACGGCACCGATTTTCTTTGCCTCTTCTTCGAAGACACGGATAAATTCTTCACCGATAATTTTACGTTTTTTCTCCGGCTCTTCTACGCCTTTTAATTTGGCATAGAAACGCTCCTGTGCATTAACACGGATAAAATTCAGGTCATACGGACCCTCCGGTCCGAATACAGCCTCTACTTCATCGCCTTCGTTTTTACGCAGCAGACCGTGGTCAACAAAAACGCAGGTGAGCTGATTTCCAACTGCTTTGGAGAGCATAACGGCTGCAACAGAGGAATCAACGCCGCCGGAAAGGGCACAGAGTACTTTTCCGTTGCCAACTTTTTCGCGGATAGCTTTGATAGACTCTTCTACGAAGGAATCCATGTGCCAGTCACCGGCACATTTACATACATTGTATACAAAGTTGGAAAGCATCTTCTTTCCTTCTTTGGTATGAAGAACTTCCGGATGGAACTGGGTTGCATAGAGCTTTTTCTCTACGTTTGCAACGGCTGCTACCGGACAGTCCTCCGTATGGGCAATGATTTCAAAGCCCGGGGCTGCTTTGGAAATATAGTCGTTGTGGCTCATCCAGCAGATTGTTTTTTCAGATACATTTTCGAACAGTGCGGAACTGGTATCTACGGTTACCTCAATTTTTCCATATTCTCTGACCGGAGCTACTTCTACTTTTCCGCCCAGCAGATGCATCATCAGCTGTGATCCGTAGCAAATGCCGAGGATCGGAATTCCAAGTTCGAAAATTTCTTTTGTATAGGTCGGGGAATCCGGCAGATATGCGCTGTTCGGGCCGCCGGTAAAGATAATACCTTTCGGCTGAATTTCTTTAATCTTTTCAATATCTGTTTTGTAAGAATAAATCTCACAGTAAACGTTACACTCACGTACACGTCTTGCAATTAACTGATTGTACTGACCGCCAAAATCAAGTACGATAACCGTTTCTCTTTTCAAAAACGTTCCCTCCTGTTTTTTCTTCTGTGCATGCCAAACCACATGCGTTTTTGGGCTTGATGCTAATTATAGTAAAGAAACCGTAAAATTTCAACCCCCGAAGCATAGGAAACGTGTTCTTTTCCCCATACTTTAGAGTTTTTTCTCTTTTACCTGGTTTATTCTCCGATGGTGATGGTGTAGCTTGCCTGAAAACTTTCTCCTGCCTTCAGGTGCTGTTCACCATATTTGTCTTTTAATTCACCATCAAAGCCAACGTTGTCACAGCGGCCGATCCATGGCTCGAGACAAACAAACGGAGCGGCTGCTTTTGGCTTGGACCATACACCAACGCTTGGGAAGCCTTTACAGGTGAGGGTAACGTACGGTTTCCCATCTACTTCCACGCCAACGCGCTCTACCTGCGTATTGTCGAAGATCAGAGCATCCTCGTCGAAAAGGGTTCTGGTATATGGGATTTTTCCGTTGATTAATGCCAGTTTCCGTGGATGTGCAGCATCAACACCTGCTGTTTCCGGATCAATCAGAACATATTCAAGTTCTGTCTCGCCATGGTTCCGAAGATCTTTGTTGAAGACAATGTCGTACTGCTCCGGAATCATAAATGCCGGATGCCCTCCGACAGAAAAATAAAGGTCTTCCTCTCCGGTATTTTCTACCTCCCAGATAACAGTCACGGTTCTGCCTGAAAGTTTCTGGGTTACGGTAAAAGCAAAGTCGAACGGATAGACTTTTTTTGTCTCATCGGTCGATACCAGACGATGTACGGTTTTATTTTCTGTATTTTCCATGCACGCAAACTCTTTGTCACGTGCAAAGCCATGCTGGCCCATCGGGTATTTGATACCTTTGTGGGTATAGAATCCACCGTTTACTTTTCCGACAAACGGGAACAAAACCGGTGCGTGGCGGTTCCAGAAGGCCGGATCTCCGATCCAGACTGCCTCACGGTCAGCTTCCTTATCGTAGATACTGCAAAGTTCTGCACCGTGATCGCTGATCTGCACACGCAGTTTTTCGTTTTCCATGGTTCTCATACTCTGTTTCCCCCTGTTTTCTTTCATTTTTTGTAACTATTCAGAGCCATGCGAAATTGCATGGCGCTGAATAGTTACCATTTTTAGAATTTATTCCGGATAGACGAGACGGGAATCATCAATTCCGTACAAGACTTCATCCAGGTATTTTTTGCCGAGGTAGTTGGCCATGGGGAGGTTCATGTCCAGGTAGTTTCCGCAGTCTTTCGGAGATGCGCCCGGAACTTCGCCTTTGAAATCGCGGATGAATTCATACATTTCGGTGACGAGCGGGACGATGTCTCTGGAGGTGTAGTCTCCTGCCAGCAGCAGGTAGAAACCGGTGCGGCAGCCCATTGGACCGAAGTATACGGTTTTGTCTTTCCACTGCTCATGGTTACGGAGGAAGGTAGCTCCGAGGTGCTCGATGGTGTGGACTTCGGCGGTGTTCATGACGGGCTCATCGTTTGGTGAAGTCATTCTCAGGTCAAAGGTGGTGATGATGCTGTCACCTACGTGGTCTTTACGGGATACGTAGACGCCTGGTTTGAGTTTGATATGGTCGATGGTGAAGCTTGCGATTTTTTCCATGGTTAGTGGTTTCCTTTCTTTTTTAATAGCTTCGGAGTTCGTCATCGTCATCGGCGGTGTTTTCAATGCTTTTGATGAGGAGGTCGTAGCTGTAGGTGTCGCTTACTTTTACGGTGACGCGGTCGCCGACTTTATGGCCTAAGATGGCTTTTCCTAAGGGGGAGTCGATGCTGACGTAGCCTTTTAAGGAGTTGCCGCGGACGGTGGTGACGAGTTTGTAGGTTTCGATTTCGTCGTCTTCTTCGATGTAGACCTGGACGGTGTTGTTGATGCCGACTTCGTCATCTTTTGAATCATCAGAGATGACGTGAGCGGTTTTGATCATTTTTTCCAGATAGCGGATGCGGCTTTCGTTGCGGTTTTTGTCCTGTTTGGCAGCTTTGTACTCAAAGTTTTCGCTGAGATCGCCCTGGGCACGGGCTTCTTTTACAGCCTCGAGCTCTTTTGGACGGACAACCAGTTTGCGGTAGTCGATTTCTTCCTGCATTTTTTTAATATCGTTTTCGGTCAGTTTATCATACATGATTTTTCTACCTCTTTTCTTGTGAGGTTATTTTAGCACAGAATACGGTAAATTGGAAGTAGGAAGACAGCCACGGTAGAATCATGAGTAGAATCACTTTCTTACGCACCGGAACAGCAAATGTTCCGGTGCTGAATGAACTATAACGGTTCACTCAGCCGTGTCGCTTGGTTTTGAAGGCGGAGTTCCTTTGTTGTCGCTGTTATTTGGCATTTTTCCACCTTCGGGATCGCTCATCGTTTTAACAGACCGGGTTCCGGCGGTGGTGATGATGTCCGTGAGGGTGATCTCTTCGTTATCGGTACCGGCAGCCAGAGTATACGTTGCGTCCAGTTTCATTTCTGGGCAGGTCAAAACGATGCTGGCGTAGGCTTTTTCGGGTGTGACCGTGAAGAGGGCACTTCCATCGCTGTCTGTCAGTGTGATGGTAGTGTCAGCGGACTGGGTTTCCGTACAGTAATAGGTGATAACGGGCTGGGTGGAAGCTTCGTCGAAGCTTTCCGTCATGCCGGCACTGCCGATAGCAGCTAAGGTTCCGCCGGTCACAATTGCACTTCCGTCGTAATCGAGGGCACTGTCACCATCGCTGGTCGGCCCGTACACGATCGTAGTTCCGCCGGTCACGAGAAGACCGCCGTTGGAATCAAGACCATCACCATCGGCGGATACGGTCAGGGTTCCGCCGGTAATTTTAATGTAAAGCTCAGAGTTTCCCCCGCCGCCGGGGCCTCCCTGCATCATCTGTCGAGCATCGCCGTCAGAAGGAGCATTCCCCGGATCGAAGTCCTGCGGCGCATTTCCGCCAGACGGAGCGTTCTCCGGATCGAAGTCCTGCGATGGCTGCATATCGCTGCCGTTTTCTGTATCAGGCGGCATTTGCGGAGGTTCCTTTCCGTCTGCCGTACCGGATATGCTGCTATCATCACCGGAGTTTACGACAGCACTGCTATCGTCGTTTGAGCTTGCGGCATTGCTGTCATCGTCACCGGAACCGGCAGCATTGGCGCCATCGTCGCTGGCATTTACGGTAATGTCACCACCATTGACCACAACGCGTTTTCCTTCCAGTCCTTCGTAGCTTTTTTCAACAAGGATCGTTCCGCCATGAATGACGGTGTCGAGATCCGCATGGAAACCGTCATCACCGGAGTTTACGGTGATGGTTCCGTCATCGACAACAATGCTGCCGGTTGCATGGAAGCCGTCCTGTTCCGCCTCGATCGTAAAAATTCCACCGGCAATATAGATATTTCCAAGCTCTGCGTCATCCGTATTCTTCGCTTTGACCGCACTGTTTGCAGCATCAATGTCAAAGCTTCCGTTCAGAATTTTAATCTGATCTTTGGCTGTGATCCCGTTGTCCGCAGCGGCGATTTTGTAGGTTCCGCCGGTAATCACAAGATCATCTTTGGATACAATCCCGTGCTTGTAGTCTGCCTCGATGGTCAGACTTCCTGTCCCGTTGCAGACAAGATCTGATTTGGAGAAGATAACACTGTCTACCGTGTTGTCGTCAATCTGAGTGTACTCGTTTCCATCGCCAAGCGTGTTGCTGCTGTTTTCAGCAAGCGTGATGAAAACTTTGTCCGCTTCGCGAACGTAGATGGCAGCATTCGTCTCACAGTTGATATGGACTCCATCGAGTACGATCTGAACCTTGTCGGAATCGGATGCGTTTACGATAATCTGGCCATCCTCAAGTGTTCCTCTTACGATGTAAACGCCTTCTTCCGTGATGGTAATTGTGCTGCCGTCTGCTTTGGCTCCGCTGCCGGAGACGGTAGCTGTCGTCTTATTAAGTGTAATTTTTACGGCTTCTGATGCTTTATAGCTTCCGCTCTTCTCACGGTCTGTGAATTCGGTGTCGATAGTGGATTCGGTCAGTTCCAGGTCAAAATTAATATCGGAAGCACTTTCCATTGCATTTTCCGAATCTGTGCTCTCTGATGTGGTATCCGCGTTGTCGGCAGATGTTTCGCCGGTTGACTCTGTACGGGCAGATTCGGCATTCACAGAGCTGGAAGATGTCACTGCTGTGCCGCATCCGCCGAAGGCCAGCGATGATGCAAGAAGCAGGCTGACGACTGCGCCGGTCTCTTTTTTTCTGTTTTTTTTCTTTCTGTTTCGATTCATTATAATTCCTCCCTTCCAGTCTGCGCACGACTGCACAGGATTTCAAGGTTTCCGTTTCTGCAGCGGAGCTGGTCAATCATGTTTTTCTCTTCGCCTTCCTCGCGGAATACGATGCGATACTCCAGCTTGAAAAGACTTCCCATATTCGTGGTTTTTACCTGTACAAGCTCGCAACGGGTCAGATACCTGGCAAAGATATCGTCAAAAACACTGGTATAATCAAGGGACTCCGGTTCCAAGATTTCCATTGACGAGCATGATCACCCTCTGTACGATCACAGGCATCAGAACAAGCGTGACAGCAAAGCTTTTGGTGCATTCGCTTTTGTACCTGTAAACAGCAGCGATCAACAGTCCCAGAATCAGAGACACTGCTGTGCAGGCAAGGAACTGACCAAAGGTGAAGGCGGCGGTTGTTTCTGTAAAAACGGAACTGAATATTGCGTTAAGCATAGCAAATTCCTCCCAGAATTTTTTTATTTTCTTGTCTATTCAGAGCCCCATCTCGATTCCGCTTACGCTACATCGCGATGTTGCTTCTATTTTGCATGGCTCTGAATAGTTACATTTTCTTTTTTGTGAAGCAGATTATGTTTGAAAAAGGCTTTTCGCAAGCTGTGAGTCCACCCACTGCTTCTTGCTTTTCGCAATGGCCGCAGAGGACTTACCTGATTCAGCTAACGGAATGCTGTTTTTGATACGGTTTGCCGGATATCTGTGAATGGTATGAAAGCTTTTTCTTCTGATACTTTCTGATTTTCGATCTGATAGGCAAAGCCGTATTTAGAAAATGATGCCGGATAGATTGCAAGATCATCCAGAATTTTGCTGAACCATAGGGGCACAGCACCTGGTGATTTCACCTCCATGAGATACCAGCCTGGTTCTAAAAGCCTGGTTCCTTCCGTTGGACCGTCAAGACACAGATTGTCGGTACGCCATCGGATATTGGTGTCGAAGGTAACACGAAAGTTCCTGTCTTCCGTGCCGAAGCAGGCGATGCGGTCGTAGGCGATGTACATAGCGGGAGCAAGCCCCCGGTAGTAGTTGCGAAACCAAGTGATTTCGTGGAGAATCTGGCTGTCGAAGCCCGGTTCTGATTTTCCCGCAAGATAGGGAACCGCTTCTGATAATATCATGCGCTCGCGGCGTTTGTAGACGATTCCTTCATATTTTTTCTTTAGTTCTACGTATATGGGGCTGGTCTCTTTGGCCGGACCATAACTGCGGAGTCGCAGTTTTTCTTTGTAGGCGGGTTTTTCCAGCGAACGGCGGATGGGCTGGTGATCCGGGGTATCGTAATAGAGGCTGCAGATGGTATCAAGGCCGTATTCATCCATCTGCAGATGACCCGGAAGGCTCTTGCGAAGCTTGCGGGCCATGATCGGGGAAAGCATGTATTTTGTTTCATACCGTTGGAAGGTCATGGGAATCTGTTGGCTTTGTATCATAATCGATTGATCCTTTCGTTTGATTTACTTCCGGAAATGTTTTTTACATTTTTAAGTATAATGAGGAAACTTTAAAGGAACCTTAAAGAATGGACGGAAAATGTGAAAGATTTGTGAAAAGACGGACCTCTGTAATCCGGATCGCTTTTTGAATACCATATAAAAAAAGAAAGAGCCCTTTTCCGGACAAATTCGTTGGAAGCGAATTTGTTCGGAACGGACTCTTGCAGCCGCTATGCAACGTCATGAAACATATAAAATAGGAAAAGCGTCAAAAATCATCTTGGCCAGCGCTCTTTTCTGGACATGAGTGGCGCGAATGGTACATGAGGATGCGTCTGGTACCAGTAAGCTGTGGTAGCGACATCATCCTGACGTTCAAAGAGACCTCCATGACTGACGCCAATCTGCTGAAGGGTTACCTTAAGATCCTTCTCAAAAAGGATAGGATCAAGAAGGTGCCAGCGGTAGAAGCTGCGCTGTGGCATCTGATCATCATTGTGGTAATCATTATGAAGGAAGGTATCGTGGGTAGAGTAGTAAGGATATCCAAGATACGGAGTGCAGTACTGATTTTCAACGGTTTGGCCATTTTGCTGTGTTGCAAAGCTCCAGGCACCACCGAAGTAATCTTCTGTTCCGGTTCCGCAGATGGTTGGATAATCCTTGTCTCCATCGATGTAGAATTTCATCTCACCTTCTCCGTACCAGTAGCGTTCGAGGCTGGTAAGTGCAAGATACGTTCCAACGTACTGGCCTTTCCCTTTGATGTTGTCGAGGACAACGTAGTCTTTTGCCTTTTCCGTTATGCGCTGACGACGCCACTGGGCATGGAAATAGGCAGCATCTTCCGGAACCGTTGTCAGGCAATAGTCGATCTGATAAAAGAAGGCCGGAATCGGCTCATCACACTGATTTTCAATGGTAATACGGGCGTTTTTACGGAACGGCATCGGGAAATAGCTGTTGAAACCACGGGTCGGATTGACAGCAATCGGGACTGAGTTTACCTGGTAGGAAACACCGAAGCCGCAGCAGAAGAAATCGCCAAGCGGGCATTCCACGGATGGATCTTCTTCGTCATCCCAGTACATGCGCAGAACAAGATCCCGCAGAACATAACGGTTACGTTCACTGGTACGGTCTGTGACGGTGATCCAGATGTGCTGAATGATGCCTTCTCCCTGGATCTCACCAAGTGTTACGGTCTCTCCTGCTTCTATTTTCGGGATACACGGGGAACCTTTTCTGGACGGACCAAGATCGCTGGATGCCATGCCGCCTTTTCCTTTTTCTCCGTTCCGGTTTTCCCAGTTGATGGAACGGGACTGTCCGTTTTTCAGCCGGAAAATATTCTGTAAACCACAATCAAACATCATATATTCCTCCTTTTGTTTTGTTTTCTTTTGTTTTCTTTTGTTTTGTTTTTTCTCTCTTGGAAGCTTTTGATTTCTGCTTTTTTGTGTGTCTGCCTTTCCTACCCTGCCGTCATTTTTCCATTTTTCCGGAATTTTCTTTCTTTCATCCTTTTGCCGGAAAGACTGCTTTAAAACAGATGCCATCTCGTGTCCGCTCTGCGGTGATTTTTCCCTTATGTGCCTTTACAATTGCAGCTGCCACAGAAAGGCCGATTCCATAGCCGCCGCTTTCCCTGGCCCGCGACGCATCCGCACGGTAGAAGCGGTCAAAGAGGCGGTTGAGATCACCTTCCGGCAGGGTATCGCAGGTATTCTGCACCGAAAATTCTGCTTTTTTGCCGTTTTTTCGCCAGAAAATGTGGATTTTTCCACCCTCCGGAGTGTATTTAACGGCGTTATCCACAAGAAGAGAAACGAGCTGGTGGATTCTTGCGGCATCTCCTTCCATATGGAGTTCTTCTGCAATATCGCTCTGCAGCGCGATCCTGCCCGGATGTTTTTTGAATTTACAGGAAAATTCAAAAAACATCCGACCGGCACTTTTGCATGGGTGCTCGCAGCCGGATGTTCGATTTGCATTCATTTTCTTTTTTTCTCTGCCCGTCTCCGCAGCAGCTCTTTTGCGCCTGCATACAACAGAAAATATACCGTCAGAATCATAACAACTACAATCCTGTTATCTTTCAGGCTGAAAAAAGAGGTCACATTGACTGCCGCCAGAAACAGCAGCAGTGACACACTGAGATCAATTTTTTCTTTTCTGTCGGCCAGCACCATTCCTGCGGCCGCCAGAACCAGAAGAACGGCAATTCTTGCAATCAGATTTGCCATTTTGACGCCTCCTTACTGTTTCCGGAAGGTAATTTCCCCGGTTTTATCATCCATACCATCGACGATGGCAAGAGATTCCAGATGAATGCCGCGGTCACGCAGCAGTTTTCCTCCGATCTGGAACCCTTTTTCGATGACAACGCCTGCTCCTACGAGCTCTGCACCGGAATCCTGTACCAGGGTTGCCAGTCCTTCCAGCGCTTTTCCGTTTGCCAGGAAATCATCGATCAGGAGAACTTTGTCTCCTTTTCCCAGAAATTCTTTGGAAACAATGATATCATAAACTCTTCCATGGGTGAAAGATTCTACTTTTGTGGTATAAACATCGCCGGCGATATTTTTGGTCTGCGTTTTCTTTGCAAACACAACCGGAACATTAAAAATTTCAGCCACAACACAGGCAATTCCGATTCCAGATGCCTCGATGGTCAGGATTTTCGTGATCTCCTCTCCCGCAAAACGACGCTGAAACTCTTTTCCGATTTCCCGGAACAGATTGACGTCCATCTGATGATTTAAAAAGCTGTCCACCTTCAGGACATTTCCCTCGCGTACTTTTCCGTCTTTGCGGATTCTGTCTTCCAATAACTGCATTTTTTTGAAGCCTCCCGAATTTTTATTATACCCATTGTACTTACTTCTCACTGGAAATGCAAGTCCAAATCCATCAAATTTCGCACTGTCTCAAATTTTATTCATGGCAGCCGCCGGTGTCTCTGCAGCAGAGATCCTCTTTCCGGTCCAGATCCTTTAATTCCCACGCGGCTTCGACCAGGAACGGAATTACCGATTCCCAGTGCCGTTTCAGCACCTTTTTCCCGCCGCGGTCGCCGGAAAGTTCTTTTAGTTCTGAAAAATAAGGTTTTGAAAACCACGCCGGATTGCCGCTCTCGCCGCCGCAGAAAACGCAGCCAAGTGGAGCCTTCTGCATCTCCATGGATTCCAGAAAGCGCTCCGCCGTCTCTTCCTTCAGGTACGGCTGATCCGCCACAAAACACGCACAGGCATCGGCATTTTGCTTCTCCGCCGCCTCGATTCCCGCGCGGATTGTATAGGAAATTCCTTTTTCGCTGTCCGGCGAAAACACCGTCTGCAGACGCCCGGCTTTTACCAGCGGCGCAAGCTCCTCCAGAATCCTTTCATACTGCGTCACAACCAGCAGTTCCCAGTTCTCATGCCTTCTGGCAATTTGGGCCAGCCGGTCCAGCAGATGGCGGTACACCGCCTTTCCATCCAGCGGATAGAGCAGCTTATTTTCCCCGAACCGTCTGCTGTTCCCGGCTGCCAGATAAAGTATCGTTACTCGCATTCTTTTTCCGCAATTCCCATTGCAATCTGCTCGCTCGTGATCGGCAGTTCGCGGAACCACAGACCCGTCGCATTGTAGATTGCATGTGCCAGCGCCGGAGCCGGTGTGTTGATGACGATCTCGCCGATCGATTTTGCACCGAACGGACCGGTCGGCTCGTAGCTGCTCCGAAACTCGACGCGCAGCCTGCCCATATCGAGGCGGGTCGGCACTTTATACTGCATAAACGAATTATTGATCATCTGACCCTTGTCCGTGTACTGGATATTTTCAAACAGCGTCATGCCGATGCCCTGCACCAGACCGCCCTCGACCTGTACGCGCGCAAGGTTCGGGTTGATGACGGTTCCGCAGTCGACAACAGCGGCATAATCGAGAATCCTGACCTCGCCGGTCTCTTTATCCAGCTCGATCTCGACCGCACCAGCCATATAAGGCGGCGGCGATACCGGAGAGCAGTTGCTTTCCGTCGCTTCCAGCGCGATGCCGTTATTGCACATGGCCGCTGTTGCGATTTCTTCCATCGTCATGCTGCTTCCGCTCTTTTCATGCACGACGCCGGTACCGGTAAATTCTGTCTCATCTTCCGGCACGTTCATCCGCTCTGCCGCCAGGGCACAGATTCGTTTCCGAAGCGTCATGCAGGCTTTTTCCACCGCTTTTCCGGTAATATACGTCGTACTCGATGCATAGGAACCGGAGTCATACGGGGACGTATCGGTATCTGCGCCGACAACAGTAATGTCATCCACATCACACTCCAGACACTCTGCCGCCATCTGGGACAGAATCGTATCGCAGCCGGTTCCCATATCGGCCGCTGCGATCAGCATCGTATAGCCGCCGTCGTCGTTGACTTTGATTGTTGCCGATCCGACATCGAGATTGGAAATACAGGAGCCCTGCATCGCCATCGCAATGCCGACGCTGCGCACCTTTCCATTTCCCATATCACGGCACGGATATTTCTCATCCCAGCCGATCATCTCTTTCGCACGCTCCACGCACTGGTCAAGCGCACAGCTGTTTGCCGTTTCGCCATAGTAAGCCGGCATGAACTGTCCCTCACGGACCATGTTCTGCTCCCGGATCCGGATCGGATCGATGCCAAGACGCGCTGCCATCTCACTGACAGCAGATTCTACGGCAAAGATACCCTGCGTCGCACCGTATCCGCGGTAAGCACCGGCTGACATTACGTTGGAATACACAACATCATACGCAAACCGGTAAGCCTCAAGAGATCCATACATCGGAATCGATTTGTGGCCGGAAAGGCCGACCGTTGTCGGTCCATGCTCGCCGTATGCACCCGTGTTGGAAAGTGTATACAGATCGATCGCACGGATTCTTCCGTCCTTCATCGCACCGAGGCGGATCGTTACTTCCATCTCATGGCGCGGTGTGGATGCTGTCTGGGACTCTTCTCTCGTAAAGATCATTTTCGACGGTTTTCCGGTTTTCCAGGTTACAAACGCCGGGAAAATTTCGGCAACCACCGTCTGCTTCGCTCCGAATCCGCCGCCGATTCTCGGCTTGGAAACACGGATCTTCGATTTCGGAATGCCGAGTGCATTGGACAGAATGCGGCGCGCATGGTAAACGATCTGGGTCGAGCTCAGCACATTCAGCCGTCCGTAGGTATCCATAAAGCAGTATGTCCGGAACGTCTCCATCATCGCCTGCTGGGCTGCGCGTACATGATACGTATGCTCTACGACCTCATCGCACTCTGCGAGCACGGCTTCCACATCTCCGTTGTGATCTTCCGCACTTGCACAGAGATTTCTCTGATTGTCCGCACCGACCGGACAGAGCGATTTCCAGCTTTCCTCCGGATGCACCAGCAGTTCATTATCCTTGGACTGATGAAAATCCAGAATGGCCGGAAGCACTTCGTACTCTACTTTCAGGAGCTTCCGCGCACGGTCCACGCATTTTTCATCTTTTCCGGCAATAATCGCCACCGGATCTCCCACGTAGCGCACATGCTGATCGAGGATCAGACGGTCATACGGGCTTGGTTCCGGGTAGGTCTGTCCTGCCATTGTAAAACGCTGTTTCGGCACATCCTCCCAGGTATAAATCGCCTCAATGCCCGGAACACGCTCTGCTGCCGTCTTTTTCACGGATTTTACGATTGCATTGGCATGCGGACTCCGCAGTACCTTGACAATCAGACAATCCTTCGGCGCCAGATCATCTACATAAACCGGCTTTCCGGTTACCAGCGTGAGGGCATCCTTTTTGATCACCGGTTTATTCACACTGCAGAGCTGATCGGTTCTTCCCGACCAGTCCGGTTCATAGATATGATTTTCTCTGCTCATGACGCACCTCCCTGCTGCTTTTTCCAGGCAAGGAAATTCAAAATTCCCCGAAGCTGTCCTTCATATCCGGAACAGCGGCAGAGATTTCCCGCCAGATATTCTTTAATTTCTTCCTCACTCGGATCCGGATTTTCCCGGAACAGCGCAATCGCATTCATAATCATCCCCGGATTGCAGAACCCGCACTGCTCGGCGCCCTGTCCGGCAATAAAGGAACCAAATTCTTCTGCTTCCTCCTGCAGGCCTTCCAGCGTATCCACCTTACATCCATTCGCCCGCGCCGCAAGCACCGAACACGACAGCACCGGTTTTCCCTCCAGAAAAACCGTACACAGCCCGCAGTTCGACGTCTCACAGCCGCGCTTCACACTGTAGCATCCCTGGCTTCTCACAAAATCGATCAGGAGCATGTCTGCATCAATTTCCGCTTCCGTCTTCTTTCCATTTAAGATCATCGAAATCTTCATCACTGCTCCTCCTTCTTCTGAATTTCTTCCATACATCTGCGCAGCAGCACCCGTCCCAGATGATGACGATACCCTGCACTTCCGCGCATATTACTGCCATATGTAAACTGATCAGAAATCTCCGAAGCCGCCGCCTTCAGCTCCTCCGCAGATGCCTTTCCAGCCGCCAGCTTTTCCGCCAGCTCCGCCGGAAGCTCTACACGTGCCGCCTTCGCCGGTCTTGCCCCAAGCACCGCACATCCTTTTCCGTCTTCCACCCGCACCGCACACGTCAGCACCGGGAAATCCGTTCTGGAATTTCGATGACTCTGATAAACCGTAACACCCTCATGCTTCTTCACAATCAGCCTTACCAGCACATCCCTGTCTCTCTTTGAACAGGCAAACTCCGCCAGCGGCATCCGTCCCGCATGAACCAGCTCCACCTCCGTATCCAGCGCCAGAAACAGCGTCAGCACATCCGAAAATCCAAATCTGCCGAAAATACTGCCTCCCACCGTAGCCAGATTCCGGAACTGCACCCCGACAATACTCCGCACACTCTCCCGTGCCGCACCGTCGGTATAAGCATTCAGCCCCTCATGCTCCTCCATCTGCCGCAGCGTCACCATACATCCAATCGAAAACTCCTCCTCGGACTCTTCAATCTGATCCAGTCCCAGCCCGGACAAATCAATCGCCGTCTGCACCTGCCTCTGCCCCATCTTCGTCCAGAGCATCCCACCCAGGATACAGGCGCTTCTCTTCTGATTCAGCTCATACGCCTCCTCCAGCGACCCCACCCGGACATAATCCTTAATCTTAATCATACTTACCCTATATCCTCCATTTTTACTCAATATAGAAGCCCATATATTTGATATTATACCCGACCTGCTCCCCCCTTTCAACTTTTTTCTATTTTTTTCAAAAAAACCCTTGCATTTTCCCTCCACATCCAGTATAATCATTCAATGTCGGAAGTCATTCTGACACAAAACAAAATACATGGACGGATTCCCGAGTGGCCAAAGGGGACAGACTGTAAATCTGCTGCAAATTGCTTCGATGGTTCGAATCCATCTCCGTCCATATGCCGCAGTGGCGGAACTGGCAGACGCCCGGGACTTAAAATCCCGTGGGTAGTGATACCCGTACCGGTTCGATCCCGGTTTGCGGCACGATTAAGAGCTCTGATTCATACGAATCGGAGCTCTTTTTCCATTTCTATTTTTCAATCTCCCGTCCCCACTACCAGCCTCGCCGCCGCCCGTTCGGTCTTGCGTGATGCGGCGGCGAGGCGTCCGTCACTCCTCGCATCTATGCAGTACCACTCCCGATAACGGCAGCAAATCCATCTCCAGTATGCCCGCCGGTGCCTCGATTTCTTTCTCCTCCGAAGAAAATCCCACCGCATCCGTCGCAAACACCTGCGTCAGCTTCGCCACCGAACTCCGGTTAATCCCGGTAAGCCACACCGGAATCTCCACATGCACCCTCTCATTCCGGTTATTAATTATCACAATCACCTGCTCCTCCTGATTAAACCGTCCATAAGAAAGCACATTATAATCATGGTACAAAAATTTCAGCGATCCCATCGCCAGCACCGGAAATCTCCGATGCACCGCAATCATTTCTTTATAGAATCGGATCAGCTCCTGATCCTCCTGTCCCCAGGGATACGTCCTCCGGTTATCCGGATCCGTAAACCCAACCTGGCCGGCCTCATCCCCATAATACAGCGTCGGCGCCCCCGGCCACGTCATCTGAATCACAACCGCCTCGCGCAGCACCGCCTTATTCGTATTCTCCGCAGCCGCATACGGCCCAACATTCGCCACACGCCCCACACGATGATTCGTTCTCGTGAGGAACCGCGAATGATCATGATTATCCAGCTCATTCATCGCCGTATACAGCGAAGGCGCATAAAACGCCGGCATATGATACGTCATCGCCCCGATAAAACTCTCACTGTTTCCGAGAAGCCCCTGGTTAAACTCATCACTGTGCTTCTCCATACCCGTGAGGAACCAGGAAACCGGCTCCATAAACGCATCATAGTTCATCACCGTATCCCACTCGTCGCCCTGCAGCCAGCTCATCGCATCGCCGTAGTGCTCCGCCAGAATAATCGCCTCCGGATTCGCCTCCTTCACAACGCGCCGGAACTCCTTCCAGAACTTGTGGTTAAACTCCGGGCTGTGTCCTAAGTCTGCGGCCACATCCAGCCGCCAGCCGTCCGCATTAAACGGCGGAGAAACCCACTTCGCGCCGATGCGCATAATATCCTCCATCAGCTTCTCCGAACCCTCGTAGTTCAGCTTCGGCAGCGTATCATGGCCCCACCAGCCGTCATAAAACTCATTGTACGGCCAGTTATGCTCATTATAAAACTTAAAAAACGTGTGATACGGACTGTCCTGCGCCACATACGCGCCCGGCTCATAGCCCTTTCCGGCCTCATAAATCCGCTCGCGGTCCAGCCACTTGTTAAACGAACCACAGTGGTTGAAAACGCCGTCCAGAATCACCTTCATGCCGCGCTTGTGCGCCTCCTCCACCAGGTGGATAAACAGTTCATTGCTCGCCTCCAGGTTCGCCTTGTTCGTCACACGGTCAATATACCGCGTTGCCCGCGTATTGTCCTTGTCGCCCGGCCAGAGCAGATCGCCTTCGTCGGAGACAATCTTTCCGAAATGCGGATCAATATAGTCATAATCCTGAATATCATACTTATGGTTCGACGGCGAAACAAACACCGGATTCAGATAAATGACCTGCACACCGAGATCCTGCAGATAATCCATCTTGTCAATGACGCCCTGCAGATCGCCGCCGTAGAAATTGCGGACATCCATCTGCTCCGGGAAGCGGTTCCAGTCATCCACCTTGTTGACCTGCTCACCGATGTAGCTGTACTCTCCCGTCAGCACATCGTTGGACGGATCTCCGTTGCAGAAGCGGTCCACAAAAATCTGATACATGACAGCGCCCTTCGCCCAGTCCGGCGTATGGAAGCCCGGGATAATGCCGAAAGAGTACATCTCCTGCAGCTCTCTTGTGACACCGAGCTTGTTGTAATAACAGACCACGCGGCCTGCCTGAATCTCAAAAAAATAGCGGATCGGCTCATTTCCGACCGGAATCTCGATCTCGTAATAATCAAAACCGTTCCGGACCAAACCGACCTGCATCTGTGCACGGGTGGAACCGCTGATGAAATAAACCGCATCTACATTATTTTTCAGGGTACGGAACCGGATCTTCACCGTGTCGCCCGGGTTCGGCTCAAACGGAATCTGATACTGCGGGGATTCATCGCTGTAGAGCGCATGCTTGTTGAACATCGCCCGCATCTGTGACATATACTGCTGCATTCTTGTTTTATCCATGAACTAACGCCTCTGTCTTTCTCAATCATTCATTCCTTATATTTTACCCCACACTGCCATGTAATACAACCTTTTTCTGAACACATGTAACGATTGTGTTTATTGGATTTTTATATAGTAAAAGAGCCAGCGGGGTACGCTGGCTCTTTTGGAGAAGGTATTTCTCTTATGGGGTGTAGCAAAAACTATATAATGTATTGGGGGGTTTTTACAGTTATTATAGTACCATACGTCCCTCGAAAAGTCTGCACAAATCGCGATTTTTTTTCATTTGATTCTTATTCAAAATAACGATGAATTTTTCCGGCGTTTCGGATTTTCTGTTTTAATTTGCACAAACGCCCGTAAAATCGCAGAAAAAAACCTGCAAAAAACTTTTTTGTTCTCTGCAGGTTTTCTATTGCAAATAAAAAGATATCAGATTTCTCCAGAAACTTCCGGTGCTGTTCCTGTCATCTGTGCTTCCTGCTCAAAAATGGCTTCGAATTCAGCACGGCTCAGCTTCTCTTTTTCCATCAGCTGCTTTGCACACTCATGCAGCACATAGGAATGCTCCAGAATAATCTGTTTCGCCTGATCGTGGCATTTCTCGATCATCTGGCGGACTTCCTCGTCGATGGCTGCGGCTACATTCTCGCTGTAGCTCTTCGTATGGCCCCAGTCGCGGCCGATGAAGACCTCATCCGAGTCGGAATCGTATGCAACAAGACCAAGGTTCTCAGACATACCGTACTTCGTAATCATGGAACGGGCGGTAGCCGTCGCCTGTTTGATATCCTGGGATGCGCCCGTTGTGATATCGTCGAAGATCAGCTCCTCTGCCACACGGCCGCCGAGGCATACGGTGATGTACTGCATCATTTTGCCTCTCGTCTGGAACATATCGTCATTCTCCGGCTGCGGCATCGTGTAGCCCGCTGCGCCAGGACCTGTCGGGATAATGGAGATCGTATAGACCGCCTCCATATCCGGCAGCATATGGAACAGGATCGCATGGCCTGTCTCATGGTATGCGGTGATCCGTTTTTCTTTATCCGAAATGACTTTACTGCGCTTCTCCGCACCGATGCCCACTTTGATGAAAGCAGACTTGATATCGGCCTGGCGCACAAATCTTCTGCGGTCCTTTGCCGCCATGATTGCTGCCTCGTTCAGCAGGTTCTCCAGCTCTGCGCCGGTGAAGCCTGCGGTCGTCTGCGCGATCTGTTTCAGATCCACATCCTCGGCCAGCGGTTTGTTCTTTGCATGGACTTTCAGGATTTCCTCACGGCCCATGACATCCGGCGGTCCTACAACCACGCGGCGGTCAAAACGGCCCGGACGGAGAATCGCCGGATCCAGGATATCGACACGGTTCGTCGCTGCCATCACGATGATGCCCTCATTGACGCCGAAACCATCCATCTCAACGAGAAGCTGGTTTAATGTCTGCTCTCTCTCATCGTGGCCGCCGCCCATACCGGTGCCTCTTCGTCTTGCCACGGCGTCGATCTCATCGATGAAGATGATGCACGGCGCATGTTTTTTTCCTTCCTCAAACAGGTCGCGGACACGGGAAGCGCCGACGCCGACGAACATTTCCACGAAATCGGATCCGGAAATGCTGAAGAACGGCACGCCTGCCTCTCCTGCAACAGCTTTCGCCAGAAGGGTTTTACCGGTTCCAGGAGGGCCCACAAGAAGAACTCCTTTCGGGATTCTCGCGCCGACCTGTGTATATTTCTCCGGTGCTTTCAGGAAATCGACCACCTCAACGAGGTCTTCTTTTTCCTCTTTTAAGCCCGCAACATCGCGGAACAGGACTTTTTTGTCTTTGTCGGTGGACATATGGGCGTTGCTTTTTCCAAAATTCATCATTTTGTTTCCGCCGCCTCCACCGCCGCCCATGGAGCGGTTCATCATCGACATGCCGAAAAGAAGGATCATACCGAGCAGCAGGGCCGGCAGGACGGACGTCATGAAAATGCTGTCTCTCTGGACATTCTGTACGGTGTACGTTACATCAGCATCCTCCAGAAGGCTGATAGCTGCGTTTACGTCGGTCACATTGACCGTATAACTGTCACCGCCCTGCTCCTGTACCACGACGGAGCCGGTCGGCACTTCTTTGTTCTGGACAATCTGCGCGGATGTCACTTTGCCGTCTTTTACGGCGGTTTCAAATTTCTGCTGACTTGGACTGCTGCCTGCGCTGATTTTTCCGGTGATATAGAACATGGCAAGCACGATAATCACCATAAACGCCGCGTAGAGTCCAAATCCACTGCGCTGTCTGTTCATATTTTCTTTTTACTCCTCGTCTTCGTGAAACTCCACTACTCCGATGTATGGAAGATTCCGATATTTCTGTGCGTAATCCAGACCGTAGCCTACGACGAACTCGTCCGGGATATTAAAGCAGGTATAATCTACTTTGACATCGCGCACTCTGCGCTCCGGCTTGTCGAGCAGAGTACACAGGTGTACGGATTTCGGATTTCTCTTTTTCAGGATGTCGATCAGATAGTAAAGCGTTCTTCCGGAATCGATGATATCCTCCACGATCAGAACATCTTTTCCTTCCAGCGGCTGATCCAGGTCTTTTACAATACGGACAACTCCGCTGGACTTGGTGTCATCGCCGTAACTTGATACGGACATAAAGTCAAGGCTTACCGGCACTGTGATGCGTTTTGCCAGCTCGCACATAAAGAATACGCCGCCTTTTAAAACGCAGATCAGGTGCACTTCTTTTCCTGCGTAATCGCGGTTGATCTGGTCTGCTACTTCTTTAATTCGTCTGTCTACTTCTTCTTCGCTTAATAATACTCTGATTGTCTCTTTCATCTGTTTTCCTCCTTACCAACGCCAATCTGTATCTGCAGAACTGCTTTCGTGTCTTCCCCGACACGGCCGCTCTCTCCTCTGCGATACCCCACGACCCACCAGATCTCCGGTCCGTCGGCGAGCAGCAGAATGGAATCCCGCTCCTCTTTCGGTATCTTGGCATCAATCATATAATCTTTTAGTTTCTTTTTCCCGCCTTTTGCGGTTACTCTCAGATAATCTCCGCTTCTTCTCGTGCGGAGGACAAGACCGTCTTTTATTTTATCACAGTCAAAGCATTTCGTATACTTTTTTTCTTCAATTCTTTCGGGAAAAACCGATGTTTTTTTCACAATCGTGACTGGATTTTCTGCAAATGCGAGACTTTTTTCCTCTTCCCACCCGGCCGGAACCGGAATTGGAACTTCTTCGCCGCTTTTCCTTTTCCGTTCTTCTTTTAAATGCACTCCCTGCTTTTCCAGGCGGAGCGTCTCGTATCTGCGCACGGCGGTGATTCCATACGGCAGGCAGACACTTTTTCCGACCTGCTTTTCAAAAAGTTCCCGCACAGATTCCAGATGCTCCCTGGTAAGATCCTTCCGTTTTCCCGCCAGCTGTTCCAGAACGCGCCGGATCACGTAGCGCTGCAGAAGAGGCGCTTCGCTGCTCACCGCATCACGCAGCACAACCGCATTTTTCTCTGCGGATGCATACCGCTCCATCAGCTGATCCGTCTGCTGCTCCAGATATTCCTCCGTTTCCAGCAGGTCCAGCGATGTCTGTGCCATATGCGCGGCGGCACGCGGATTGACCTCTTCGGTCAGATACGGCAGCACATGGTGGCGGATTCCGTTCCTCGTGTAAGCATCCTCTGCATTCGTGCTGTCCTCACACCAGGAACACTTACGGCTTTCCAGTTCCTGCCGGATCTCTTTTCGTCCGACGCAGAGAAGCGGACGGATCACATTCCCCCGCACGGGGCGTAAGGAGGCAAGTCCGGCCAGCGACGTTCCCCGTGCCAGGTGATGCAGCATCGTCTCCGCAACGTCATCCTGGTGATGGGCGAGCGCAATTTTCACTGCCCTCTGCTCCTTTGCGCACGCTGCAAAAACTTCCTGCCGCGCCGCGCGTCCCGCCTCCTCCGTCGAGAGATGCTTTTCTTTTGCGATCTTCTCCACGGGACAGGAATAGAGATAGAACGGAACATCATATTCCCGGCACAGATTTTCTGCAAATGCCGCATCCCGCCCGGCTTCCGCGCCGCGCAGATTATGGTTGACGTGGACAGCCAGCAGCGAAAAGCCAAGCGGCTCCTGCAGTTCCCGCAGCAGATGAAACAGGCAGACGGAATCCGCGCCGCCGGAAAGGCCGAGCAGCACGCGTTCGCCTGCCATTACCATATGATACTGTTCCATAAAGGCTCTTACTTTCTCTCGCATCCTTCGTTTTTACTCCTATTTTTCCAGATTCTGGCGACCAGAACCGTCATATCATCCGTGCGCGGCAGCCGCCGAGGCGCAGCACGCGTTCCAAAAGCTCCCGGGCAAATTCCCGCGGCTCGCTATTTTTCACTTCGAGAAGAAGCTGCTTCATCTGCTCCGTCCTGTCCCCGGGCAGCGCGTCCAGCACTCCGTCCGTCATCATCACAAGGTAATCACCGTCGTACAGCTTTTTCGTTGTGGTATCAAAATCCGTCTGGGAAACGAGACCTGCGGCAAGACTGGTCGACTCCACAACCTCCACCCACGTATCCCGCCTAAGGAACGTCGGCGATGCACCTCCTTTCAAAAAGCTGCAGACGCCTGTGTAGAGATTAATCGAAGCAACATCAAACGTGGAAAACATCCCTTCCTTTGGCTGCAGCAGAAGCATCGAATTGATCATCCGTGCCGCCATGATCCGCGGGAATCCGGCGCGCAGGAACTGTTCAAACAGCTCCACCACCGTCTCGCTCTCCCTGTTTGCCTCGATCCCGGAACCCATGCCGTCCGACAGGCAGAGGACAAACTGGCCGTTTTCGCAGAGCACACTGTAATTGTCCCCGGAGATACTCTCCTGCTCCTTGGTGATGCGTCCCACACCGTAGAGAACCTGGAATTTCACATCCTCCTGAAACAGCACCGTCTGGTATTCTCCGCTTAAGACCTGTGCCCCGTCGCGTACCGCAACCATCGGGATTCCGCACAGGGAACCGATCAGTTCCGCCGTCTGGCGAAGCGTGATCCGGCAGTGACGGCCCGCTTTGACCGTCATATAGATCTGTAAATGCTCTTTCGGCCGCTCCTGGAGCCAGATTTTCTGGACGAAAGCCCCGTTTTTCTTCATCTGGCGGCAGATTTTTTCCGAGAGCTCGTCCGGCAGACTGTTGAGGCTGTACAGATCACACGCGGCGCGGTCCATAATCCCGGCGACTTCACTTAACTGTTCTGCCACCACGCGGCGGCTCTCCGCCACACGCCCCGACCAGAGCGCCGTCTGGCGTTCCTGCTGGTAGCGGTTCCAGAACAGTTCCAGAAAGCGGGAGCCGTTCAGGCAGGAGGCGTTCCATTCGCCTTTTGCACGGCTGATCTCGTCCTCATCCCCGTCGGCGATTGTCTGAAGAAGTTCCTGGCACCGCTCGCGCGTCAGGTTTCCGTACTGCTCCCAGCACCACGACGCCTTCGCACAGCGGCTACAGACTTCCTGCTGTTCTTTTTCCAGAATCTTGTCCACCCGGCCCGTCTCCGGCATCACACTTTTTGACGGCATCTGGTAAAAGCTCTCTGCCAGAACGCGGAACGAATCGGCGTAGTGCTCCATCTGCAGTTTCTGCGGATGATTGTCATAGACGGCCGCTTCCCGGCGGCTTCTTCTGGCTTCCAAAAAAATTTTAGCCATGTCCCCTGCTGACAGCAATGCGCCGATCAGGAACATGGCAATGATCCACTCCGGCATGTTCCGCTCCTCCTCTCTTTGTTCTGGACTTCAAAGGGGACTGCGAAATCATGCCCTTTCTTTATCTGTTTTGTTTATTTCGACTGGGATTCTTTAAATAAAATCTCATTATCCTTTACCATGCCAAGTTTTTCTCTTGCCGTTTTTTCTATGTACTCATCGGTCTGCATGTATTCTTTCAAGGCGGTAATATCATCGGTGCGCTGCTTCTCCTCTTCAATCTGGCTGTCCAGACTGGAAAGACGGGATGCATTTGCATTGACCTTCTGCTGAAGGCTGATTCCCTTTACGGTAAGGACTGCAACCAGGCAGCACAGGACTACGGTAATTGAGAACTCTGTTGTACGGCTCTTCTTTCTGACTTTTTTCTTTCGGCCAGAATTCTTTTCTTCCCTTTCTTTCATTCTTTTCTTTACCCTTGCTTTCTATTTTCCAACCGTCTGCAGCCAAACTATCTGTTGTTTTTCGTCCGCAGACTTGTTTCTTTTGTTCTTACATGTGTAGTTACATCTTACCGTTCTTCCCATGAAATTTCAACCTTTTTCTCCGTTTTTTCATACTTTTTACCAGCCATTTTCCTGGAAAAGCGAGGATTCGCCCTGCTTTTTTGATTCCCTTTGCCAGAAGTTCCGGAAGAAAACGCCCAAACGATGCGTGGTACAACGCAGCGCCCCCAAGGATGCCGCCAAACAGATACCCGCGGAGAATGCCGCTGTTCTCTCCGTAAATCCGTACAAACAGATACAGCGCTGCCGCAATCCAGTAGCAGAGGTCCTCTGCTGATACCGCCGCATGGCTGTGGCGGATCAGTTTCCGCGCTGTCTTGATCAGATCGTACCAGAACCCCAGGACTGCCCCCTGCCAGATGGAACAGGCGAGCAGAATCAGCTCCCGGGTGACATACGCACTCATTTTTACCGGAACAGCCGCGCAAGCGCAGACCCCTTCTTCTGCAGCGGCCCATGTTCCGTATAGACCAGGCTGTCGATGCTGCCTTCGATATCCGCCTCTCCCTTTTCCAGCTCCAGGCGGCCCACATGCAGCTCTTTTCCGCGGATGGTAAGAACACCGCAGACGGTCACGAGCAGAACTTCGTTCTCATCAAAGCTTTTCACATCCTGCACGCCGCCAAGAGAAAGTGTTTTCCGCTGTTCCAGTAAAAGGCGGTGCGCCTGTTCGTTCATCTCTCCCATGCAAAAAACCTCCATACAATGGTCTATACACCCATTATATGAAGGTTTTCTCTTTTTATTCGCTGCACATGAATCCTGCCGCACTTCTTATAAGTAGCGGTAAAGCTCCTGTGCTTCTTCTTTTTTCACGGTTTCCTGCACATTCAGCACTTCTACCCTGACGGATTTACTTCCGAACTGAATTTCCAGTACATCTCCTGCCTTGACCTGTGCGGATGCTTTTGCCGGTCTGTCGTTGACGAGGACACGGCCTGCATCACAGGCTTCATTGGCTACGGTACGCCGCTTGATCAGTCTTGATACTTTTAAAAATTTATCTAAGCGCATAGATTTTTACTTAGTTCATCATGTCCTTTAAAGCTTTTCCTGCTTTGAATTTCGGAGTTTTGGAAGCTTTGATTTCCATGGTCTCGCCAGTCTGCGGATTTCTTCCTTCTCTTGCTGCTCTTTCGGATACTTCGAAGGTACCAAAGCCTACCAGCTGAACTTTCTCACCTTTCTTTAATTCTTCAGATACTACATCGATAAATGCTTTTAAAGCAGCCTCTGCATCTTTTTTGGATAAATTTGTCTGCTCAGCCATAGCTGCAACTAATTCTGTTTTGTTCATGAGTTTTACTCCTCCTGTATCTTACATTTGTTTTTTACATGGTACGCGGGCCCGCTGATACACACGACCTGCCCTGCCGGCTGTTTTTCTTCCGGATGATCAGTCTGTTACGTTGACCGGCTTTTTCGCGTAGCTGTATATATTTATATACTAATGCGTCTCTCTTGTCAAGAAAAAAGTCCCCCATACCAGCGGTTTTATGGCGATTTCTGCCCAAAACAGACTCTTTTCCACCGCACGGTTAAAAGAAGGATCCCTTAACAAACCGCAGCCAGTCTGCCTGCTGCGCATTGAGTGTTTTTAGTTTCTCCGTATTCCGCCCGGATATCCACGATTTTCTGCTTCCGTAGTAGCGGTTTGCCAGTTTCCAGTATTTCCACGGATAGGAAAGATAGAGGCGGAGTGTCTCGATTTCCCCCTCATCGAGCGGCCGTCTGGCGCTGTAGGCGTTTAAAATCCGTTCTGCCGCGCGCTCGCTCCAGCCGTGTTTTTCCAGAATTTTCCGCATAAAATAGCCAAGATCTGCCACCTGGAGATCGAAGTTCCACTTGTCGAAATTGACCGCCGTTTCGCCTCTGCCGTTTTCCAGCAGAATATTGTGCTGGCTGAATTCCCCGTGGCAGACGGCGCCTTCTTCGTCCGCCCGCTGCCGCAGTTTTTCATAGGAAGAAGCTTTCATTTCCGCGGCCGCCCGCTCTCCCTGTTCCAGATACGGACCGGCGCTTGCCAGCAGCAGTTTTTCAAACTCATTTTTCTTCTTTTTTGTCTGCAAATACTTTCGGATCTTTCGAATTTCCACATTGTGGCGGATGCACTCCTCCACGATGGATTCCCTCCGGTATTCCATTTTCACCGGCAGATGAGCTGCCGTATGTAGCCGCGCCAGCGCGTCCGAGGCGCGGATAAGATCCTCACTGTTTCCCGTCTCACATTCCCGGCCCGGGTACCAGTTCCGCACAATGTACGTTCCTCCGTCGTCCCCGCGCGTTGCAAGCGCTCCCTCTTCGTTCCGCAGAATCTGATCGCACCGCAGGAGCCCCGACTCCGTGATGCGGCACTGTAGAAGATACCGCTGCTCCAGTTTTTCTGCCGCCGTCCCGAACTCGCTGATCAGCTTATCCCCCTGTTCGGTGTGGCACAATAAAGCGCCCCGCACCCGCATTGTGCCGGAAGCCGTAAGACCGTAATGGGACAGCACACTCAATCCATAATCATACAAGAGCCTGACTCCTTTCCCTGTTGTGATCGTTTTTGGGGTCACGATTCAATGTATGCGTATCCGCCCTGTGCCATGCATACTGGTTTCTGTTTTTTCTTTCATCCCAAAAGCAATGTTGAAAGTGTTTTCTTTTTCTCTTATTTTATTGTTTTTAATTTCACCGCATGGTAAAATATTCCAAACTTGACAGGATGAAAAACACCTGTTATGGGGTTCTCTAAAATCATTTTATTTTAAGGAGGGTTTTTATGATTTTCTTACCACAGCCATCTTCCCTTCCTACGGAGAGGGCACCTTTACAATTCACTATGACAGCCGCATTTTTCTCGATTCCGAGAGCCCGGCTGAGCTTTTTTCTGCCGCACAGCTTCTGCAGCAGGAGATTGAGACACAGACGGGATTCCGTCCTGCCATCTGCCGCCGTCATCAGCCGGTGGGATCACACCTGATCTATCTGACTGCCTCTCCGGAATTATCCCGTGAGGCTTATACCCTCGCTGTCACACCGGAAAACATCACGATCTGCGGATCTCTGGAAAGCGGCGTTCTCTACGGCGTGCAGACACTCCGTCAGATGATCCGCCAGGCAGGTGCTGTTCTTCCAACCGTCCTGATCTCCGACAAACCGGCCATGGAAAACCGCGGCTTCTACCACGATGCGACCCGCGGACGTGTTCCGACGCTTTCCTATCTGAAACAGCTTGCCGCCACCTTGAGCTTCTATAAAATCAATCAGCTTCAGCTCTACATCGAGCACAGCTATCTCTTCGACGATCTGACCGAGATGTGGCGCGACGATACGCCGCTCACTGCAGAGGACATCCTCGAGCTGGACCGCTACTGCAAGGGACTTGGCATTGATCTCGTTCCGTCGCTTGCAAGCTTCGGCCATCTGTACAAGCTGCTCTGCACGAAATCGTATGCACATCTGTGCGAACTGGAAGGCTCTGCTTCGGCTCCGTTCTCCTTCTATGACCGCCAGGCGCACCATACGCTCGATATCACAAACCCGGAGAGCCTCTCCCTTGCCAAACACATTCTTTCCGAATATATGCAGCTCTTCTCCTCGAAGTATTTCAATCTCTGCGCGGATGAAACGTTTGACCTTGGAAAAGGGGCTTCCCGCGCACTCGCCGAGGAAAAGGGAACCACCGTCATCTACACCGAGTTTGTGACAGAGCTTGCCAACTATATCACTGAATCCGGCCGCACGCCGATGTTCTGGAGTGATGTCATCAGCCAGGAGCCGGAAGCTTATCATCTCCTGCCGAAGAACCTGATCTGCCTCCACTGGGATTATGCGTCAAATGTTTCATCGGAGCGTCTGACCCGCCTTGCCAATTCCGGTGCCGAGCATCTGTATGTGTGCCCGGGCGTACAGGGATGGAACCAGCTCATCAACAAGTATCATGAGGCGTATGAAAACATTTCCAGAATGGCGCGCTACGGCCACGAATGCCATGCGATGGGACTTCTGAACACTGACTGGGGCGATTACGGCCACATCAATCACCCGGACTTCTCCCGCATCGGCATGATCTACGGCGCGGCGTTCTCCTGGAATGCAGACATTCTGCCGGAGGAGGAAATCAACCGCCAGATTTCCGTGCTGGAATTTGGTGATGCTTCCGGAAAACTCGTTTCCGTGCTCGATCTTCTCTGCCATCAGGATGCGTATCCGTGGCGCACTGCCGTTATGGTACAGGAAGCACTCGAACTGCATCAGGACAAAGAAGAGGCTGCCGAACTGCTCCGCTCCTGCGCGGAAGGCGATGCGGATGCAGCAAATGCTTCAATTGACGCGCTCTGCGCCGTTCTGTACGAGAAAGCCGGCACCGTCCGCCCGGAGAACCGTCCGATGATCTATGCGTACCTGCTCGCCGCAGACGGCCTGAAAGTGCTGAACCGCCTGCTGCCGTTCCTGCGCGCTTCCCTTCTTTCCGAGGGTACTCTGCCGGAGAAAGAAGACTGTTTTGCACTCGCCGGAGATCTCGAACGGTGGCTGCACAGCTATAAAGAGCTGTGGCGCACCGTCTCCAAGGAGAGCGAACTGTACCGCATTGCCCATGTGTTCTGCTGGTATGCGGATCTGCTGCGTGATCTGAACGCATAAAACCAGCAAAAAACAAAAGAGAGCCGGGGACGGATTGTTCTGTCCCCGGCTCTCTTTTGTTTGCCGTTTTGGCTTTACAGCAGTGTTTTTACGTACTCTGTCAGGTATTCTTTTGTATTCTTCGCCGGATCTTTCATCACTTCTTCCAGCGCCGCGTTCAGGCATTCGCCGATTTTCGGGCCTTTTGGGACACCGAGTTCCATCAGATCTTTGCCGGAAACGGCCAGCATTTTCAACGTAAAGCAGTCGCCGTTATCGAGAATTTCTCTGACGCACTCCCTTACCTTTCCGATCCGTTCCAGGGTTTTCTCCCGCTGGTACAGGCTTTTGGCCATCGTATCGGCTTCCTGCACGATCATCAGTTTTTCGAACAGCTCCGGGCCGAGTTTGTTCAGAATACGGCGGATCACCGGTTTCTCCGGAGCCATGCGGCAGTCATGCCAGCGGATCAATGCTGCGACCTGGCGGATGGTTTCGTTGTCGAATTTCAGACGGCGCAGAATCGCTTTCGCCATTTTCTCCCCCGCCGGTGCGTGGCCTTTAAAATGATCGATGCCGGCCTCATCCGTTGTGCGGCACGCCGGTTTTGCAATGTCGTGGAGCAGCATCGTCCAGCGCAGAATCGGATCTGCCGGAACGTGCTGCAGAGCGGCAATCGTGTGCTCACCGACATTATAGCAGTGGTGCGGATTGTTCTGCGGCGTTTTCATCAGTTCATCAAACTCCGGCAGCACAATTTTTGTAATACCCGCCTCATAGACGGCCTCCATGTACTCCGGCCGTTTCGAGATCAGCAGTTTATTCAGTTCCACACGGATCCGCTCGGCGCTGATTTTTTCAAGCGTCGGCGCGAGTGCTATGATGGCATCCAGTGTTGCCGGATCGAGTTTGAAGCCGAGCTGTGCGGAAAAGCGGAGGGCACGCAGGATCCGCAGTGCATCCTCACTGAACCGCTCGGTCGGATTTCCGACACAGCGGATGACTTTGCGCTGTAAATCCCTGATTCCATCGAACAGATCCACAAGCCCCTCTTCGTTGTTGTATGCCATCGCATTGATCGTAAAATCACGGCGGCGCAGATCCTCGGCAAGGCTGGAGGTAAAGACCACTTCTTTCGGATGGCGGCCGTCCTCATACTCTCCGTCGATGCGGTACGTCGTGACCTCGTGCGCGCCGCTTCCGGCCAGAACTGTTACCGTTCCGTGCTCCAGTCCCGTATCCACGGTGCGGTCAAAAATTTCTTTTACCTGCTGTGGGGAAGCAGAGGTTGTAATATCCCAGTCGTCCGGCTCCCGCGCAAGAATCGTATCGCGCACACAGCCTCCGACCGCGTACGCCTCGAAGCCTTTCGCATGCAGGGAATCGATTACCATATTTACGCTTGGCGGCATTTTTATCTTCAAATTTGTTATCTCCTTTTTCTAAATCTGCTTTTCCAGTATAGCAGTTTCCTTTTTTTCCCGCAAGTGTGGTTGCGGTTGTATTTTGGGGATTGCATGTGTATAATAGAGGTTAATAAAATTCGAAAGGGGATTTACATTTTTATGAAACTGGATCGTTACCGAAAATATGTCCGGGCCGGCGTTACTGCCTTTCTGGTACTTGCAGCGTCCATGATTTTTTACTACCTGCTCTTCCACCAGACTTCTGTGCGGACCGCCTTTCACAATGTCCTCGACATTCTCTCCCCCCTGATTGCAGCCCTGATTCTCGCCTATGTGATCAGCCCGATCATTAACTTCATAGAACAGCGGATCATCGCCAGACTCTTTGCCCGGCACGGAAAAACACAGTCGGTACGCTGCAAAAAGCTTGTGCGGGCGCTTTTGATTCTTCTGACGTACGTCGCCATGCTTTTCGCGCTGTACGGACTCATTGCGACCCTGATCCCGGAGCTGTTCTCAAGTATCACAAACATTGTCTCCAACTTCTCCAACTACGCAAACAACATTCAGGATTTTGCCACAAAAGTGCTGGCGAATTACCCGGAGATGCAGCAGACGGCAGACCAGTACATCTCCATGTTCTCCGCAAAGCTTTCCAACTGGCTGACCAATGACCTGATGCCGATGCTCCGTACGTTCCTTCTGAACCTCTCCGGACAGCTCGTCAACATGGTTACGTTTTTCAAAAACATTCTGCTTGGCGCGATCGTTGCGATCTACATGCTGTACAACAAGGAAAGCTACATTGCCAAGCTGAAAAAAGCAGTCTACGCGCTGCTCGGTCTGGATCACGGAAATGCCGTGATCCGCGACTGCCAGTATGTGAACCAGGAATTCAGCGGATTCCTCGTTGGAAAAGTCATCGATTCGATCATCATCGGTGCCATCTGCTATCTTGTGACGAGCCTGATCGGCACCCCGTACGCACTGCTGGTCAGCGTAATCATCGGTGTGACGAATATCATTCCGTTTTTCGGCCCGTTCCTCGGCGCCGTTCCGTGTCTTCTGCTGATCCTTCTGATCGACCCTCTGCAGGCACTGTATTTCCTGATTTTCGTCGTTCTCCTGCAGCAGTTTGACGGAAACTTCTTAGGACCGAAAATCCTCGGCGAGACGACCGGCGTGTCTAGCTTCCTTATCATCATCTCGATTCTGATCGGCGGCGGCTTCTGGGGTGTCTTTGGCATGATCATCGCCGTTCCGGTCTGTGCCATTATCTGCACGGTCTGCCGCAACTTCGCCAACCGTCGTCTTGAAAAACATCACCTGCCGGATGACGATGCGTTTTACTTCCACATGGACCACATTGATCCGGAAACGAGACAGGCGATCCCATATCAGAAAAAGAAGATCGACGAGGCCGAAGTCTTCCACTTCCCGGGCTACCGGCTGCGCAAAGCGCTGACAAAGCTGGCCCCGGAAGAGTCTCCGGTTGATGCGCCGTATACACCGGCAAAGCCTTCAACCGAAGAGAAAAACTCAGATTCTTCCGATTCCGATCAAAAATAAATCGTATCTTACAAAAATGCTTTCTGCGCAGACTGTTTCCATTCTGCACAGAAGGCATTTTTTTATTTTTGCTTTTTATTTCTCGATTACAACCGTGCTGAGTGTCTCTGCCGGAAGATCGACACGCATGATATGTCCGTTGACACGCAGGAAGCAGCCGGAATCCTCTTTTGTGCGGTTCAGCAGGATCACAACGTAGCTTCCGTCCGGATTGACTGCGGCCGTTACATCCAGGTTTGCTCCGTATTTGCTCCAGCCGATGCGTTTTGCACCCGGAGCAATATATTTGGAAATATGGCCGATGTAGTGGTACATGATCGGTTTGCGGTAATGGAAATCATCATCCACAATCAGACCTGAGGTGAATCCCATCGGTACGTGACGCGGGCCGTCGTCGATGCTGTGAAAAAAGCGGATGCCGATATCCCCGTTTGCCGTAATCCATTCGAAATTGCTCTCCATGGTGCCCTCCCGTTTCTTGTCTTTTCGTGTATACAGACGAAGCGCGTCTGAACTTTCTGTTCGTTCAGGCGCGCTCCTTCTATTATCTTTTCTGCTACAGGGACATGGTAATTTCCCGCCCTGTGCGGTGGTATTTCTGAAAAGTGACTCCGGACGCCTTCATCATCCGTTTCGATGCGATCACGGACGGGGTGTCCGCGTACTTGTCGCAGTCGTAGATCACCGTTTTGATTCCCGCCTGGATAATCGCCTTGCAGCACTCGTTGCATGGGAACAATGTCACATACAGCTTGGCTCCCTCGAGGCTTCCGCCGCGGTAATTCAGGATGGCGTTCAGTTCACTGTGCGTTGTGTAAAGATACTTGTTTTCCAGCGGATTTTCACTTGTCTTTCCCCACGGGAACTCGTCGTCCGAGCAGCCTCTCGGGAAACCGTTGTATCCCATGGACAGAATCTTGTTGTCCTCGCTCACAATGCAGGCTCCCACCTGTGTGTGCGGATCCTTCGAGCGCATACCGGCAAGCTGGGCAACTGCCATGAAATATTCATCCCAGGAAATATAATCCTCTCGTTTATCGCTCATACCCATTTCCCCTGTGTTTTCTTAACGTACTTTGCTTCCGCTCTTATTTCGTACCGAAGATACGGTCTCCGGCATCGCCGAGGCCTGGTACAATGTAGCCGTGCTCGTTCAGATGGTCATCCAGTGCTCCGACGAAAACATCAACATCCGGGTGAACCTCATGCATTTTCTCGATTCCTTCCGGAGATGCGATGATGCACATGAAGTGGATCTTCTTTGCGCCTTTTTCTTTCAGCATGGTGATGGCTGCCGTTGCAGAACCGCCGGTTGCCAGCATCGGGTCGGTTACAAATACTTCACGGCTTGCGATGTCTGACGGAAGTTTGCAGTAATACTCAACCGGTGCCAGGGTTTCCGGATCACGGTACAGACCGATGTGTCCGATTTTTGCTGCCGGAATCATAGCCAGCATACCTTCTACCATACCAAGACCGGCACGGAGGATCGGCACAACTGCCATTTTCTTTCCTTCGAGCTCTTTTACGGTTGTTTTGCAGATCGGGGTTTCAATTTCAACGTCTGTGAGCGGCAGCTCTCTGGTTGCCTCGTAGCACATCAGCATTGCAATCTCGCTGATCATCTCGCGGAACTCCTTGGAGCTTGTGTCTTTCTTTCTGATAATACCGATTTTGTGCTGGATCAGCGGGTGATCCATGATGACTGTTCTTGCCATTTTCCCTTCTCCTTTGTTTAAAATTTATTCATTTTCTCCTTCATGCTCAATCAAGTGAATCCGGCGTTCGTGACGCTCTTCTCCGGAAAATGGAGTGTTCAGGAAGGTTTCTACGATTTTGATTGCAAGGCCAGGGCCTACAACGCGTCCTCCCATCGCCAGTACGTTGGCATCGTTGTGCAGGCGGGTTGCCTCTGCGCAGAAGCAGTCGGTGCAGAGTGCTGCACGGATTCCTTCCATTTTGTTTGCCGTGATAGAAATGCCGATTCCGGTTCCGCAGATCAGGATTCCCTTATCACACGTTCCGTTCTGGATCGCATGGCCTACTTTTCTGGCGTAAACCGGATAATCAACTGCCTCGTTGCTGTAGCATCCGAAGTCCTGATATTCCAGTCCCTGTTTGTCCAGATATGCTTTTACCTCCTGCATCAGCTCATATCCGCCGTGGTCGCATCCTAAAGCTATCATTGTTCTTCCTCCTCTTTCAGCCGCGCAAGAACACCTTCAATCAGGAATTCCAGCGCTTCATAACATTTTCCGTATTCGGTAAGCGGTTCCCCGTAAAGGGCGGGGATGTCTCCTGCCAGCCGCAGAAATCCGGCGATCGTCTGCAGATGGGGCGCATCCGGGAAGTCCTCACGGATCTTTTCCCTCTGACTGTCCTCCATCACAAGAAGCAGCGTGTCGTCGTTGATGTCCTCCGCGGTAAGCGGTGTGGTGGTGTGGTCTTTGGCCGAAAGCCCGTTGCGCGCAAGCACTGCCTCTACCTTCTGGTTGACCGGCTGCGGAAACAGAACGACAAGCCCGCGGGAACCAATTTCCATCGGCCACGGAAGCTCTTTGCTCTGCAGAATCGCCTTCGCCATCGGTGCGCGCGCGGTATCGTCCGCGTCCACAAATAAAATCCTGCTGTAATGTTTCACTGTTATACCTCTGCTACTTTGTGGCCTGCGGCTTTTAACAGGCGGTTCATGATCGCCTGCCCCATACGCGGGGTGTCGAAAGCCTCGGAATAAATCACCTCCACGCCGTCCTCATCGAAGTCGCGCAGAATCGCAAACAGGTGATGCGCGATCGTCTCATCTTCGGCGCGCAGCCCGATGCTCTTGATATCTCCTGTGGTGTACTGCTCCCGTGTCTCATCGGTGCAGATTACGCCCACTTTCTTTCCTGCCTTTTCCTGTTCTGCGGCAAGGCGGTTGATTTCCGGAATCACCCGTTCCATCTCGCCCTGGATAATCGTAAGGTCTGCCTTCGGCGCATAATGTTTGTAGCGCATGCCCGGTGCCTTCGGACGCACATGGCTGTCCTCCGCAAGGATTCCCGGATCGACACGCACGGTTCCAAGCACTTTTTCCAGCATCTCTTTGTTGTAATAGCCCGGGCGGAGAATCGTCGGAATCTCCTCTGTAAAATCGACGATGGTGGATTCGAGGCCGATCTCGGCGTCTCCTCCGTCGATGATACAGTCAATTTTGTCCCCAAGGTCCTCGATCACATGCTCGGCTTTCGTCGGGCTCGGCCGGCCTGATGTATTGGCGCTCGGCGCTGCGATGAAGCCGCCTCCGGCTAAGATCAGTGCGTTTGCCACTTTGTTGCTCGGGTAGCGCACGGCTACGGAGGTAAGGCCTCCCGTCGTCTCGAGCGGAACGGCATTTGTTTTCTCAAAAATCATCGTCAGCGGTCCCGGCCAGCATGCAGCTGCCAGTTTGCGTGCACTCTCCGGCACGTTTGCCGCTACGGTTTCGAGGTCCTCCATTCTTCCGATGTGGACGATCAGCGGGTTGTCCGACGGACGGCCCTTTGCCGCATAAATTTTCTCGGAAGCTTTGGCATCCAGCGCATTTCCGCCAAGACCATATACGGTCTCGGTCGGGAATGCCGCCAGACCGCCGTTTTTCAGAATCTCTCCTGCTTTTTCGATCGCGCTCTGATCTATGTTATCTTCTGTCATCCTGGCAATCCATGCCCTCATATGTTTCTTCCTTCTTTCCATCTGTTCCAGCGCACAGTGTTTCCATCTGCGCACACTGTTTTGATTATACCATTTTCCGGCGCAGTTGAAAACCCTTGATTTAAAGAAGCTCTTTTAACTGAGCCGTGCGGTACGCCTCGATCAGTTCCTTTAATTCACGGATGCGCTGCCGGATCTGCCGTCCCTGATCCGTATCGCCGACTAACTGGCGCTTCATGTTGTACCGCACCGCCACCTGGCGGGAGACAATATCCTTCTCCTCCTGGATTGCTTTTTCCGTCGATTCAAACGGCTCGTGCGCGGTGAGGCTGAGGCCGTACGAGTTGTAAATCAGCGTGTAACCCGCGATGCCGGTTTCTTTGTGGTACGCCCTGCAGAAGCCGCCGTCGATGATCAGCACCTTGCCGCCGCATTTGACCGGGCTTTCACCGGCACTCTGGTGTACCGGGACGTGGCCGTTGATAATATGTACATTTTCACCGGCAAGCCCGAACTCCTGTAAGATCCGGTCCGCCGTCTCCTCTTTCTCGATCAGGCGGTAATACGCGTTTTTCACCTCGGTCCAGGTCTCTTTTTCTGCGAGGAAATACCGCTCAAATGTTGTCATCTTGTCGCGGCCGTACAGCGGGGAATTCGGCGCGGTCCACAGATACCACAGCGTATTGCGGCCCTGCTCCCGTTTTTTCGGATCGCGGCTTACAAATGCGCGGCGCACGTTGTGCTCGAGAATATCGTACAGTGCTTTTCCCTTGTATTTCTTTCCGTCGACCTGTACCTCTTTTAAGGTGCCGTCCTCATTCATCGGCATGCAGCCGTGGTACAGCAGATTTCCATTGTAGACGCGGTAGAGGCTTCCTTTTTTGAGCAGGAAATCGACGTGCGCCTGCAGTTTTTCGCTGTTTCGGAAGGCGAAGATCAGCTTATCGAGCACTTCTGCCTCTTTTTCTGTCAGCTCGTCCGGATGCGCCGGGTCGATCGTCGGAAAGCTCTTGTCGCGCAGAGCATACGTTTTCTCCCCAATCGCCACCGTTCCGTTCTGGTAATCGATCTTTTCCAGCAGACGGCGGTTTTCCATGCCGTACTCCGGGTTCTCACGGATCAGACGGTTCTCGAGCTTTAACTGCATTACGGTGATGGCCTTGTGCATGCAGCGCTCCAGCATCTGCTGGGAATTTCCGCTGTCCTCGCCGCCTTTTGCGGCAAAGCATTCGCACGGATCATCGCCGTACGTCTCGAGAGCAAAGGTGGCAAGCGGAAGCATATTGATGCCGTAGCCGTCCTCCAGCACATCGAGATTGCCGTAGTGGAGGCAGATGCGGATCGTGCTGGCCACGCACGCCGGCTGGCCGGTCGCAGCGCCCATCCAGAGCACATCGTGGTTGCCCCACTGGATATCGAGGGAATGGTAATTCATCAGGCAGTCCATGATTTTATACGGCTCCGGACCGCGGTCAAAGATGTCGCCGATGATGTGGAGATGATCAACAACGAGCCGCTGAATCAGCTCTGCCACGGCAATGATGAAGTTCTCGGCGCTTCCGATTTCGAGGATAGTCTGGATGATCGCCTCGTAGTATGCTTCTTTGTCGAGCACCTCCGGCTTTTCGGTGATCAGCTCCTCGATGATATAGCCATAATCCGCCGGCAGGGCTTTCCGCACTTTGGCACGGGTGTATTTGGAAGAAACGATTTTGCAGACGTCGATCAGGCGGTACAGCATGACCTTGTACCAGTCATCGATGTCCTCCTGCTGCTTTTTCTCCATCTCCAGGCGCTCTCTCGGGTAATAGATAAGGGTTGCAAGCGCACGTTTTTCCGAAATGCCGAGCGTGTGGCCGAAGACATCGTCAATCTTCTTTCGCACGGCACCGGAACCGTTGCGGAGTACATGAGAAAAGGCTTCGTATTCGCCATGAATATCCGAAAGGAAATGCTCCGTGCCTTTGGGAAGGTTGATAACGGACTGCAGATTGATGATTTCGGTCGCTGCTTTTTCGATGGTCGGGTACAATTCTGCGAGATATTCCAGATAATTTTTTTCGTTTTCCATGAGGACCTCCTGCCTGGGTTGTTTTTTCTTATTTTATAACGAACTCCCCTTCGGCACAACCCTTTTTCTTCTTTCGATACACCGGGTGCGTCCCCTCGTGGAAGATATAATAGCTCACATAGTCCGTAAGAAAAATCCCAACCACCGAGAGCAGATACCAGATCCCGAAAAACCACGGGCAGATCAGCCCATCGCAGAAGGAAAACGGCAGCGCACTGTAGTCCCACATACGGTAATGCAGCACCCGCAGGGAAAACATTCCCGAATACAGTTCGATGGCCGTGATCAGAACCGCAGATACCATCATCTGAAACGCCAGCGGAAAGCGGCGCAGCCCGGCGTCTTCCAGCATTCCGATTCCTGCAAGGGACAGTCCTCCGGCAATGCCCATCAGGCGGAAGCTGTAACCGCGGTAGGTGACTTCGATGGCAATATAAATGCAGTAGCCCAAAAGAAAAAACAGCAGATACTTCTTCGCTTTCATTCGTTTTTCTCCCATTCTAATTGAGAATCTTTTCTATATTCCCAGTATCTCTGTCTTTTCTCTTTTTATCCGCTTGCATTTTTTCTTTTCCATGTTACAATACTTTCATGTTTCGAAAGAAGTTTTGAATAGAAAGGACAGAAAAAAGAATGGCATTTAACCCAATGAAGTTAATAGAATTAAAAAATCTAAGAGACCGTTTCGCCCAAAACCACCCGAAGTTCGTAAAATTCATGGGCGATCTCGCATCCTCCCAGATCGAAGAGGGAACGATTCTCGAAGTCACGGTGAAAAAGCCGGACGGGCGAACAATGTTTTCCAATATCAAGGTGACTGCTTCGGATCTTGAAATGCTGCAGGCAATCAAACAGATGTAACATATTTTTCGTGGCAAAAAGCCGCTTTCTTTCCGGCATGCGCACAGCAGGCGCTGCGGAGAGGAAAGCGGCTTTTTTGTCAATATCTGTATCAACAAGAGCAATCACAGAATCGCATTTTCCGCTCTGTCTTTTTATAATAGAGCAGGCGGCAGGAAAAGAAATGCTATCCAAAAGAAATACTATCTCCCCTCCTGCCGCTTTCGAGAATTGTATTCTCCGGGATTACAGCCGAACTGTTGCCGGAAGGCGGCAGCAAAACGGCTGGCGTTGCTGAAACCCACCAGATCTGCGATCTGTGTCATGGAGTACTGGCCGCTTTCGACGAGCGGCAGGCTTTTGGACGCACGGTATTCCTCGAGATACTGCGTCACCGTCTTTCCCGTCATTTTCCGGAAGAGGCGGCAGCAGACCTCGCGGGATAAATGCACCTGCTCACCAAGCTTTTCGAGCGAAATCACGGATTCTGAATGTGTATGGATATAGTCCAGCATCTGTGCAAGCCGCGCAAGCTCCACCCGATTGGCCGGGACAAACGGCGTCTGGTATTTCTGCTGATGTACCAGAATCAGAAAGAAGGCTTCACACAGAAGGCCCTTGATTTTCAGCTCATAGCAGTACGGCTTTTCGTAGAACAGCGTATCGACCTTCTCCAGCTTTTCCAGCACCTCTTTCCCCCACGCTTCCGTCCCCGGAATGCACAGGCAGGGAACCGCGGAATTCTGCAGAAACGGCTGGAAACAGTTGCGCTCGACATCGCTTCCGAAATCGCCGTACAGAAAATCGGGGCGCACGAGGATCGTCGTGTACTTTGCCCTTTCGTTGTTCGGCGAATGGCAGCTGTGCGGCACATTGCGGTTCACAAGCAGCCCGTCTCCCGGTGAAATTTCATAGCTGTTCTGGTAAATCTGATAGACTGCCTTTCCCTCACGAGGAAGGCTGATCTCGATTTCCTGATGCCAGTGGATCGGCACATTTTTTCCCTCGAACATCCACAGATCATCGTGGTTGACCGTCAGTGGAAAGGTTTCTGTTCCGTGCTCTTCCAGTTCGCGCCTGGTATCGTCCACCAGAATCTTTCTCTTTGCCATCTGCAATTCTCCCCCTTATCTCAATTTCTGTATTATATTATAATCGTGCATCCCACCGGATGCAAGAAGGAGGATATTATGTCTCGCTCTCGTTCCAGAGAAATGGACCTGACGACCGGAAGTCCGTTCTGGTCGCTGTTAAAATTTGCCATTCCGGTGATCCTCGGCAATCTGTTCCAGCTCTTCTATACGCTGGCAGATTCCGTGATCGTCGGAAAGACGCTCGGTGCTGAATCGCTCGCCGCGGTCGGCTCCACCAGCATTATCATTTACTTTGTGTTCTGTTTCATCAACGGCTTCACCGGCGGTTTTGGCATCTGCCTGGGCCAGCGGTGCGGCGCGAAGGATGAACAGGGCATGCGCAAAAGCATCGCAGTTTCCACGCTGCTGAGTATCGCGTTCACCGTTGTGCTGACGCTCGTCTGTTGTCTGCTCTCCCGCCAGATTCTCGTCTGGATGCAGATTCCGGATGACATCGCAGAGGAAGCGAATGCCTATATGTTCGTCGTTCTGCTCGGCACCGGCGCTACCGTGTTCTACAACATGATTTCCAATATGCTCCGCGCACTCGGCGACAGCAAAACACCGCTGTATTTTCTGGTGTTCTCGTCGGTGCTCAACATCATCCTCGACATCGTGTTCATCGTTCCGATGCACATGGGCGTTGCGGGCGCTGCCTGGGCGACGATTCTCTCGCAGTTCCTCTCCGCCGTTTTCAGCACGGTTGTCGGACTTCGGAATTTCCCGATTCTCCACCTGCGCCGTGAGGATTTCCACGACCTGAAAGGAGCTGCTGTTCTTCACCTGAAAACCGGCTTTCCGATGGGCTTTCAGATGTCCGTCATGTGTATCGGCCAGCTCGCGATGCAGGCTGTTGTCAACTCTCTTGGAACGGCTGCGGTTGCCGGCTACACGGCAGCTTCCAAAGCCGACCAGCTCTCCGTCCTTGTGAATAATGCCATGATGACGGCGATCTCCAACTACGTTGCACAGAACTTCGGTGCCGGTAAGAAGGACCGTATCCGCCTCGGCGTACGCGCTTCGCTGATCCAGACCGAAGCGTTCAACATTCTGATGTGCATCGGTATTCTTCTGCTGCGCCATCCGATCGTCGAACTGTTTCTTTCGAATCCGACCGCAGAAATTTACCATTACTCCGATGCATTCCTGACGATCGAAGCGCCGTTCTACTTCCTGCTCGGCCTTCTCGCCGTCTACCGCACCTCGATTCAGAGTATGCAGAACGGACGCGCACCGTTTGCCGCATGCATGGTCGAGCTTGTGATGCGTCTTGCTGCTACCGTCTGGCTGTCACGCTTCTTAGGCTACACTGCCGCCTGCATCGCAAGCCCGCTTGCCTGGTTCGGTGCAATTGCACTGCTGATTCCAGTCTACTATCGGATGATGATGAAGCCTGTAAAAACAGTGTAATCAAAATTGGTCCACCGGATATTGATATGCCTGGCAACGCAAAACCCGGAATCCTTTCGCTCCTCTTCTGAGGTCTTGAAAAGATTCCGGGTTTTTTATTTTGCTGTTTTCTCTTCCCAGATTGTCTCCAGATTTTTTCCATCAATCCAGATACAGCGGTACACCCGCTTCATCTGCTCATCCAGTTCCGCTTCCCGGTCAGTCTTTACAATCACATGGCCGATCCGGTCAGTTCCATCTGCCATGGCAGAAACTTCATGCCCCTCCGGATAATCCAGGACAAGCTCCAGCCCTTCCTGACGCAGACGTTCGACCTGATCCCGGTCGATTTGTGTGATGGTTCCGCTTACCGGACTCAGCAGCAGTTTTGCCATGCACGGGCAGCTTTCCGTCTGCTGAAAATCCGTTTCTTCCCCGAGGCGCTTTTGATCATCTGCTCATAAAAATCAAATCCGTAATACGTTGAAATCAGTTCCGGAATGCAGGTTGCTCCGGTTCTTCCGCCCATTTCAATGATCCAGACCTTCTCTCCGTCCACAAAGACATCCGCATTGACGGAGCACTGATCGGCACCGGATGCGGTGACGGCCAGCTGCATCTGGCGGGCAATTTCTTCCCGCAGTGCCCCGCTGCATCCATACGGAAATGCATGGCCGACCGGAACGGTCGTGTGTGCACCGCGGTATACAAATTTCATGTGCGGTGCCAGAAAGACCAGTTTGTGGTTCTGCACAAATCCATCCACGCCGATCTCCGTTCCGCGGAGGAATTTTTCAACCAGCACATAATCTCTTGCCGAACCGTTTCTCGCATTTTCATACGCTTCTTCGATCTGTCTGGAATGCTCCACCACGGTAATTCCGCGGCTTCCTGAACTGTCCACCCGTTTTACGACAACCGGGTATCCAAGCTGTTCTGCGGCTTTTTGTGCCTCCTCTGCGCTTCTTACCCGCATCCCGTCTGCCGCGGAAACGCCGCCCTGCCGGAATGCGTCTTTCATCTTTGCCTTATCGGTCAGAATTTCCGCCGCCTCATACGGAATGCCGGACAGATGCATCTTTTCACAGACATAGCCGATTGTGCTGACGGCCACATCGGTTCCCGATGTACAGATTCCGTCGATCTGTTCTTTTTCCGCCGCCGCAAGAATCGCTTCTTTATCCCGCGTATTCAGTTCATAAATTTTATCTGCAAGTGCAAACCCCGGATAATCGCCGGGAATACTCACTACGATTGTGTAAAGACCCATTCTGCGTGCAGTCCGGATCAGCGGCACCTGGTAAATACCGGCACCTAAAATCATGATTTTTTTCACTTTTTTTCTTCCTCATCAGATACGTTAATGGTTTCCCGCACAATATACTGCGGCGTGCGGTTCAGAATCAGAATCATTTTTCCGAGATACTCTCCGATAATGCCGAGCACCATCAAAATCAGTCCGGAAAAAACAACAATCGTACAGATTGTGGAGGACCATCCAACCATCACATTCGGATCGATGAGCTTTCGGATTGCAATGATAATGGCTGCCAGAAAACCGCCCGCTGCGGAAATTCCACCGAGTACGGAAGACACCCGAAGGGGGATCACCGAATAGTTCCAGTAGGCGAGCCATAATTTGATCAGCTTCTTTAACGTATAGTTGGAGGTTCCCACCGCACGTTTGAAGTGCTCCACCTCCACATTCCCGATTTTGTGCGTTGTACGGTAAAAAATCCCATCAATATATGGATTAAAGCTGTCGTATTTGACCACTTCTTCCTTGATCTGACGGGTGATCATCCAGAAGTTGCTGGAAACAATATTTTTAGGGCGCCGAGAAGAATCCGTGATGAGACTTCGTTTAATTTACTTGTGATATTTTTCAGGAAGGAATTTTTTCGTTTCGGATAATATCCGTAAACCAGATCATATCCTTCTTCCATTTTATGGATCAGTTTGCTGATCTGCGATGGATGTGTCTGCATATCATCATCCATACCAAGAATAAAATCTCCCTCCGTGTAGTGGAGTGCGGCCATCAGCGCATTATGCTGGCCAAAATTGCGCAGCAGATTGATTCCTTTGACATTTTTATACTGTTCTCCCAGCTTTTTGATCTCTCCATACGTATCATCTTTTGGAGATCCATCGTTTACCAGGACAAATTCACAGTCATATCCGTCCATTTTTTTGAATTCTTCCATCACCATCTCTACAACCTTCCGAATCGTTGCTTCGGAATTGTAGCATGGGATGACAATTGAAATCCGTTTCATTTCATTCCTCCATCGGTATCGTTCAGAATGCAGTCATAGAACAGCGGCGTTCCTCCTGTGTGAATAAAAAGCACATCACAGTTTTGCAGGTCATGTTCCTCGATATACTGCTTCATTCCCCAGAATGCTTTTCCGGTATAGGTTGGATCCAGCGGAAGTCCGTTCCGGCAGAACTCTTCCCGGATCACCTGCAGAATACGCTCATCGTACTGACCGTATCCGCCCTGGCGGTATCCCATTTCCAGGTACAGTTCCTGCTCCCATCCTTCCGGCAGCAAAAGATGCTTCTTCTGAAAATAGTCCGAAATCCCGCTCTCCATAATGCGGATCGCGCGGTCGTACTCACGGGATGAAATAGAAAGACCGATAATCTGCTCGCTTCCCTGTTCGATCAGTTTTCCGCTCACCAGACCACTCTGCGTGGAGCCGGTCCCGGATGCTGCAAAGATATGAGAAAAGGAAACGTTCTGTTCTCTCTCCCACTCCAAAATCTCACGGTAGCCATCCACATAAGCCTGCACCGGTGTTCCTTCATTTCCGTTTCCGAATTTGTCGCCGAAAATATAATACGGCTGATATCCCTGCTCCGTCAGACGTTGCATGGTCTTTTCGACCGTCTGCGCAATCTCTGTTTTTCTGCACGGAATGACTTCGGCTCCGAGCCATTTCATCAGACGGCTGTTGTTGGTTTCGATCGGGTGTTCTTCGTTTTCTTCAGAAGAACAGATCATATAGCATGGAATTTTCTCGGCACAGCACAGATTGGCCAGCACGCGGCAGAGGTTGGATCTGCTGTTTCCGTAGATGATCATGCAGTCTTTGTTTTTCTCCTGCATATCCTGGAAAAAAGCACGTCCGATGCGGACTTTGTTTCCGCCTAAGGAAAACGGAAGAAGATCCTCCCGCTTGCAGTACAGGCGGACGCCTCTGTCGTTTGGAAATTCCAGTTTCTGAATTGGTGTCTGTATCATTGTTTCTCCTCTTTTATTCTTGTTTCAACTCACAGTCGGTATTTTCACGGAGTCTGACATGCCGAAAATAGTTCGACTGTGACTTGCCTCATGTCAGTGGAGGATACCGATTTTTCTCCGCCCGCCACTGCCGTTATGTTTCTTTTAACAATTCATCCCACCGCTTTAGAAGCAGGGGACTTCTTGTCTACTGGTGTTAAATTCCGGCATGCACCGGAAGCTTTTCCCTATTATAGACTATTTTTCTCTGCGTGGCAAGCCGTGCCGGAAACAGGAAAAGCCCGCCGGTTTTTGTTTTCACATCTGCCGGCGGGCTTTGGGGATTTTTTACGTATTCTGTTTTTTCGTCCAGGATCTGTTCAGGCTTCCTGCGGTGCGGCAAGATTGGCCACAATCCGCGCCACCTGGCTATCTCCGGGATTTTTGTGTACTCGGCGCAGCTGTGTACCTGATTCATCGAGGTTGCGATGACAAGCCCTTCGATGCCGTGCTGTGCAAAGACGTTGTTGTCGCTGCCGCCGAAAGTTTTTTCGAATGCAGCGGTCAGGCCTTCTTCTGCAACGGCGCTCTCGTAATGCCTTGCGGCATCGCTTGTCAGCGGCGTCTCATACGCATGGATATTCAGCTTTTCTTCCCAGACCAGCTTCGCACCAATCTTCTCTGCTTCCTGCTGGAAGGTTCTGTGATATGTTTCCAGAAGCTCCATCGCCGTCTCGTGGTTCAGGCTTCGAATTTCGCCTTCGATCACGCAGCTTTCCGAAACGATGTTGGTACCGGAGCCGCCGCCGATTTTTCCGATGTTGGCAGTGGTGCTTTCATCCACGTGGCCCTGCGGAAGCTGTGCGATTGCGTGGGCGGCCGCTGGATGCTGTTGATGCCGTCCTCCGGGTGGAAACCGGCGTGGGCGGCTTTTCCCTGGATTTTCGCCGCGAAGGAAACGAGTGTCGGTGCCGCGTAGGCGGCTGCACCGATCGCGCCGCTTAAATCCAGAACGTATGCTTCTTTTGCCTGCACCTGGCTGTAGTCGAAGGCATTTGCGCCTTTGCAGTACAGCTCCTCACCGACCGAGATCAGAATTTCGATCGGGCGGTGCGGTGTTTTGGTCTCGATGAGGTGGCGGACAGCTTCATAGATGACTGTCACACCGGCGAGGTCGTCGGCGCCAAGAACTGTCGTGCCGTCGCTCGTTACGGTTCCATCCTCATGGGAGACGGCTTTTTTTCCTTTTGCAGGCTCAACAGTGTCCATGTGGGCCGCAAAGAGAACCGGGGCTCCTGCAAGGCTGCCCGGAATGCGCGCGAACAGATTGCCCGCATTGGAGCCGGTCTGCTCCTGCGTATGATCTTCTGTAAACGTAACCCCGATTTCGGCGAATTTTATTTTTAAGGTGTCCGCCATCTCGCGCTCCTCTAAGGACGGCGAATCGATAGATACCAGCTCCGCAAAAAAATCAGCAATTCTTTTCTCATCTATCATAATCTTTTCTCCTGCTCTTTGGCTGTGTCCGCAATTTAAATAACATACTCAGGCTGCGCCATAATATGCATCTTGCTGAAGAACTCCCGTGTTCTCTGATTCTGCGGATGCTCGAATACTTCTTTCGGTGTTCCGTCTTCTACTACGTGTCCTTTATCAAGGAAGATCACACGGTTCGACACATGGCGGATAAAGTTCATCTCATGGGAAACCAGAAGCATTGTATATCCCTGTGCCGCAACTTTTTTAATAACATCCAGAACCTCTCCAACCAGCTCCGGGTCAAGGGCTGAAGTCGGCTCGTCGAGCAGCAGAATCTGCGGTTTCATGGCGAGGGCTCTTGCGAGCGCCACCCTCTGCTGCTGTCCGCCGGACATATGCTTCGGATAGTGGTTTGCCCATTTCTCCATGCCGACCAGTTTCAGTTCTTCTAATGCAATGGCTCTGGCCTCGTCTTTTTTCATCTTCTTGACAACAATCAGGCCTTCCATCACATTTTCCAGTGCGGTTTTCTTCTCAAACAGATTGAACCGCTGGAACACCATTCCTGTGTTCTGTCTTAAATACAGAAGCTCTTTCGGTTTCCGCTCGGAAAGGCCGATCACCTTGTCCCCGATCGTCACCGTTCCCTTCTCCGGTGTCTCAAGGCGGTTGACGCAGCGCAGAAGCGTTGATTTTCCGGTTCCGGAAGGACCGATGATTCCCACAACATCTCCCTGTTTGATCTCGAGGCTGATGTCGTCGAGCACCACGTTGTCGTTATATTTTTTTGATAAATGATCAATTTTTATCATTTTTCTTACCCTCCCCGTTTGCGGACGCCAGCTCTACCTGGTCCGGAATCCGGATTTTATTTTCAATTACGCGGATGATCTGCTCGATCACCAGTGTTACCAGCCAGTAAATGATGGCCAGTGAAACGTAAACTTCAAAGTAGCGATACGTTCTTCCTCCAATAATCTGGCCCTGTGCGGTAATCTCGACAACGGCGCAGGTAAAGGCAAGAGACGTTCCTTTGATGATACTGATAAAAGAGTTTCCAAGGGTCGGAAGCGCAACCTCAAAGGCCTCCGGCAGAATGATGCGGCGCAGTGTCTGCGGATACGTCATGCCAAGTGCATGTGCTGCTTCGATCTGGCCCGGGTCAACGGACTGCAGGGCCGAACGGATAATCTCAGCCATAAAGCCCGACTGGTTCAGTCCCAGAGCGATCATCGCATAGACGAAACCGGAAATATTGGCAACCGCCAGATTCGTTCCGAACTGCTGGTTGATTGCCTTGAACATCATGGGAATACCAAAGAACGCAACATACAGCTGTACGATGACCGGCGTGCCGCGGAGCAGTGAAATCAGAAGATTCGTAATCTGCGTCAGCACTCTGATTTTTTTCATTTTGATGATCGCCATCACAAGTCCCAGTCCCAGTCCGATCAGCATAGAAACCACGGCCAGTTCCAGCGTGATCGGCAGCTTTGTCAGCAATTCTGGTATGGATGAAAATACCAGTGAAACGTCAAATAATTTTCCCATGATTTTCGTCCTCTCTTACACGTATTTTTCTACCAGTACACAGGTAAAGCCAAGATTTTTCTTCGGCTTTTTCGGCTCTTCGTCTTTCTTCAGTGCATGGTGGTCGTATACCGACAGGTCAGCGTCCGGATTCAGTTTGTAGCCTAATTTCTCATAAAAGCCTGCGGCGCGGTCCTGGCTTGTGATGACGATGTGATCAACACCGTATTCTTTCAGCCATTTCTCAGCGGCTTCGACCAGTACGCGGCCGTATCCGCTTTTCTGTTTTTCTCTGACCACACAGACACGCTCGATTTTTCCTGTCTTTTCCGCCGGAAATGCGATGCGGCAGCCGGCTACCGGCTTGTGATCTTCTGTCAGCAGAATCGCCTGCAGATCATCTTTGCTCTCGTCCTGTCCGAATTCCAGTTCAATCGGAATGTTCTGTCCGCAGCAGAACGCATCGGTTCTGACGTAATCATATGCTTTGTATTTCCACTCTTCGCTTCCCTTTTCTACCCGGTAAATTTCTGCCATGTTTTTCGCTCCTTTTAGAATCGGGAAACGGATGTTCTCGATCCGCTTCCCGTCTGTTTTGTAATCTCTTCTGTTTTTATTTCGAAAACGATATTCTAGTTTGGTGTCTCATCAAAGTATTTCTCGTCCGGGCTGGTGTCCACGCCGAGATACTCGGTTGTGATCTTGGAAAGAGTTCCGTCTTCTTTCATCTCTTTTAAGGCTTTGTCAACATCCTCGCGGAGTGCTGCGCCCTCTTCGTTCTTTCCAAACAGGAAGTAGGTATTGTTCTGCGGGAACAGGAAATCTTCGGTCTCCTCGTCGATCTCGTTTGCTTCCAGCTGACCTTCCAGTCCGAACTGCGGAAGCAGGTTGTCGATGATCGGTCCGTCGTCGATTGCCACATCAGCGGTTCCATCTACGATATGCTGGTAGCGGACCTGGAAGTTTGCATTGGAATATACGATATTGATCTGGTGATCCGGGTTGTCTGTATTCCATTTTTCCAGTGCATTTGCGGTAAGGCTTCCTGCACTCAGCTCAATTTTGTATCCGCGGTCTGCCAGATCGGTAAGAGAAGTCAGCGGCTCATCGCCGGTTCTCTGAATGTATTCGTTGAAGCTGGTTTTATATGGTAAAGAGAAGTAGTAGGATTCTGCTCTCTCATCGGTATATCCATAGTTGTTGACTGCGATGTCGTACTGACCGCTCAGCACACCCTGCAGTGCATCTGCCTGCTCAATTTTCAGTTCATACTGCGGAAGGCGGTTGAACACTTCTTTTACGATATCGATATCGACACCGGTCAGCTCGTTGTCATCATTTACGTAAAAGTACGGTGCCAGTGTGCCGCTTGTTACAGCTTTGATCACTTTTTTCTCACCGGAATCCGATGCGGAGCTGCCTTCTGCGGAAGATGATGCTGCGGAAGATGATGCTGCGGAACCGCTGCTGCTTCCTGCATTTGCTGATGCATTGCTTCCGCATCCTGCAAAGCTTGCTGCCAAAAGGCCCGCCGCTGCCAATACTGCCCAGAATTTCTTTGTCTTTTTCATAATAAAATCCTCCTCATTTTCTCGTTCTTTTCAGTTCCGGCCGCACCCCGGCTGCCTGAGAGTGTTCCACCAGAGCGCTCCGGATTCTTCTGTCTTATCTCTTTATAAAAGTCCTTTCAGCGGATTAATCGATGCATCCACGGAAAGTACGCCGTTCTTCGGGTTTCTGTCTTCCCATTTCGGGCTGTTCCAGATGGTTTTTGAGATTTCTCCTGCGTAATCCTCGTAGGTCTCTCCCTCCGGATGGCGAAGGAATACTTCATCCGGTGTTTTGCTGAGTGTTCTTCTCGATCCATCGTCTGCCATCAGCTTCTCGAAATCTACTTTTGCAAGGATTCGTTCGTTGTATCCGCGGAAGAGAACCTCGCCTAATTTCTTTCCAGGTCTCGAAAGTGCCAGCACCTGCGGATCGCTTCCGTGACGGAAGGCCGGGATCGCATACAGCTCTTTTAAGTAGCCCCAGATATTTTTGTAATCACGAATCGGTTTCTTCACCGGTCCTACGTTGTGGAAGTAGCTGACATCCCAACGGATCAGAGTGACGTAAGCGCGGACATCGCTGTCGGTGATGTAGTCGCCGAACAGGAAACGGTTCGTCTCCAGCCGTTTGTCCAGCTTATCGAGGGATTCATAGAAATCTTCGTATGCCTCATCGTATGCTTCCGGTGACTGGCAGAATGCCATGCGGTAATGGCCGTTGTTGATATGCGGGAAGAGCCAGTCGTTAAACTCATCGATCTCTTTCCGGAATTTTTTCGGGTACAGGTCCGGCGCATCTTTTGGCTGGAATGGACGGAACTGCACTTCGAGATAGTTCGTAAGGCGGTGATAATCGTTGTTCACAGCCTTTTTCTCTTTGACATCCACCAGGGTCGGTGTCGTTGCTCTTCCTTTGAAGTCCGGGTTTGCTCTTTTATAGAACTCACTTAAGAAGTAAGCGCCTGTCGCCGGATCCTTGAAATCCGGATACTGTCCGAATGCATGTCCGTAACGGTTTGTCTCGCCGGATGGAGAAACTCTCGTCTCCGAGATCACATCCTGCAGTCCTAAAAGCTCCCGCACGATGATCGGACGGTTGGACCAGTTGCATCCGGTTGCCCAGTAGATCCCGAAGCGGTTTGCTTCTGCTTTCAGGCCGCCTTCTTTATCGCCGAATGGCTGGATAAATGCATTTGGCTGACGGATGAAAGCGCCGCGCTCATCGATCTCTACAAGGGTTTCATTTGGTCTTGGGTCTACTCCGACTTCTGCTGCAAACTGTTCTGCCAGTGCATCTGTGTATTTGATTTCTTCGGTTTCTTTATTTTCAACTGGGGTGAAGCTGCATCCGCATCCGCTCATGTTTTTGTCCTCCGTTTTCTATGTCTGTTTATTATCTATTCTTATGTTGTTTATTCTCATTTCTTTTAAAAAAGGTTAAAAAAATAGCAGGCATTCGTTCCGGCCTGCCCGCACATGCAATTTCTGCTATGCTTTTTCTGCCTGCGAATGTTTCTTATTTTTCTTTATTCTGATTGGAGCTGCAGCAACAGCAACAACACATCTCCATCATTCTGTTCTCCTGCATTCGTCTGTTGTCTGTTTTTTTCATTTGCTGTTCTCCTTTCCTACTAAGTCGATATGTTTAATGTGTTTCTCGATTACATGGCATATTATAATGCATATTTTTTCTATGTGCAACCCCTAAAACGCCTTTTGGTAATTGTTATTTCGATGAATCGATTATAGGTTTTTCCTATTGGTTAGTCATACCAGAAAGATATTACTTATCACACCTGTAGGCTGATTTTGCTTTTTCCTACCAACCGCCGCAACTTTTGCAATGTGCTCAACAATTCTTGCCATGGCTTTTTTCTTAAAAAACGATACAATAAAAAGCAAAGAACACCACTTGCAAAATACAATGTACTCTCGGAATCTTTCTGTGCTTGTTTTTGTGAGATGATTTTTTGTCAGTTGTGCCCAAATTTCTGAGGCGTACGCGGTGCGTACGTTGATGAAATTCGGGTGCAGCTGGCGGAAAATCAGCCGCAAAGGCAAGTGCAGAAAGATTCCGAGAGTACATTACAAAATAAAGGAGAGTTTTTCTTATGGAAATGACATTTCGCTGGTATGGTTCCAAATTTGATACCGTTACCTTAGAGCAGATCCGCCAGATTCCGGGCGTAACCGGAGTCATCACAACCCTGTACGACACTACCCCGGGCGAGGTGTGGACACGCGAAGCGATTCACGCGTTAAAAGAAGAGGTTGAGGCCTCTGGACTTCACATCTCCGGCATCGAGAGCGTCAACATCCACGACGCCATCAAAATCGGCAGCCCGGACCGTGAGCAGTACATCGATAATTATATTGAAACGTTAAAGCACCTCGGCAAGGAAGACATTCACCTTGTCTGCTATAACTTCATGCCGGTCTTCGACTGGACCAGAACAGAACTCGCACGCGTCCGTCCGGACGGCTCGACCGTACTTGCCTACAAACAGTCCGCCGTAGACGCACTTGTTCCGGAAAAAATGTTTGAATCTATCGCAGGTGATGCAAACGGCGCAATTCTTCCTGGCTGGGAGCCGGAGCGCATGGCAAAAGTGAAAGAGCTCTTTGACGCTTACCGCGATGTGGATGATGAGAAACTGTTTGCCAACCTCAAATACTTCCTCGAACGCATCATGCCGGTCTGCAACGAGTACGATATCAAAATGGCCATTCACCCGGACGACCCGGCATGGAGTGTCTTCGGTCTTCCGAGAATCATCATTAATAAAGAAAACATTCTGCGCATGATGAAGATGGTCGATGACCCGCACAACGGCGTGACCTTCTGCTCGGGTTCCTACGGAACAAACCTGGAGAACGATCTGCCGGATATGATCCGTTCCTTAAAGGGCCGCATCCACTTCGCTCACGTCCGCAATCTGAAATTCCACAGCCAGCAGGATTTCGAGGAGGCCGCACACCTTTCCTCTGACGGCAGCTTCGATATGTATGAGATCATGAAAGCGCTGTACGACATCGGCTTCGACGGCCCGATCCGCCCGGACCACGGACGTATGATCTGGGGCGAGAAGGCAATGCCGGGCTATGGACTGTATGACCGCGCACTCGGCGCGACTTATTTAAACGGACTCTGGGAAGCTATTGACAAGAGTCACAAACGTGGAATTTAAAGGAGGTTTTTACTGATGTCTCTTAACTTAACAGCTGCCGGACTGGCAGATCAAAAAGCGTGGGAAGCCGCAGGCTATGCGCTTCCATCCTATGACCGCGAAGCAATGATCACCCGCACGAAAGAATCTCCGTGCTGGGTGCATTTCGGAGCCGGAAATATTTTCCGTGCCTTCCAGGCAAATACAGCACAGGAACTGCTGAACAACGGTACCTTTGACCGCGGTGTCATCGTTGCGGAGGGCTTCGATACAGAAATCATCCGTGATATGTACCAGCCGCACGATAATTTAAGCATTCTGGTGACCTTAAAAGCCGATGGTTCTGTCGAGAAAACCGTTGTTGGAAGCATCGCAGAATCGCTGGCTGCCGATACGGCGGATTCTCCGGATTTTGCCCGGTTAAAAGAAATCTTTACCAAGGATTCCCTGCAGATGGCGACGTTTACGATCACCGAAAAGGGATATTCCCTGAAAAACGGTGCGGGCGAACTGCTGCCGTCTGTTGCTGCCGATTTTGCTGCCGGACCTTCTTCCGTTACCAGCTATATGGGAAAAGTTGCTTCTCTTTTATATGAAAGATTTCTTGCAGGCGAAAAACCGGTTGCGATGGTCAGCACCGACAACTGCTCCCACAATGGCGAAAAACTTTCCCTTGCCCTGACAGCCTACGCTTCTGCATGGGAAGAAAACAAGCTGGTACAGCCAGGCTTCCTCTCCTATCTGCAGAACCCGGAAAAAGTCAGCTTCCCGTGGACCATGATCGACAAGATCACCCCGCGGCCGGATGGTTCCATCGAAAAGATACTCGAGGAGAACGGCCTCGCCGATGCACAGCCGATCGTCACCTCCCGCCACACCTACGTTGCTCCGTTCGTCAATGCAGAGGAATGCCAGTACCTCGTAGTCGAAGATCATTTCCCGAACGGACGGCCGCCGATGGAAAAGAGCGGATGGATCTTTACCGACCGGGAAACTGTCAACAAAACAGAGCGCATGAAGGTCTGCACCTGCCTGAACCCGCTGCACACCGCACTCGCTGTGTTCGGCTGCCTGCTGGACTATGAACTGATCAGTGAGGAGATGAAAAATCCGGTACTGAAAAAGCTCGTGGAGCGCATCGGATATATCGAAGGACTTCCGGTTGTCACCGATCCTGGTATTCTCTCTCCGAAGCAGTTTATCGCTGAAGTGCTGAACATCCGCATCCCGAATCCGTTTATGCCGGATACGCCGCAGCGAATTGCAACCGATACGTCACAGAAGCTGTCGATCCGGTTCGGTGAGACGATCAAATCGTATCTTGCTTCCCCGGAGCTGTCACTCTCGGATCTTCAGGCAATTCCGGCTGTATTTGCGGGATGGCTGCGGTATCTGATGGGCGTGGATGACAACGGCGATGCATTTGATCTGAGCCGGATCCGCTGCTTGCCACGGTCCGCCCGTATGTGCAGGATCTGAAACTCGGCGCACCGGCTGACCGTGAGGCGCTTTCCAAAACGCTGGCTCCGCTGCTCTCCGATGCTTCGATTTTCGGTGTGGATCTGATTTCCGCCGGACTTTCTGACCGTGTGCTGGATGCTTTTGTCTCGATGCTTCATGGACCTGGCGCTGTGGCAGATACGCTTGCTGCTCTGACCGCTCAATTCTAAAGGGGAGGTATTTCCATATGAAACCTTTTATGGACGCTGACTTTCTGCTGCAGACCGATACGGCGAAAACACTGTACCACGAGGCGGCTGAAAAAATGCCCATTTTTGACTATCACAACCATCTGAATCCACAGGAGATTCTCGAAGACCGCCAGATGGAGAATCTGACACGCGTCTGGCTCGGCGGGGATCATTATAAATGGCGTGCCATGCGTGCGATGGGCTTTTCGGAGGATCTGATCACCGGAAACGCCGATGATTACGACAAATATCTGGCGTTTGCCGAGACGATTGAGAACGCGATCGGCAATCCTTTATACCACTGGACACATCTGGAGCTGCAGCGGTACTTCGGCATCACGACACCGCTCTCCCGAGCAACAGCGAAGGAGCTCTGGGATGAGGCGAATGCAAAACTGCAGACGAAGGAGTTTACCGTGCGCAATCTGATTCTGAACCAGCATGTGTCGCATCTGTGCACCACCGACGATCCTGCAGATGATCTGCACTGCCATCTGGCATTACAGAAGGAAGACTTTGCCTGCCGCGTTCTGCCGTCCTTCCGCCCGGACCGCGCCGTTCATCTCGAGAAGCCGGATTTCCCGGAATATGTGGAAAAGCTTGCCGCTGCCGCCAGCAGGACGATTGCATCCGCGGAGGATATGGTGCATGCCCTCTCCTGCCGCCTCGACTTCTTCCTCTCCGCCGGCTGCGTTGTCAGCGACCACAGCCTTGAGGGCTGCTTCTATGTGCCATGCACGGCTGCTGAGGCGAATGATGTATTTGAAAATCGCATGAACGGCGGTGCTCTCACCGAAAAAGAGCTCGGCATGTACAAGGGCTTCCTTCTGACGAACCTCGGACGGCTGTATCATAAGCACAATATCGCCATGCAGCTTCATATCAAAGCACTCCGTAACAACTCGAAGCGGATGTTCCGTGCGCTCGGTGCCGATACCGGCTTTGACAGCATGAACGATTTCGCCTTTGCCCCGATGCTCGGCGCTTTCTTAAACGATATGGACGAGGACGACGCACTGCCGAAAACTGTGCTCTACTCTCTGAACCCGGGCGACAACCCGATGCTTGCAAGCATGGCCGGAAACTTTGCTGCGCCTGGCATCCGCTCGAAAGTGCAGTTCGGTACCGCATGGTGGTTCAACGATCACAAATACGGCATGGAATCCCAGCTTGCGACGCTTTCCAGCATCGGCATGCTCTCCACCTTCATTGGCATGCTGACCGACTCCCGCAGCTTCCTCTCCTTCCCGCGCCACGAATATTTCCGCCGGATTCTCTGCAATCAAATCGGAAACTGGGTGGAAAACGGGGAGTACCCGGCGAACCTGGAGTTTCTGAAAGAGATGGTGGAAAATATCAGCTACAACAATGCGGTTTCGTATTTCCTGTGATTTTCGCATACCTTATTGACAATTATTCCCACATACCGTACAATAAAAGGGATTACTGATCAACGAAAGGATTACAGAAACATGGACGACTCAGGCAGTATGCCTCGACGATGCTTTATTTTCATCATTTGATAAACGGAGACATAATCTATCTTTGATTCCGCCAGATTCAAGATAGGTTATGTCTTTTTGTACATTTTTTGCATCGTGTCCCGGTTTCCTAAGAAAGGAAAAACAAATGAACAGCGACATTGTGTCACTCATCATCATTCTTATCTGCGTCATGCTCTCAGCCTACTTTTCGGCGACGGAGACTTCCTTCACCTCGCTGAACCGCATCCGCATGAAAAATATGGCAGAAAAAGGCGACAAGCGGGCGGAACTGGTGTTAAAGTTGCTGGAGAACTTTGACAAGCTGCTCTCCACGATTCTCGTCGGCAACAACATCGTCAACATCGGTCTCAGCTCCCTTGCCACGGTGCTTTTTATCAAGCTTCTCGGCGGCGACTCCGGTGCGACGGTTTCCACGATCGTAACCACTATCGTGGTCCTGATCTTCGGCGAAGTTTCCCCGAAAAGCATTGCAAAAGAATCTCCGGAGACGATCGCCAAATTTTCCGCACCGTTTCTCCACATTCTGATGATCGTGCTGACCCCGGTGACGTTTTTCTTTTCCCAGTGGAAGAAGCTGCTCTCCCGCATCTTCAAATCCTCGGAAAACCACGGCATCACCGATGAGGAACTGATGACCATTGTCGAGGAGGCGACCCAGGAGGGCGACATCGACGACCAGGAAGGTGATCTGATTCAGAATGCAATCGGCTTCATGGAGATGGAGGCCGCAGAGATCTTTACTCCGCGTGTCAACGTCATCGGCATTCCGCTCGATGCGACGAAATCCGAGATCGCTAAGACTTTCTCCGACACCGGATTTTCCCGGCTGCCGGTGTATGATGATGATATCGACCACATTGTGGGAATTGTGTATCAGAAGGATTTCCACAACCACATTTACCACACCAACAAACCGCTAAGCAGCATCATCCGCCCGGCGCTCTTTGTAACCGAGAATACGAAGGTCGGCCCGCTGCTGAAAAAAATGCAGGCGAAGAAATCGCATATTGCCATTATCATTGATGAATTCGGCGGCACCGACGGTATCATCACCATGGAAGATATCCTCGAAGAGCTCGTCGGCGAAATCTGGGATGAGCATGATGCGGTTGTACAGGAAATCCAGAAAGTTTCCGAAAACGAATACCTCGTGACCGGAACGGCAAGCATCGACAAGGTGTATGAAGAGCTCGATATTGACAAAGAATTTGACGTCTTTACGGTCAGCGGATGGATCATGGGGATCCTCGAGCGCGTGCCAAAGGAAGGCGATCATTTCGTCTCGGATGGCCTCGACGTAACCGTACTGAAAATGGCAGACCGGAGAGTCGACAAGGTACGGATCGTGCGGCTGCCGAAGGATGAAAATGAACAGTAAGTAATTGATACGATTTACACGCAAAAAACGGATCGAACATCTGATTTTAAAGTCAGATACTCGATCCGTTTTTCTTGTCCTATTGTATTTTCTTCTCCACCCGGTACTTCTTCGGCGATATTCCATAGCGCTCTTTGAAAATCCGATGGAAATAACTCATGTTCTCATACCCGACCCGCTCGCCGATGTCTGCCACGGAAAGTCCCGTCGTTTCCAACAGATACGCGGCCTGGGTCAGGCGTTTGTTCTGGACAAGTTCAGTGTAGTTTTTCCCGGTCAGGCGGCGGATCAGGCGGCTTAAGGTGTAAAAATCGTAGTGCAGTTCTTCCGCCAGTTCCGAAAGGCTGCCCTCCCGGTAATGTTCCTCGATATAGCGGTATACGCCGAGCAGCATCTCCTGTTCAAAATACTGCTCTCCCACCTGCACGCGTTCGGTGTAGTTCATGAGCTGCAGGAATAAAAGGCCCATCGTAATCTGATTGATGCTCCGCTTATTGCTCTGGTGATGTAAGAGCGTCCAGACGAGATTTTCGATCAGATTCTGCACCGGAAGGACATCCGCGATTCTGTAATGCAGATAACAGAGCGGTACCTCCCCGCTTTTCAGACAGCCGACGATAAAATCCTTTAACTGATTCTCCTCTGCCCCGATCATTCGCAGCGTCTGGTCAAAAAACTCCGGCAGAATCAGAAAGTTGACCGCGATATCGTCACGCCCTGCCGGTTCAATTTTCTGCACTGCATTCTGATTCAGAATCAGCAGCTCACCCGTTTTCAGCTCGATCCGGTCCCCGTTGATGGTGTGCACGGTGCTTCCCTGGCACATGTAGATCATCTCGACATAATTGTGGCTGTGCGCCGGAAAACGAATAAACCGCGTGTGCGGCCGAATATCAATCAATTTTCCCCGCTCCAGCAGCTTTCCCGCATCCATCACAAACTTCTGCCCGCTCGAATACCGCTCCTTTTCCACTTCCGTCTTGCCGTCCAGAATCGCCTGTTCCTCCTCCGTAATCCGGGACAGGTCTGCTATAATTTCCTGTTTCACGATTATTCCTCACATTTTTCACGTTTTTTCTGCTTTCTATTATATTCCATTCTGGTGCAAATAAGCAATGTACTTTTTCTTCTCACTTTCTGATAAATATTCCTTTCCTACGCATCAAAACAGCAAGTGCTGCACTGCCAAGTGAAACGTAACGAAGATTCTCTCTTTACAATTTCACTTTCTTAAAGTATACTTTAAGAAGTTATTCTACTATTCAAACTCTATCGTTCAAGGAGGTTTTTCCATGGAACAGCAGACCTACACCATTCGTGAAATGTCCGAGCGTTTTGGACTTCCGGCCTCTACGCTTCGTTATTATGAGGAGATCGGACTTTTGACGGATGTCATTCATACCGAAAGTAAGAAACGAATTTACACCCAGCAGCACATTGACTGCATGACCGCAATTCTCTGCTTCAAACGCACCGGGCTTCCGATTGCGGGGATTCAGGAGTTTTTCCGGCTTGAGAACGATATCCCGGGAAATATTGACCAGATGGTTGCCATTCTCAAGGAACATGAGCAGAATACACGCGAGAAAATCGAGCGCATGGAATCTGATCTCGAACATATTCAGCAGAAAGTGCGGTATTACAGCGCGGTTCGCGATGCGATTAAAAATGGGGATGAAATGCCGTCGTGGGATTCCTGCGGCTGTGAGGAGAAGGCGCAGTAGATTTCTCTCCAGGCTTTTCCGCCGCAGACACACACAAGTTTCAAAAGAGCAGGTAAGAAAAGGGACCAACATCCACTTTTCTTACCTGCTCTTCTTATTTTTTCTATCACCTTTTCCCTTCATACCCGGAATTTTTTCTGCATTTCCCGCATAAAATCTTTTCCGCGGAAAAAAAACAGCCCGATCAGATACAGCACACTAAGGCCCACGCAGATCACGGACGGCCAGGTAATGCGGACAGTTCCCGTCAACCACAAAATCGCCGGAACGATTCCTGCTGCTCCGGACTGCATCAGATAAAAAAGATATTCACTGACCTCCATTTTGTACGCTCTTGCCAGAATCTGCATCGTCGCGCCATTCATAAGAACGGCGAGCGGAATTGCGAAATCGACAGACCAGCCGATCCAGCCCGTCGCATAATCCCACAGAATCGCACCGATCATAATAAAGATCAATTGCCACATACTGTTTTTGAGTGGATTTTTCCGTTTCTGATATCCCACCCGGATCAGAAGCCAGGCGCAGAACACACCCGCTGTCGCATAACCTGCCCACCACATCTGCGGCGTTGCAAGGAAATTCATCATCCAGCAGAGTACGACAGCCGCGATGCAGGTGAAAGAAAAAATTTTCAATCCCAGTTTGGCCGTCCCGTGCGGCTGTTCTTTCTGTCCCGGAAAATCATTTTCCTCCTGTTCACAGGCGATGCCCTCTTTCTGCAGCAGATGCATCAGGTTCCGTTCAATATTGGAATCGGCGATTTTAGATGTGATTCCAAGCACCATGCTGTCCCCGTAGGAGCAGGAACACATCTGTACTTTGTCTGTGCTGGTGAAAAATCCGAACCGCTCAATATATGTTTCATACTCCGGCGGCATCTGAATCCGGCCGATATTGGAATAGACGGTCGTAATACTTCGTCCGCCGAGCGTCGTGCCCGCCATCAGCGCCAGATTTTTGATTTCCAGCGGCACGGCGCGCAGCACCGGATTCCGCTCAATCCGTACCAGATCGTTCATACGTGTGGAAATCTCCTGCTTCAGCGCCTCTTTCTGCATCGCGGCTCCCGTGATCTGCAGGGCATCCTCAAACGATGCCTCCGGCCCAAGATCACAGGCAATCTCGATCCAGCTCCAGAAATTCGTCATCGATGCAGATGGGAAAAAGTTGCGGAGATTGGCTGGAACCATCAGAGAAACCGGCTTTTTCAGCCTGCTTTTCGGGATTTCTTCATATACCGCATATACCAGCGCCGCCGCAAGGTACGCCGTTACCGACACGCCATGTGCTTTTGCGCACTTATGAACTGCTTCCGCAGAAAGCAGAATCTCAGTAATTTCCATCTCCTCCTGCTCCAGATACTCGCCTTTGATCTGGTATGCCGGGCGGCTCTTTTCTTTTTCACTTTTCTTTCCGGTGTAATACTGGGAAAAGCTGTCCTCCTCGAAATCTGTCTCTGTCAGCATGTCTTCGCTGACCTTTGAAAAGATTTCCTCGGGATGACACAGGATCAGATAATTGCTCACCAGTTCTTTCAGAAACAGCATCGCACCGGTGCCGTCTGTCAGGGCATGGAATACTTCGAAATTGATTCGGGTTTTATAGTAAGAAACCTGGAAAAGAAGCGTTTTGTGGTCGGGTACGTAAATCTCACTGCACGGCGGACGCTTTTCCTCTTCTACTTTTGCTGGCAGATCGCGCTGCTCCAGATAGAACCAGAAAAGACCTTTCCGCAGTACCATGGAAAACACCGGGTAATGCTCCATTGTCTCCTCCAGCGCTTTCTGCAGCAGATCCGCCTGGATGTCCTCTTTCAGTTGGCAGTAAAACCGGAAGACTCTCGTATCCTTTTTTCCGGTGGCCGCCGGAAATGCCTGTGCCGCGTTGTCCAGCTTTCTCCAGCGCGAAGAATGTTCTTTCTTCATTTTCTATGCCTCCTTACGCCTTCCCGTGTGTCAATTGTTTCTTCACTGCTGCTATGTTTTCCAGTTCTTCGTCTGCATTTTTCTGCTGTTTTTCTTTTCTTAAAAATGCATTCATATACTGAAAACTTTCCTGCACATATAGGTGTTCAATGCCAAGCGCAAAATAGCCGTGCAATGCGCCCTTGATCCGATGATGTTCAACCAGATTGCCAGCCCTTTTCAGCTTTTTCGCATAATCCTCGCCCTCATCGCGCAGCGGATCGTACTGCGCCGTCAGTACCAGCGTGTCCGGCAGTCCCTGCAGATTTTCTGCCAGTACCGGTGCAAAGTACGGATTTTTGCGGTCTTCTTCGGTCCGCTGATACAGAATTACATAATCTTCCATTTTGACACTGGTCAGAAGGTATCCGGTTCCATTGGTTTTCACGGATTTGTACGGTGATTTCTCTGTGTAACAGGAATTCACCGCCGGATAAATCAAAATCTGTTTCCCCGGCAGCAGTTCTTTTTTGTCCCTCGCCATCAGGCAGACTGCAGCCGCAAGATTTCCTCCTGCGCTGTCGCCCATGATCGTGACATTTTCCGGCGCTACCTCCGGCAGAATCTCCCCGCGCAGCATTGCCTGGGCGGCGGCGTAGCAGTCTTCTAAGCCTGTCGGGAAACGATGCTCCGGTGCAAGACGGTATTCTACCGATACAACAATCTGCCCCGTCGACTGCGCCATGCGTGCGCAGACACGGTCGTATGTCTCCACACTCTCGGTTGTCCAGCCGCCGCCATGGAAGAACAGAATCGCTTCTTTTGCACCATGCTCCTCCATTTTTTCATCCGGGAAGAACAGCCGAATCGGAACCTTGTAGTCCCCATTATATATTTCCATATCCAATTTTCGCAGAAAAATACGGATCGGATCCAGCTTCTTGATATCGGCAAGCCGACGGGCGGATTCTACTTCAATTCCGCCGTAGGACAATACATTTAAAATGGCTTTGACTGCTTTTTTCATTCGCTCTCTCCTCTGTTGCTATTTTTCTGCTTCTGTTTTTCGTCTAGTTGCAATGTACTGCTTCAAAAATTCATACATCTGCTCATCCGTTGGCGGACAGCCTTTCAGATTGCATGCGAACCCGGAAGTACAACTTCCCACACCAAGCGCCCCGCTCTTTCCCCGGTATCCCTGCCCGATGCAGATTTTTTCGTGGAGTTCCTGCAGCAGTCCTTCTTCCTTCAGCCGGTCAAGCGCCGGGATCAGATAGCCGTAGCAGGCACTGCAGGACTCAACTTCCTCTACGACATCCTGCAATTCCACGATCTTCCGTTTTTCCGGAATCACTCTTTTTTCACCAATTTCGCCAATTTGGCGGATTGAAAGCCGTGTGAGATCAGCGCTGCCCACGCCCAACTCTTCTGCCATTTTGACATACGGGACATCTTCTGGCTTATAATGCAGTTCCGCGCAGACATATGCATCGATCAACACCGGATCTAACCCAGCGAAAAGGCGATTCATAATAAACGGATTACCGCCATCCTCAAAGTCAAGGTCTCCGCAGATATTATCCACCAAAATAAAATCCTGATGAATCCCCAACCCCAGATGCGCAATTGGCCGATGAAGTCCCATGGCATGAAAATGACGTTTTTCTTTATTCGGCAAGAGACCTTTCATGTTTTTCAGTGCGCAGGTAATTTTAGTCTGGCAATGGCCTTTCATGACCGGGACATTGATCATAAAATCCACCTTTTTCGCACATTCGCAAATTTGAAGTTCCATATCACCACACTGCACCGGCATGCTTTTTTCCTTCTGCGCATCGATAAGCGGAACGCCGTACTGTTCCGAAAGCATACGGTATCCACAGACCTCAAACGATTCCTCCGTCTTATCTCCCACCCAGGAGCCTTCCATGATTTGAAGGTTAGTAAATCCGTTTTCCTGAAGATATTCGATGATCCCCGCAACCACCTCCGGATGTGTCGTCCCTCCAAACTCCGCCGGGACAGGTGCTACCAGATTTGGCTTAATACCGATGAGACTGACCTTCGAAGGAATGAGCGTAGCTAAGGCACATTTGTTCAAAAGCTGTTTTGTCATTTCTTTATATTCCATTCCCTGTATCTGGATAATTTCGTTTTTATTCATTTGGTATTGCGGCCCCTTTATTCTAATTTGATTTTTTCTGACATTCGATATTCTTTAGTATATAATAGTTACTGCTTTCTTTCAACTCATCCAAAAACAAAATCATTTCCTGTGAACTGTAACCATTCCCGTCAGCTCCAGCTTCATAGAAAATTAAGCACTGTATGCTTGTAAGATTTCCAATCGCATTGTATAATAAACGGAAGACGGTACACAGAAAAAGTACCTCATCAGAAAGGAACTGACATGAGTTTTGAAGATGATTTAAAGGATGTCGGCGACAGTATTGGAAAGCTTGTGGATAATGCTGTAAATTCTCAGAATTTTCAGGAATTAAACCGGAAGATTTCAGACACCATCAACCAGTTTGTCTACCCCAACCGGAAGGGACCATTCCGTGCAAATGGCACACAGGAGCCGTCCCGCGGCTATTCCGCAGATACTTCCTACAGCAGCCAGCATTCTTCCCATAATAATACAGCGCAGCAGACCGGACCGCATCACTATTCCTACGGGCCGGGAGGCACGATGCCGGGTAAGAGCGCGAACCCGGTTCCCAAACCTTCCCATACCTGGCAGACCCCCCAGAATACGGAATGGAACAGCCGCATACAGGAACGCCGTGTACTGCGCGAACGCTTTATGCCCTCCACCGATCTTGCACTTGTCGGCGGATTTCAGACGGCTGCCGGCTGGGGTGTCACCGGACTGTTCGGCTGCTGCACAGCGCTTAGTCTGTATTCCTTATTTGCAGGTCCAGACAACAGCGCGCTGATTCCTTCTCTTATTTTTGCCGCATTTACCATCGGCGGCGGCATTCTTCTGAAAAAGGGAAGTAAAAACCGGCGTCTGGTCCGCCATTTCCGCCAGATCTGTACGCTGATCGGCACAAAGGAATATATTCTACGAAAGAACTCTGCGACAGTATGCACTGTGAGAAAGGTGAGCTTCTGACCGATATTACGACCATGATTGATAAATCCATGCTGCGCCAGGGCCACCTCGACGAGAATGGTACCTGTCTGATGGTGACAAAGGACTGCTACGACCAGTACCGCGCAATGCTCGCCAGCCAGAAGGAACAGCAGATTGCCGAACAGAAAGCACGTGAACAGCTGGAGGCCTCCGGTGTAACGCCGGAATATCAGCAGATGCTGGAAGAATGTGAATCTTATATTCAGAAGATCCATCAGTGCAACCTGGATCTGCCGGGTGAAGTCATCACAGCCAAGCTGAGCCGTCTCGAAACGGTTGTTACCCGGATTCTCGAGGAGGCAAAAAAGCGCCCAAAAGAAGCCGCCGCCCTACGGAAATTTATGGATTACTATATGCCGACAACCTGGAAGCTGCTCGACGCTTACCGTTCCTTTGAGAACGAACCAATTCAAAGCGACAATATTCTCCGAACCAAGAAGGAAATCGAGGACACACTGGATACCATCAATGCCGCATTCGAAAAGCTGCTTGATGATCTGTTCCAGACAACGGCATGGGATATTTCTTCTGATATCTCTGTTCTGCAGACGATGCTGGCGCAGGAGGGACTGACAAATCAGGCAGGTCCGTCAAAGCAGGATATTGAGCCGCTTCACATGTAACTATTCAAAGCTATACAATTGAAATCAAATCACCGGTTACGTTTCCGTACCGAAGAAAAGGAGAATAGAAAACATGAATGATTTTATAAAGGACACCACTGAAATTCCAAGCTTAAGTTTCAGCGCTCCGGAGCCGGAACCGGAACTTCCGGTACAGCAGCCGGAAGAAAAGAAAGAGGTCATGGATGATTCTGTTCTGTCCGACGAACAGAAAGCCATGGTGGATGCCTTTGTTTCCCAGATTGATCTTGCCAATACAAACGGCATTCTGCAGTACGGTGCCGGTGCACAGAAGAAAATGGCAGACTTTTCCGAGAAAACGCTGGAGAACGTTAGAAGCAAAGATCTCGGGGAAATCGGCGATCTGCTCACCTCTGTTGTAACAGAGCTGAAAACGTTTGACGCAGAAGAAGAAAAGGGACCATTTTCTTTCTTTAAGAAAAGCACGAACAAAATCAATGCAATGAAAGCGAAGTATGACAAGGCAGAGGTGAATGTCAATAAAATCTGTGACGTGCTCGACGGCCACCAGCGGCAGCTTCTGAAAGACATTGCCATTCTGGATCAGATGTATGCACAGAACCTGAATTATTTTAAAGAGCTGACCATGTACATTCTCGCAGGAAAGAAAAAGCTGGAGCTGGTACGTTCCACAGAACTCCGTGATCTGCAGAATAAAGCGCAGATGACCGGAAAGGCCGAAGATGCACAGGCTGCCAAGGATCTCGAAGATCTCTGCAACCGATTTGAGAAGAAACTATATGATCTGGAACTGACCCGTATGGTTTCGATCCAGACAGCGCCGCAGATCCGCATGATTCAGAACAGCGATTCTGTAATGGCCGAAAAGATCCAATCCACACTCGTCAACACCATTCCGCTCTGGAAAAACCAGATGATCATTGCACTCGGCGTTCATCACTCGACTGAGGCTGCCAAAGCACAGCGCCAGGTTTCGGATATGACAAATGAGCTTCTGAAAAAGAATGCGGAGAATCTGAAGATGGCAACGATCGAGACTGCAAAAGAATCTGAGCGCGGTATCGTCGATATGGAAACCTTAAAACAGACGAACCAGAGCCTGATCTCTACCCTCGATGAAGTGATGAAGATTCAGGAGGACGGCCGCCAGAAACGTGCCGCCGCTGAAGTTGAGCTGGTACAGCTCGAAAATGATATTAAGAAAAAAATGCTGGAGCTTTCTGCAGGCGGACAGCACTGATACTTTTTGTATCCTATATGAAAAAAAAACGGAGAAGCCGCTTTTTCTGTGGTTTCTCCGTTTTTTACGTCCTGTCTTACCCTTATCTCTGGCGTTCTGCCTTTTCATTCTTTCTTCGGTATTCCGTGAAATAAAATTCAATATCAAAGCAGGTCTGCTCATCGCCCTCTTCTACCATCTCCCAATCCGGTGATTCGTCAAGATCCTCAAAGAAGGTATCCGCCTGATACGTCATGTCAATTCGTGTGACGTATGCCGTATCACAGTATGGGAGAAGCTGACGGTAAATTTCTCCGCCGCCCGCAACATAAATATCGTCGTCCTCATACGGCTTTAACACTTCCATCAGCTCTTTAATACTGTGGACAACGGTTGCGCCGCGGACAGTCCATTCCGGATCACGGCTTAAAATAATATTCGTTCTGCCTTTTAACGGCTGGCCTGCCGGGAGTGTAGCAAGTGTCTTTCTTCCCATCACGACAACGTGTCCCATCGTAGTTTCACGGAAGAACCGCAGATCAGACGGAATACTTACCAGCAGCCGTCCCTGATATCCCAGACCCCATTTGCGGTCCGCACTTAAAATTGCTTTCATTTTGTTTCCTCTTTCTGTGTTATTTTCTCATCCATACTGCCGGAACGGAACCCTTCCAGATCCATCGTCAGGTAAGAAAAGCCGATCTTTTTCAGATATGCAATCATTTCTTCTCTCTTCTCAAGCACTTCCCCCATACGCTCCGGTGCAATTTCAAGACGCACCACATCGCCATGTACACGCAGGCGGAGATTCTCTTCCGCACCGAACAGCGTATGAAGCCATGCTTCGCCGTCCGCAATCCGATCCAGAACGTCATAGTTAATTTCTGCCCCGTAGGGAAGGCGTGTCGCCATACATGGAGTGGATGGACGGTGTGCTACGGAAACGCCGTACTTTGCAGCAAGTGCTTTTACCTCTGTTTTTGTCACATGACACGCTGCAAGCGGGCTGATAACACCATATTCTCTCAGCGCTTTTCGCCCCGGCCGGTAGACATGAAGGTCATCCTCATTTGTTCCGTCGAGTACCTGGGTGACACCGTGATCGCGGGCAAATTCCAGAAGTTTCCCAAATAGATAGTGCTTACAGAGATAGCAGCGGTTTTCCGGATTGTAACGGATTGCCTCCTGCTCCAGCTCATCAACAAAAAGGACCTCATGAACAGCGCCAACCTCCTTTGCTACTCTTGTCGCTGTCTCCAGGTCGCAGGGCGGATGCAGCCGTGTCTGAAAGGTTACTGCATAAACCTTTGTTCCATATTTTGCAGATGCATCCATGACAAGCTTCAGCAGCAGACTGCTGTCCACACCGCCGGAGAATGCCAGACAGAGATCCTGTTTTGCAATCTCGTCAAGTTGGGTAAGCAATGCCTTTTCCTTATTCTGCATATCTGTTTTCTGTTCTGTCCGGTTCTTTTTCTTTTCCTGTAATTCCATCGTATCTGTCTTCCTTTCCTGTAAAATGGCCGATGTCTTCTTATCAGAAAATCCATCGGCGGCACTGCTGCCCCGATGGATTTTCTCATACAGGTATTCCTGTTCTATTTTTTATCGATATGTCGGATCGCTTCCGAAAGCACCGCCTGTCCAGGTATAACGGGTCGGGTTTGTCAGCGGATAATCCAGATTGTCGCCAATGCGGACCGTTGTTCCGCTGCTGACGTTATCATAAATCCATTTTGCATCGATTGCAGTCAGTCTGACACAACCATGTGACATCGGTGATCCCAGGGAATTGAAGTCTACGGCAGAGATCATATTCAGATCCGGTGTGCTGCTTGCTACGCCATGGAAGTAAACAGCGTCATAAATCTGTGATACATATGGTGCCCAGCACACATAATCTTCACCTCTCATTTGCTTCTTTTTCAACTGCCAGCCGATTTTATATGTTCCTGCTGCAGTGTACTGATTGGATTTCCTACGGAGCAGATCATTGATTTGATCGGGGTATCGTAAGAACCGGTTGCACTGTTATAGCCGTAAATGGTGACACGTCCGCGGGTTCTGTCTACTGTGATGTATTTGGATGACGGATTGAAGATGCTTGTCACATCCTCCATCAAAGAACCGTCTGCTTTGCGGTAACGGCGGTATTTTCCGATGTACTCCCATCCTTCCGTGATTCTGCGTCCGGAAGCATCGAATTTGTACTGTTTTCCATTGATCGTAGCGGTGCAGTTCTGATATCTTCCGCCCCAGCTGCGGAAATAATACTGAGAACCGTTCAGTGTCAGCCACTGATCATGGTACATGCCGCCCCAGCTCTTGAAGTAGTACCAGTTCTTATCATGAAGAATCCACTCGTCATGTGCCATGCCGCCCCAGCTCTTCATGTAATAATAGTTACCGTCATGGTAAACCCAGCCGGTCAGCATTTTTCCATCTTTATCCAGATAATAATAATTTTTATCATAGAGGAACCAGCCTTTTTGCGTCCGTTTGGTTCCATCTGCATTAAACCAGTACCAGATATCGCCGGACTTGCCCCATTCGTTTTTATACATACCACCCCAGCTCTTGAAGTAGTATTTTCCATCGAGCCATTCATTGGCAAGCATGGTTCCATCGGATTTCAGATAATACTTATTTCCTTTGTAGGTCAGCCAGCCGCTGGTATATTTCTTTCCGTTTCCGTCAAAATAATACCATACATTGTTGACTTTTGCCCATGCGTTTTTGTAGGCCGCACCCCAGCTGCGGAAGTAATAGGTGTTATCCAGCCACTCATTAAAAGCCATTTTTCCATCGGCTTTCAGATAATAGCTGTTTCCATTGTAATCCAGCCAGGAATTCGTCAGCAGTTTTCCGCCGTCTGCAGTTGCCCAGTACCAGATTGTCTGCGTGCTGGTTTTAATTTTTTTCCATCCTGTTGTCGTCGAAACGGCTCCGTCAGCACCAACGTAATAATAATTTCCATTATAGCTTCCAACATCGTTGACACACATGCCGCCCCAGCTCTTGAAGAGATACATGGTTCCGTTCACATTCAGCGCGTTGTCTTCCATATGACCGTCTTCATGGAGATAATATTTATTTCCATCGTAATTGAACCAGCCTGTCCGTACGCCGCCCCAGCTGCAGAAGCTGTACCATTTTCCATCAATCTGTGCCCAGCCGGATTTATTTTTCTGATTACCGGTTTCCATCTCGAAACTTCCATCTTTCAAATTTCCGTTTGCATCAAAGGAAGCTGGTTTCATATAGTAGATTGCTGTATCTACCTTTTGCCATCCTGAAAGAAGTTCCCCTGTTTCCGCATCCACTAAGTACCAGTTAGAGCCAACCGTCAACCAGCTTACCGTACGATCTCCCTGCTGATACGCATTGTGATTTCCAAGAGATACAGTGCTGTCTTCTGCATTCAGATAATAGGTATGCGTTACATTGTTTTCATCAACAACAGTCTGGAAACCTGCCTCTTTTACGCGGGTTCCATCATTGCCAAACAGATATGTTACATCTCCTACTTTCTGAGTTGTGCTCCAGACTGCATAGCCTTCTTCATCGGCATAGTAATCATCCACACTGCCATCCTCAAATTTGATGGTAACAAGTTCATTTTTTTTCAGTTCCGGTGCAAATACTTTTCCTTCACAAATACCCTGCTGTCTCGAACCAAGTTCATCTTTTGCAGGATCTTCCCCTTCTGTCTCAAAGTAGTAGATTCCGGTTTTTCCATCTTCATCCGTCAGCTCTACTTCACCGGTCAGCATGTAGCCGTTTTCATCAAACACATAACCGACACCGTCGATTTCTATTGGTCCGGTAGCAGCTACCACCTTATTATTCTCATCCAGAACTCCGTACTGAAACTGTTTCTTTCCATCTCTTTCAACGCTGTTCCAGCCTTCCTTCAGATTACTTACTTCCGGAGCCGGAGTTGCGCTCGGCGTCGGTGTCTCGGAAGGGGTCTCAGTTGGTGTTACGGTTGGTGTTGCGGTCGGTGCTTCGGTTGGAGCCGGAGTCTCACTCGGTGTAACCTCTGGGGTCTCAGTTGGCGCCGGAGTCGGAGTCGTTTCTTCGTCTTCGGCCTGAGCTACAGTATCACTTTCCGAATTTACCGGTAATGGACTGGTTTCTGTAGAAGCTGCATATGCACCGGCTGGTGTAACACTTACCATGACGCCAAGTACGGCTGCGGCCAGAAACTTTCTTTTCATTCTTATTCATCCTCCCATTTTTTTACTCTTATACAATTTATAGCTTACTACATTTTTCCATCTATTTCAAGTTATCCGCCGGTAAAATACCTTACAAATTTCTTATGGTTTTTTCCGGTTTTTCGGGCAGAAAAAACCTCCCGGCTCCGGTTTTCTTGCCGGATACAGGAGGTTTTTCATTTGTTTCTTTTTTATTCGTTTACGGTAGTAGATCCGTAGATTTCTGTCTGAAGTCTGGAAATGGTTGCCGAGAAATCCGGAACAAGCATCTCACCCTTGCTGGAGTACAGATCATCGTATGGTACACGGCTCTGTACAATCTCATAGGAGAGGATCGTCGGCAGCTCTCCGATCAATGTCATCAATGTAGACTGATCAATGTTATGGGTAACACTTGGAAGAATGGTATCCGCCAGTGCACTCAGTTCTGTTACGCTTGACGATTTCATTTTCTGCATCATCTTGCTTAAAACCTCTCGCTGACGCTCCGTTCTCTGATAATCAGAATTTCCAACGTAACGGATTCTTGCATATGCAACTGCCTGATAGCCATCCACATGCTGCTCTCCGCCTGCTGTATACTGATGGGCGGAAGCATCCACATTACGGAGTCTGCACATTTCATCAACATATTGGTTCGCTACACGGATTTCATCATCGCTCGGCGAAAGCTCGATTCCGCCGATATCATCGATAATGTCAATCATGGAATCGAAGTCAACACTTGCATAATTGTCAATCGGCAGTTTATAGTTGTCCTCGATGGTTCGTACAACCAGCGGACCGCCGCCATATGCGCAGGCTGCATTCAGTTTTTTCACACCGACATCCGGGATATTTGCATACAGGTCACGCATAAAGGATGTCATGTGGATCTGTTTTGTATCTTTATTGATGGACATCAGAATCATGGAATCGGAGTTTCCATACCACGTTTTGTCACGACGGTCAACACCGATCAGCAGAATGTTGTACACGTTATTGTTGTTTGGAAGTTCAATGTCCTGTGTCTCATTTAAAATCTCAGACTGCAGGGCATCCGTCTCCTCATCAGTCAACCCGGTACTTTCTGTCTCAACCTCTGTGGATTTATTGATCGTGATTTTATCGTCGCTTACATAGTTACTCTTGCTGTAATAGTGATTGATTACAGCATAGACACCGACGAGCACAACCAGTACAACTACGAGAAGGATGGTGAGCACATTAACCCAGCCGAATTTCTTCTTTTTCTTTCCTGAGGAATGGCGTCTTTCCGGGATTTCATCCTCGTCATCATATTCTTTTCTCATAACGACCTCTTTCATTTTCTTATTTTCCGGTATTTTCCAGCCGGATATCGTTTATAATATAGTCAAAAAACGGACTGCTGTCAAGTGTGCAGTCCGTTTTGATTGATTTCCGTTTGCAGTTCTTTTTCCTACCGCTGCATTTTCTCCCACTGGTTCAGTGCAGCCTCAATGACTTTGTCCATATCGTAATACTTGTATTCTCCAAGTCTTCCGCCAAAGATAACCTTCTCTTCTTTTTCCGCAAGTGCGGCATATTTCTGATAAAGTTCCTGGTTTCTGGCATCATTCACCGGGTAGTACGGCTCCATCCCCTCTTTCCAGTCGGTGGAATACTCTCTGGAAATGACGGTCTTTTTCTGGGTTCCGAATTCGAAATGCTTGTGTTCGATCACACGCGTATACGGTGTCTCCCGATCGGTGTAGTTTACTACAGCTACGCCCTGATAATTGTCGGTATCCAGCACTTCTGTTTCAAAGCGCACCGTACGGTATTCCAGCTTGCCAAGTGCATAATCGTAAAACGCATCAATCGCTCCGGTGTAAATCACCGTCTCACCCATCGCCAGGTACTTTTCTTTATCTTCCAGAAAATCAACACCTGTCTGTACATCCGCTTTTTCAAAAAGCCGCTCTGTCAGAACGTTATAGCCGCCAATCGGAATTCCCTGATAAAGGTCATTGAAATAGTTGTTGTCATACGTAAAGCGCACCGGAAGCCGTTTGATGATAAAGCTCGGCAGCTCACTGCAGTCTCTTCCCCACTGCTTTTCTGTATAACCCTTAACCAGCTTTTCATAAATATCTTTTCCAACCAGTTTGATCGCCTGCTCTTCCAGATTTTTCGGCTCTCCCGGAACAGCTTTTCTCTGCTCTTCGATGATTGTTTTCGCCTCTTCCGGTGTGCGGATTCCCCACATTTTACTGAAGGTATTCATATTGAACGGCATATTATAAATTTCGCCTTTGTAGTTGGCAATCGGCGAGTTTGTATAACGGTTGAATTCTGCCAGCGAATTGACAAACTGCCACACCTCTTTATTCGAAGTATGGAAAATATGCGCTCCATACTTGTGTACATGAATTCCCTCGATTTCTTCACAGTAAATATTTCCGCCTGTATGATCTCTTCGTTCCAGTACAAGACAGTTTTTCCCTGCCTGACCGGCAAGATAAGCGATCACTCCGGAATACAGACCGGCGCCAACCAGAACATAATCATATTTCTTCATTGTTCTTTCTCCTTACAGTTCTTCCCCAAGTCCCGTCCGGATGGAATTGACAAGGAACTGCAGAGCTTCCTCCTCGTCCTCTCCCTCGCAGAACAGCTCAATTTCGTCTCCGCATTTGACGCATGCGCCAAGGACGCTTAAGACGCTCTTTGCATTTGCTGTATTTCCATCTCCGTAGTGGAATGTAATAGATGATTTAAACTGCATTGCCTGTTTGCACAGGGTTCCGGCCGGGCGAAGATGAAGGCCGGTTGGATTTTTCACGGTCACTTTTCCGCTTACCATTGGTTTCCCTCCTAATTTGTTCCTGTCGTTTTATTTGCTACTGCTTTTTCTTTGATATGAATCGTTGTCTTGACACTGTCTACGAGCTCATAGCCATCCGGCAGTGTGATTTTTACCGGTACCTCGTAATCCCCGACACCCATTCCATTCAGATCTATGGATGCGTTGATCTGGGAAGTATCTAATTTGGCCAGATTTTTGTCCGATGCTTTAATGCGGATTGCAAGCTGTGTCTGATCATACAGAACGGTATAAGTGGACTGAAGATTGCCCGTCTCGATCTGATCGACATCAAGTTCAAATTCCCTGCTCTCATTCGGCATAACCGTTACGTGAACGGTAACGGATGCAGACGAACTGGAAGATACTTTCAGATCTGTCACATCGGCGAGAACATCGCTTAAGTCAACCGTCGTCTCCACATCGGAGCGCTGTCCTGCAACGGAGGTATAGTCTTCCGGAATTTCAATCGTATTGCCTTCATCCGCCAGCTTTGCAAGTGCCTCCTCGGATCCGGCAACGGTGATTTCCTCCGGTGTGGTATAGATATTTTTAATCTGATAGCCGTCTGCCGGAATTCCGCTGTACAGTGCACTCAGCTTAATACCGGATACACGGTGCCACAGTTCAATATCCACATCCACCTGCGGGGAGCCGCTGTCGAAATTCAAAAATTCCATCTGGGATTCCGGCATCTCATCCTGGTTTTTATCAATAATCATCAGATCCGCCGTGACGGTTCCGGAATTCCGCATATTGGTTACATCTACTTTTGCCACCACACTGCTGATCTTATTGATCAGGGACGTCGGGCCGGAAATGGTGATGCTCTCCGGATCGGAAGTCATCGTTCCCACTTCGTAATCTTTTGCCGGTTTCGTATTTCCTGCGTCAATTGTGATCGGGAATTTTTCGCTGTCCACATCCTCGATTTCCACAGGGATCGTTGCTGTCACTGTGCTCAGTTTTTCCTGTTTTACCATGGAGCACGCTGCCTTGATCGGCACATAAACCGGGTTTGTATCCATCGTCACAATCTGGGTCAGATCGGCCGTGACGGTGATATCCGATGCCTTCAGCCGGCTGACAACCGAGTTGTTGTCCGTGACAGTAACCGTGACCGTCTGGTATTCCTCCGCAATCTGGTATGTTTTCTTTCCGGCTGCGATGTAGGCTTCATTGGTCACCTGCACGGGGACATCAAAGCGCTCTTTCACAATCGGGTCATTCACACTGACCACAACGTACCAGATTACAATGGCAATCAGGATAGAAAGAATTTTCAAAGGGAGATTGTTCAGAAGCTTTTTCAGAATTTTCTTTTTCATTTCTTCTCTCCCTCCACTTTCTGACGCATTCCACGGATATGCCATCCTTTCTTCTCTTCCGGTTTTTTCGCGAGCTTCTGGATTTTGTGAAGCTGCTCCCGAAGGTCGCTCGGTGTTACTGCCGTGTGGAGTTCTCCGCCGGAAGCATACGACACATTTCCGGTTTCCTCGGAGACAATAATCGTAAAGGAATCCGTCACCTCACTGATGCCGACACCTGCACGGTGGCGTGTTCCAAGATTCTTGTTCAGATCCATGTTGTCGGACAGCGGCAGGTAACATGTTGCTGCCGTGACACGGTTGTTCCGTACAATCACGGCTCCGTCGTGCAGCGGCGTATTGTGTTCGAAAATATTGATCAGCAGCTGGCTGGTCAGAACGCCGTCAATCGGGATTCCGGTCTTTTCATATTCCTCCAGGGTGATGGTCTTTTCGATGACGATCAGCGCTCCGGTCTTTACTTCTCCCATTTCAAAACTGGCCCTTACCAGTTCATTGATGGTTTTGTCACTGAACCGTTCATTTTCCTCCTGGCCGCTCGCAAAAGAAATGGCAGACAGCGGATTCTTTTCTCCAATCTGCTCGACCACTCTTCGAAGCTCCGGCTGAAAGATAATTACAACCGCTGTGATCGCCGCCCCGCCGATGTTTCCGAACAGCCACAGAATCGTCTGCATTTTCAGCACGTTTGCAATGATGACAAAGACACCAATCAGAAAAATACCTTTCATCAGCGTATAGGCCTTTGTATTCTGCAGCCAGCGGATCAGGTGATAGACGAAAAATGCAATGAGCAGAATCTGCACAATATCAATCAGTTCAATTTGTTTTGGCAGCCCGTAGTCTGCCGTTCTTGTGACAATCCAGTTCCACACGCCACGCACACTGTCACTTCCTTTCTTTTCCCCCAGCCGGTTTTCTTCTGATTTTCAAAATTCTTTTAAAGATCCTTTAAGGTGTCCTCCAGCATGCTCTTATAATCCACATCCTGATAATCGCCCTCGTCCAGCGGCGGAATTTCTTCTTCCTGAATTTCTTCTGTTTCGTTTATTTCTTCTATTTCTTCTTTTTCCTCGATCTCATCAAGATCCCTGCTGTTCCCGGATTCTTCTGTATGTCCAAGATTTGCCAGAACATCGAGTTCCTCGTCTGTCAGATCCGGTTCTTTTTTCTTTTCATTCCGAATATAAGTCACACGGCGCTGTGCCTTTGTCACATTGAATTTTGGAACGGCTTTTACGTAGTAATAATAATCGTCGTCATCATATTCCAGGTATTCTGTCCGGGTGTAGTCTGCACCGAACAGGAAAAACTCCAGAACAAATCCAACCAGACAGCCGGCCGCCGCCCCGATCAGAACCATCGGGAGTGCAATCTGTACATCCAGTGCCAGGCTTCCGGCAATCATAATAACCGCATAGGCAACCGAACCTGCCACAATGGAAATCTGCCATGCATAGTCCGCACTGCTGTGGCGGATTGCATTGACAAGAAGTACGGTCAGTGCGCAGGCGATCAGAACCAGCAGCATTTCCTCATTGCGGAAGAGGCCGTTGAAAAATTCCTGTACGACTGCCGTGATCTCCGGTGCTTCCGCCGCATGAAGCAGCGGCTCCATTTTTCCGTGAATCATGTCGCACATATAGTAGACAACGACACCGCAGGCTGCTGAAAATGCAGAGAGCGGCGTGCCGGCAAGACCATAGGCAACCGGAACGGCAGATGGCACGTGAAGCCAGAATGCGAGCGGTGTCAAAAGGAGTGCCGGCGCATCCTTCGGCACAAAGCGAAGATATAGAAACCAGAGCACCAGCAGAACCAGCGCCGCAAGACCCGCGACTACCATGTGAAGTGCAAAGCAGTGGCCGATGATCACCAGCATTGCAAGGAAAACCATTCCATTCAATGGCAGGATGGCGCAGATCAGTGACAGAATCAATACCACATACATGCTGTCCAGCATCTTCAGATAGCCGAGATTGGAATTAATACCACGAAATACAGCAAGAGCGAGCAGAAATTTCACAATCGGAAGTACGATTCCGCTGCAGGAGCCGTAAAACTCTTTTAATTTTTCTTTCAGTTCGATCAATACTGTCATGTTTCCTTCCTCCTGCGCCCGGATTTCTTCCCGCTTTTTTCCTGTTCCTCATATATGTTCTGCAGGTCATCCAGCTCTTTTCCATACCATTTCAGCTTTTTCTGTGCTCCCTGGTAACGGATCGTGCTGATCACATACACGGCAATGGAATAGACTGCCAGAAAACACAGATAGGACGCGATCAGACACCCTGCTGCAAACTGCAGGTCGATTGTGTCTATCTCGTCCACCAACCATTCAATATGATATAAGACTGCAACCGCAAGTACCAGAATGTATCCGATGGAAGCCAGAAAAAAATTTTTCAGAAGCTCTTTTCCGATGTAATCACTCCGAAAATAGCGGCCGATTCGTAAGGCATTTTTTTTCTTCTTTTTTTTCGAAAAAGCCAGTTTTGTCATCTGACGAATCCTTTTTTCGTCCAACATGCCTCTTGGTCTCCTCTTCCCGTTCTAAATTATGTTTATTTTACCATATGTTTCCGATATTGGAAAGCTATTCTCAAAATATTCACACACTATTTTACAATTGCCGCACAAACAAAATCCACCTGTTCTGCTCCATTCACTTTCAACAGTGACGCAATGGCATCAACCGTGCTTCCCGTTGTGTAAATGTCATCTACCAGAAGAATCCGGCAGTATTTCATCTGTCCCGGCTTTGCCAATGCGAAAGCTCCCTCCAGGTTTTTTCGCCGCTCGGCGGGACCAAGCTCTTTCTGGCGTTTTGTTTTTTCACACGGCGGATCAGGCGGGCATTCATGGGAAGTTCCATTTCTTCTGCCAGCTTTTCTGCAAATACCTCCGCTTGATTGTAGCCGCGCTGCCGCTGTCTCGCCGGATGAAGCGGCACCGGAACGAGCACCTCCGGATTTCTTCTCTGGATCTGCTTTCCCACATAGGAAAACGCCGCGTGAGCATAAAATCCGGCGTATTCCTGCCGTTCATGATATTTGAACCGCATCAGGGAAGCCTCAAGTTCCCCGTGGTAACCGTACGGCGCAAAACCGCGGTCGAAGCTGTGCCTCGTTCTGCTGCAGTCCCGGCAGAACTCTTCCTCACTGCCCACGGGTTTCCCGCATTTTTTGCACCGCGCGCCCAGAATCGGATGGATCTTTTCCACACAATTCCGGCATAGATACAGCTCCTCACGTGACAGCAGTCCGTCACAGATGGGACATCGTCTCGGATAAACTGCGTTTAAAAGCCAGTTTCCTGTTTTATTTTTTTCTTTCATGTAACCTGCGCTTTCCCTTATCCACTCTGCCGGATGCAGCCGCATCCATGCCCCGGAAAAACGTGTTTACGCGTTTTCTTCCTGCATTTCCCGGATTCTTCTGGCGAGCGTTGTATACCGGTTCGCCTCGATATGATTTCCGATCATTGCCTGGAATGTCACATCACTTCCGACGATGGTGACGCACTTTCTGGCTCTCGTCACGGCCGTATACAGAAGATTCCGCGTCATCAGCATGCGCGGGCCGCCGAGCAGCGGAATCACAACCGCCGGGTACTCGCTTCCCTGCGCTTTATGTATCGTTGTGGCGTAGGCGAGCTCCAGCTCGTCCGCCTGTTTGAACGTATAGTCTGCGAATTTTCCTTCCTCAAACTCCACGGTGATCACCTCGGTATACGGGTTGATGCTCCGGATCATGCCGAGGTCTCCGTTGAATACACCCATACCGCGCTCCGCCACGATTCCGTTGATGCCGCGGATTTCCCACTCCATCTGGTAATTGTTGCGGATCTGCATGACCTTGTCGCCCTCGCGGAGGATATTACCTCCATTTTCCCGCTCGGCTTTGTCCGGTGCGGGCGGGTTCAGGTATTTCTGCAGAATCTGATTCAGATTTTCCACCCCGAGTGCACCTTTCCGCATCGGAGTCAGAATCTGGATATCCTGCGGGCGGGCATCCACATAACGCGGCAGTTTCTGGGACACCAGCGTCACCAGCACTTTCCAGATCACGTTGACATCGTACCGTTTCAGAAAGAAGAAATCTTTGCTCTTATTGTCCAGTATAACCTCTTCCCCATTATGGATCTTATGTGCATTGACAACAATATCGCTCTGGGATGCCTGCCGGAAAATGTGCGTCAGGCAGACAATCGGAAAGCATTCCGAACGGATCAGATCCCGAAGAACACTGCCCGGGCCGACACTTGGAAGCTGGTTCTGGTCTCCCACCAGGATCAGCCTTGTTCCCGGCACAATCGCGGAAAGAAGGGCATGCATCAGGTGGATATCAACCATCGACATCTCATCAATGATGATGACATCCGCGTCGAGCGGATTATCTGCGTTCCGCTCAAAATGCACATTTGCCGAGGAGTCATCCACATTTCCCGTCAGTTCCAGAAGACGGTGGATCGTGCATGCCTCACAGCCAGTTGCCTCTGTCATTCGTTTCGCCGCTCTTCCGGTCGGCGCTGCCAGGAAAATGTCGAGGCCTTCTGCCTCAAAATAATGGATCATCGCGTTGATGGTCGTCGTTTTTCCGGTTCCGGGACCTCCGGTCAGGATCATAAGACCGCTGTATGCCGCCTCAACGACTGCCGTCTTCTGCATCTCATCCAGCTCGATCTGATATTTTTTCTCGATCTTTCCGATCCGCTTTTCGATTGCCTCACGGTCTTCCTCGCATGTAATATTCAGCTCATGCAGCATGCGCGCCGTACTCAGTTCCAGATAATAATACTGGCTGGCGTACACAATCCGCAGCGGCTCATCCCCTTCCCGTTCGGCCGGGAGCTCGCGGATGACCGTTTTTTTGTCGATTGCCATATCCTGCAGAGATTTCTGCATCCGCTCCGGTTCTACGCCGAGAAGTTCCTGCCCTCTCCGAAGCAGCACCGGTTCCGGCAGATAGACATGGCCTTCTGCCGTCGCCTGATTCAGCACATACGAAAGACCGCTCTTGATGCGGAATTCGCTGTCCACGGCAATCCCGATTTTTCCGGCAATCTCATCCGCCGTCCGAAATCCCACGCCTGCGATATCTTCCGCCATTTTATACGGGTTTTCCTTTAAAATCCGGTACACATTGTCCCCGTACTGCTGATAAATCTTTGCACCGAGATTCAGTGCAATGCCATATCCCGAGAGGAAAATCATCGCATTCTGCATTTCGGCTTTTTCTGCCACCTGCTGTGCAATTTCACGCGCTTTCCGCTCGCTGATTCCCTTTACCTCCGCGAGGCGCTCCGGCTCTTCCTCGATGATCCGAAGCGTATCGTCACCGAAGCGGCGCACAATTCTTGCCGCCAGCGCCGCACCGACTCCTTTGATCGCACCGGAACCGAGATACCGCTCCAATGCAACAGAATCCTGTGGAACTTTCGTCTCATAGGATTCAATGCGGAACTGCTTTCCATAGGCAGCATGTTCAATATAATCTCCGGAAGCCTCGATCAGCTCGCCCTCTCCGATCATCGGAAGCGTGCCGACGCATGTCAGCTCGCGCCCCTTCATGCTCAGATTCAGGACGGTATAGCCGTTCTCCTCATTTCGGAAAATAATGTGTTCTACGTAGCCTTCTACTTTTTCTTTTTCACTCATCTTTTATCAAAACTGGCTTTCAAATTCATTCATCACTTCGCGGTACTGGCCGGTTCCAAGCGCAACGACGCTCGCCGGATTTTCTGCTGTCACGGTATTGATGCCGGTCCGCTCCTGGATCAGCTCGTCCATTCCGGCAAGGAGACTGCCGCCTCCGGTCAGGATAATGCCGCGGTCGGAAACATCGGATGCCAGTTCCGGCGGCGTTTTTTCCAGTACGGCACAGATCGCGTCCGCAATCTGGTTTGTCGTCTGGGCAAGGGCACCTCGGATTTCGTCGGAGGAAACCGTAATCGTCGCCGGAAGTCCGGTGATGACGTTTCTTCCCTTGATCTCCATCGTTTTCTCCTCGGCCCGCGGATAAGCGGAACCAATCCGGATTTTCACTGCCTCTGCGGTCTGTTCTCCGATAAATACGTTGTATGTTTTCCGTACATAGCGGATGATATCCTGGTCAAATGTCTCACTGGAAATCTTGACCGAATTGGAAACAACGGTTCCCGCAAGCGAGATCACAGCGATATCCGTCGTGCCTCCGCCGATGTCCACGATCATATTTCCGCATGGTTTCGTAATGTCAATTCCGGATCCGATTGCCGCTGCCACCGGCTCCGGCACGATCAGCACTTCCCGGGCTCCCGCCTGGTACGTTGCCTCCTCCACAGCCTTCCGCTCTACTTCCGTCACACCGGACGGCACACAGATGCTGATTCTCGGTTTCCGGAATGCTCTTCTTCCCATTGCCTTCTGGATAAAGTAGCGCAGCATGCGCTCGGTGATCAGAAAGTCCGTGATCACGCCCTGCCGCATGGGCCGGACCGCCATAATATTGCCCGGTGTCCGTCCAATCATCTGACGCGCTTCTTCTCCAATTGCCCGTACTTTATCTGCATCTTTATCATACGCAACTACGGACGGCTCCTTTAATACAATGCCTTTTCCCTTGGCATAGACCAGGATGCTGGACGTCCCCAGATCAATTCCGATATCGGTCGTTGCAGCCATAGTAATCCCCTTTCCTGTTCTCTTTTATTTTTCTTTATTTTAATCTGTTTGAAATTTGTATAGAATAAGTTCGGGTTCAAAACACCCGAAACACAAAAGGATCGAATGTGTTCTGAACCCAACCCGCTTCTTATTATATACAATCCCTTTTAAAATGGAAAGGATTTTTTAGAGATATTTTTCGACATATTTTCCGGTGTAGGATACCGGGCTCTTGGCCACTTCCTCCGGCGTTCCGCACGCAATCACGGTTCCGCCGCCGTCTCCGCCCTCCGGTCCGATATCAATAATATAGTCCGCCGTCTTGATGACATCCAGATTGTGTTCGATAACAACGACGGTATTTCCGCCCTCGGACAGGCGGTGCAGAATCTCCACCAGTTTGTGGACATCCGCAAAATGAAGTCCCGTCGTCGGCTCGTCGAGAATGTAGATCGTTTTTCCCGTGCCGCGGCGGCTCAGCTCTGCTGCGAGCTTGATACGCTGCGCTTCTCCGCCGGACAGCGTGGTGGACGGCTGGCCGAGGCGGATGTAGGAAAGGCCGACATCGTACAGGGTCTGTAATTTCCGGAAAATCGACGGTACCGGCCTGAAGAATTCCAGTGCCTCCTCGACCGTCATATTCAGCACATCGTAGATGCTCTTTCCTTTGTATTTGACTTCCAGTGTCTCACGGTTGTACCGTTTTCCATGGCAGACCTCACACGGCACATAGACATCCGGCAGGAAGTGCATTTCGATCTTCAGGATACCGTCGCCGCCGCAGGCCTCGCATCGGCCGCCCTTCACATTAAAGCTGAATCTTCCCTTCTTGTAGCCGCGCGCCTTGGCATCCTGCGTTGCCGCAAACAGGTCGCGGATCTGATCAAACAAACCTGTGTACGTTGCCGGATTGGAACGCGGTGTTCTTCCGATCGGGGACTGGTCGATGTCGATGACCTTATCGAGCTGTTCCATACCGATGATGTCTTTGTGTGCACCCGGAATCGTCCGCGCACGGTTCAGATCTCTTGCCAGCCGTTTGTACAGAATTTCATTGACAAGGGAACTCTTTCCCGATCCGGAGACTCCGGTCACGCAGGTCATGACACCAAGCGGGAAATTCACGTTGATATTTTTCAGATTGTGCTCTTTTGCTCCGACTACCTTCAGCCAGCCCGTCGGCTTTCTGCGCTCGGACGGAACCGGAATTTTCAGCTCTCCGCTTAAGTATTTTCCGGTGATGGAATTCGGATTTTTCATCAGATCTTCCGCTGTTCCGATCGCCACCAGCTCTCCGCCGTGCTCACCGGCTCCCGGGCCGATATCGACAACGCAGTCAGCGGCGCGCATCGTATCCTCGTCGTGCTCCACGACGATCAGGCTGTTTCCGAGGTCACGCAGATGTTTCAGCGTCGCGAGAAGTTTGTCGTTGTCTCTCTGGTGAAGACCGATGCTCGGCTCGTCGAGAATATAGGCGACACCGACAAGGCCGGAGCCGATCTGCGTTGCCAGACGGATTCTCTGCGCCTCACCGCCGGACAGCGATGCCGTTCCGCGCGCCAGGGTCAGATAGTTTAATCCGACATCCGCAAGGAAGCTCACACGCGCACGGATCTCTTTTAAAATCTGCTTTCCGATCAGCAGCTGCTGTTCGGAGAGTTCGAGGTTCTGCATAAACTTCTGCAGATTGTCGATGGAAAGGGATGTTACTTCAAAAATATTTTTATCTCCGACCGTCACACCAAGCGACGTCGGTTTCAGACGCTGGCCATGGCACGCCTGGCACGGGGTCACACGCATGAAGGTTTCGTATTCCTGTTTTGTAGAATCCGATCCGGTCTCACGGTAGCGGCGCTCTACATTTTTGATCAGCCCCTCAAAAGCCACATCGTACACACCGACGCCGCGCTGACCGCGGTAATGCACCTTGACGGATTTTCCGTTCGTTCCGTAAATCAGGATATCGTGGATTTTTTTCGGATATTCACAGAACGGAGTGGAAAGGGAAAAATCGTACTCCTCTGCGAGCGCATCGAGAATGGCTCTCGTATAGCTCGATTTGTCCGTGCAGGACTGCCAGCCGAGCACGGTGATGGCTCCGTCTGCGATGGATACGGTCTTGTCCGGAATCATCAGATCCTCGTCGAACTCCATCTTGTAGCCAAGGCCGGCACAGCTCGGGCAGGCGCCGAACGGGTTGTTGAAGGAAAAGCTTCTCGGCTCAATCTCCTCCATGCTGATGCCGCAGTCCGGGCAGGAAAAGCTCTGGCTGAAGTTGAGCTGATTTCCGTCCATCGTGTCGACCACCAGAAGGCCGTCCGCCAGATCCAGTACATTCTCGACGGAATCCGTCAGACGTTTTTCAATGTCCGGTTTGACTACAAGACGGTCCACAATAATGGAAATGTTGTGTTTCAGGTTCTTATCCAGCGTAATCTCCTCGGACAGCTCATACTGGCTGCCGTCGATCATCACGCGGACATAGCCGCTGCGTTTTGCCTGTTCGAGCACCTTTTCGTGTCTTCCCTTGCGGCCGCGCACAACCGGCGCGAGAAGCTGGATTTTCGTCCGCTCCGGGAGTGCCATGATCTGATCGACCATCTGGTCCACCGACTGGCGGCTGATGACTTTTCCGCACTTCGGGCAGTGCGGAATACCGATTCTCGCGTACAGAAGACGGAAGTAATCGTAAATCTCCGTCACGGTTCCGACGGTGGAACGCGGGTTCCGGTTCGTCGATTTCTGATCGATCGAAATAGCAGGCGGCAGGCCTTCGATGCTGTCCACATTCGGTTTTTCCATCTGTCCTAAGAACTGGCGCGCGTAGGAGGAAAGGCTCTCCATGTACCGCCGCTGGCCCTCCGCATAGATCGTGTCAAACGCAAGCGAACTCTTTCCTGAACCGCTGAGGCCCGTAAATACAACAAACTGGTTTCTGGGGATATCGACATTCAGTGCTTTCAGGTTGTTCTCCCTGGCTCCCCGTATTCTGATAAACTCTTTTTTCTCTGCCATAACTGTTCCTCTTATTAATTGGAATCCCTGTCCGGACAGGGACAGGAATCTTGTCTCGTTTTCTCCCATTATAGCACACCGCCGTGCGTTATGCAAACATTTGTTCTATTTCTTTATCATCTTTTTACAGCAGAAAATCTGCCAGAATCACATTGCTGACGGAAATCCCATCGCGTGTCAGAGCCAGGCGCCCGCTGTGTTCCCGTAAAAGATGCACCGCTTCGTATTTCTTCAGAACCCCGCCGTATACGGCATGGATCTCCTTTCCAAACTGCTCCTCAAACTCCGCCGTCGAGATCCCTTGTGTCATTCGAAGGCCGAGAAACATAAATTCTTCCATGGCATCCTGCCGGGAAAGAATTTCCTCATCCTCACGGATCTTTTCCAGTGCTCCGCACGCTTTCAGATACAAAGATCGATCTGCCGTGTTCGTCCACCGGCGGTTTCCGAATAACGATGCCGCGGAAGGCCCGAACCCCAGATAATCCGTCCTTTTCCAGTAGCCGATATTGTGGCGGCATGCGAAGCCCGGCTTTGCATAATTGGAAATCTCATACTGGAAAAAGCCGTATTCTGCGAGGATTTCCGCCGTTCTGGCATACATTTCGCGTTCTGTGTCCTCATCCGGCAGATCCAGTTTCTGCTCCGCAAACGGGGTTCCCGGCTCCACGATCAGGCTGTAGGCGGAAATGTGCTCCGGAGAAAGCTCCGCGATCGTCCGAAGACTCTCTTCCCATTTCTTTTCACTCTGCTCTGGCAGACCTGACATCAGATCCACGTTGATATTCGCAAACCCGGCATCCCGTGCCAGTGCAAAACTCTCCTGAAATTCCGCAAACGTGTGGATTCTTCCCAGCCGTTTCAGCTCCTCATCGTGAACCGACTGACAGCCGATACTGATCCGGTTGAAGCCGCTCTTCCTGTAACATTTCAGTTTTTCCGCATCCAGCGTTCCCGGATTGGCCTCCAGCGTAATCTCAGCATCCTCTGAAAAAACGTACTTGCTCCGCAGTTTTTCCATCACACGGGCGAGCATTCCGGCATCCACTGCGGATGGTGTTCCGCCGCCGAAAAAGGCGGAAATCACTTCACTTTCTGCCGTCTCTTCCGCTGCATCGATTTCTGCCAGCAGAGCCTCTTCATACTCCTTCTGCATTGCTTTCGTGCCCGGTCCCGAGACAAAATCACAGTAGGCGCATTTCCGGATGCAGAACGGGATATGCACATAGAGTTCCAGTGGTTTTCTTTTTTTATTCATTCTGCTTTTCCTCCGTACGATCGAAAGACCGGCCCCTGCGCTCCCGCAACAGCAGGCGGCGCCGACAGGCCGGTCTCATTTTTATTTCTTAATTTTCATCCAGTTTCAGCACGCTCATAAAGGCTTTCTGCGGAATCTCCACGTTTCCTACCTGGCGCATCCGCTTCTTACCTTCCTTCTGCTTCTCCAGCAGCTTCTTCTTTCGGGAAATATCGCCGCCGTAGCACTTGGCAAGGACGTCTTTGCGCATCGCGCGGACGGTTTCTCTGGCGATAATCTTCGATCCGACAGCCGCCTGGATCGGGATTTCGAAGAGCTGCCGCGGAATCTCTTCTTTGAGCTTCTCGCACATCTTTCTTCCGCGCTCGTAGGCAGATCCCTCGAATACGATGAAGGACAGCGCATCCACTTCTTCTTTATTGACGAGGATATCGAGTTTTACAAGCTCGCTTCTCTCATAGCCGAGCAGCTCGTAGTCGAATGACGCATAACCTTTGGAGCGGGATTTTAAGGCATCAAAGAAATCGTAGATAATCTCATTCAGCGGGAGATGGTAATGAAGCATCGCACGCGTCGTCTCCATGTATTCCATTCCCTGATACTGGCCTCGTCTCTGCTGGCAGAGCTCCATGATCGGTCCGATGTAGTCGGTCGTCACCATAATCTCTGCTTTTACCAGCGGCTCTTCCATATAATCAATCTCGGACGGGTCCGGCAGATTCGACGGGTTGGTCAGGTCAATGACGGTTCCGTCGGTTTTGTGAACCTTATAGATAACGCTCGGTGCGGTCGTCACGAGATCCAGATTGTACTCACGCTCCAGGCGCTCCTGAATAATTTCCAGGTGAAGCAGTCCAAGGAAACCGCAGCGGAAGCCAAAGCCCAGTGCTGCCGATGTCTCCGGCTCGTAGAAGAGGGATGCATCGTTTAACTGCAGTTTTTCCAGCGCGTCGCGCAGATCGCCGTACTGTGCGCCGTCGGCCGGGTACATGCCGCAGTATACCATCGGGTTGACTTTTTTGTAGCCCGGCAGTGCTTCTGCACACGGACGGTCGGCATCGGTCACGGTATCACCCACGCGGGTGTCGCGCACGTTTTTGATGCTGGCGGTGATATAGCCTACCATTCCGGCGGAGAGCTCGTCGCACGGGATCAGACGGCCTGCGCCGAAGTAGCCGACCTCGACAACTTCCTCGACAGCGCCTGTCGCCATCATGCTGATTCTCGTTCCTTTTTTCACGCTTCCTTCCATTACACGGCAGGAAATGATGACGCCGCGGTATGCATCGTAAACAGAGTCGAAAATCAGTGCTTTTAACGGTTCCGTCGGATCACCTTCCGGTGCCGGAATTTTCTGTACGATCTGTTCGAGCACCTCGTCCACGTTCAGGCCGGTTTTTGCGGAAATCCGCGGAGCATCCTGCGCTTCCAGTCCGATGACATCCTCGATCTCTGCAATTACACGGTCCGGCTCGGCGCTTGGAAGGTCTACTTTGTTGATGACCGGGAACACATCCAGGTCATGGTCAAGGGCGAGATAGACGTTGGCAAGGGTCTGCGCCTCGATACCCTGCGATGCATCGACAACGAGCAGCGCGCCGTCGCATGCGGCAAGGCTTCTGGAAACCTCATAGTTGAAGTCAACATGGCCCGGGGTGTCAATCATGTTTAAAATGTACTCCTCGCCGTCGGCCGCTTTGTATACGGTACGGACCGCCTGTGCCTTGATCGTGATGCCGCGCTCACGCTCCAGATCCATATTGTCCAGCACCTGATCCTGCATCTCACGCTCGGTCAAAAGGCCTGTTTTCTGAATAATACGGTCCGCAAGGGTTGATTTTCCATGGTCGATATGGGCAATAATACAAAAATTACGAATTTTACTCTGATCTATTCCTGACAAGTTTTTTCCTCCTGCTTTTTCACGGGTTAAATATCAATTTTATCTCATGTCTATTTTGTATGATACGAAATTCCACTCAAAAAAGCAAGATAAATTTATCCGCCTGATGCCGGACTTTTGCCCGACAGAACCTTATGCAGGATATCCGCAAACGGCCCCATTGCATTTTTCACCTCCTCGACCGTATTCGTCTGCGCACCAACCTCGAGAAGAACAGATCTCGGGCGGAGATGGAGGTTGTAGCGGTAGCCTTTTAAATAGATACAGCGCGAAAAGCCGGGATAATACTGTTTTGCCTCATACTCCATCTGAAAGGAAAATGCAAGGTTTTCCGCCTGATACGGATTGGGCAGGCTTGTCAGTTCGCCGCTTTCTTTCGTGCGGGAAAGGCCGTTGAAAAACATGATCTGCGCGGTCGGCTTTCCGTTGATTTCTGTCACAAGACGTTTTGAACCATTGACCCCGTCCCGGTGCAGGTCGATCACGACCTGAATGGACGGGTGTTCTTCCAGCGCCGCTGCGATGACCGGCTCCGCGTAGTTGTAGGCGCGGCTCCGCTCGAGACAGCCTTCTTTCATGTCAAATGCCTCTGTAATATGAAGCACTTCGTATCCGTACTGCTTTTCCAGAAGCTCCTGCAGATCATCACCGAGGCCGATTACCGTGTCCGCTCTTTCTCCCGGACGGGAATCGGCGAAGGTTTCCTGCGAATGGGTATGATAGATCAGAATCTGCGGGCCTCGGCATTTTCCGGCAGGGTCAGGTCTTTTCCGAGCAGGGTGCTGCCGTCGATCTCGCCCGGCAGGACCGAAGTGTTGGGATCGACAACGAAGAAGCGGTTCAGGAGCGCCTGCGGGTCAGCAAGAAGGTCAGGGGAAATTGTCTCCTGAATCGTGTCGGCCTCCGGGTAGAGAATCTCACGCGGTGCGCCGCCGGTTTCGATGGTCTCCTCCGGGACAGACTGTGGCGCTTCGGGTTCTGCCGTAGATGCCGACTCTCCGGCTGCCGGTTCTGTGATTCCTGTTTCCGTCTGCTCCGGCTCCGTGATTTCCATTCCATCTTTTTGAGTTTCATCTTTTTGAGTTCCATCCTTTTGATCTTCCTCAGTTCCCTGCTCCTTCGATTCTGTCTGCCCTCTTTCTGCTCCCGGTCCCGGATTCGAATCCTGCTTCGCCGTATCCGTTTCCGCTGCTTCTGTCCCGGCAGACAGCTTATTTTCTGCCGTGCTTCCCTCCCGAAGCGCCGGTATCTGATCCCGCACTGCCGCGAGGAGATTTTCCATCCATCCCCTTCCGTCCTCTTTTCCGTCATAAAAAAGAAGCGGCATCATCACATCCACGGATAACTGCTCCGCCTGTGCTGCCGCCCGCTGCAGCAGAACTTTCCCCTCTGAGAAATGATTTTTCCGGAGAACCGCTGCACTGCGGAACAGCAGTATACTGCAGGACAGGAAAAGACATCCCCATCCGAACCATCGTCCATTTCGCCTGGCATTCCACATATTATCACCATATTCATGATATGTTACAGTTCCCCGGAAAATGCCTGATTCATACCTGCCGCAAGAACCCCGGCCAGGCGGCGGACCATCTCGTCGATCTCTTTTGTCGTCACGTAAAGGCTTTCGAGCGCCGGTGAAATGACTTCTCCCAGAAATTCATCCATCTCGGACTCCTCCAGCGATTCCAGAACGCCTGCGACGGCATCGTGGACGATCGTTCCTGCCCCTACAACGGTCGGCACACCGATTCCGATGACCGGCACGCCGAGCGTCTCCTGATTTAAGGCATTGCGGTGGTTTCCGACGCCCGAGCCCGGCCAGATTCCGGTGTCGGCAAGCTGGATCGTACAGTTCAGCCGGTGAATACTGCATGCGGCAAGGGCATCCACGGCGAGAATCACATCTGGATGGGTCTGTTCTGCCGTTCCGCGCAGGATTTCCACTGCCTCCATGCCCGTCTGTGCCATAACGCCGGGAGCAAGGGCACTCACTTCCCGGCCCTTCTTTCCGTAGGTGCGCACCAGATGGCGCGTAACGTTAAGCTGCTCCACCGTCTCCGGCCCGAGCGCATCCGGCGTGATGCCGCGGTTGCCGAGGCCGGCCACAAGAACGGATCCGCACGCTTCCGGCACCATTTCCATCAGACAGTGGGAAAACTCCTCCGCCGCTTTCCGGCTCTCCTCCTCGTCTGCCGTCAAAAGCAGCGGCGCTTCGATCGTCACATACGTCCCTTTCGGCTTTCCCATCATTTTGCACCCTGCTCCGATGTGATTTTCACAATGGTTGTCTGAATTTCCGCCTTTCTTTTCTTCTTCTCAATCTCGACCCCGGAGATCTCCACATGGTCCCTCTCAAATTTTTCCTGATTCTCCATCGCCAGGTCTGTCCGCATCCTATACTTTCCTATCATACTTTTCTCCTTCTCCTGTATTTTTGTTGTAGTTTTTGCAATTTTTCCAAAAATATGTATTGACAAACCATGCGAAATATTATAGGATAATAAAGCATGTTTCAGTGGAGCGCCCGTGTCTGTTCCATTGAATAACATCCCTTAAATCACATTAATTTTAAAAATATTGGAGGTGTACAGTTTGGCTAACATTAAATCCGCAAAGAAAAGAATCCTGGTAAATCAGACAAAGGCAGACCGCAACAAAGCAATCCGTTCTGCAGTTAAGACTTCTATGAAAAAAGTAGATGCTGCTGTTGCTGCAAACGATAAAGAGGCTGCTGCTGCTGCATTAGTAAATGCGATCTCTACCATCGACAAGGCTGCTTCTAAAGGCGTTTATCATAAAAACAACGCTGCCAGAAAAGTATCCAATCTGAGCAAAGCTGTAAACTCAATCGCATAATAAAGATATAAAACAAAGAGAACTTAGTCATACCGTCATGTGGCTGGGTTCTTTTTTTATGCTTACCAAAAGAGTGCGCCGCGACAGATCTTTTGATAAACACAGAACAAGGCGTATCGGCCAGTTTTCCTGTACCGGTACGCCTTGTTCTTTTTATAGCAATCCCCGAAAATAATGCAAAAAATTCAGCACCGCAGAGCGTGAATTACTGCGTCACAGATTTTCGTCGTACCCCGGTACGCCTTCAAATCTGTTCCTTGCAATTCGCGCTCAGCAGCACTGCCTTTTTTGCATTATTTTCGGGTCTTGCTATAGAAAACTCTGCTCTTACGCCGCCCTGCTGTATTTCGTAATCAGCAGCTCCACGCTCAGCAGATCGGAAATTTTTCCCGTCTTCACGTCCTCTTCCATCTGCACGCAGTCATTGACCGCCGCTTTTAATTCCTCCGCCGCATACTGGCGCGACATGGGAATATAGTTCCGCACAACGAAGCTCTGCAGTCCCGTCCGTTTTGCGATCGTCGCCTGATCGCAGTGCTCTGCCAGCAGCTCTTTGACCTGCAGCAGCAGATTGAACTGGCGTGTCAGCAGAAAGAGAATCCGCATCGGCGGCTCCTTTAAAGCCAGCAGATCCTGATACAGATCAAGCGCTTTCCGCTGCTTCTTCTCCGTTACCGCGCGGATCATCTCGAAAATCCGGTTCGTAATCTGCGTTGTGCAGACTGCCTCGATATCCGCCCGCGTGATCACATCTCTTCCCATCGTATAGCTGAGCAGTTTTTCCAGCTCCTGCGAGATATTTCCCATATCCGTGCCCGTCTTTTCCAGAAAATCTTCCATATCCTGGCGCGTGATCTTTTTTCCCTCTTTTTTCATCATGCCGAGTACCCAGGTCATCAGCGTCTTTTCGTCCTGACGAGCAAATTCCACTGCTCTTCCCTGCTTCTGCACCGCCTTGTACATACGGTTCCGCTTATCGACTTCCTCCTCCACGAAGATCAGCACCAGATAATCCGGCAGGGATCCCATGTAGTCTGCCAGCGCGTCGGCTTTGTTTTTGAAAAATCCTGTATTTTCCAGCAGAATCACACGGCGGTCCGCAAAAAACGGCATCGTCTCCGCAAGGTCAATCACTTTGGGAATCTCGGTTCCTCTTCCCTCAAAGCGGGAGAAATTCATCGTGTCGTCCTCCGGCAGCAGTGCGTTTTTCAGCTTGTTTTTATACTGATGCTTCAGATAGGCTTCTTCTCCGTAGAGCAGGTAGGCCTGCTTAAAATTCTGCGTTTTGATATCTTCTAAAATGCTTTTCATTCCATCCTCTTTCTTTTGTTCCGGCAGAAGCACGTTTGCGCAGTGCCGCAGCAGCCGGAGCTTTTGACCATTCAGGAGACGGGAAATTCCACATCCGACCGGTATCCGTGAACCGCCAGGCGGTCACGCTTCAGCTGTACTGTCACGGCTCCATCCACCGGTGTTCCGTAGATATGGCTTTTGCAGGCACGAAGCCGCTCCAGCAGCTCCCGGTGCGGATGGCCGTACCGTCCCGGCCACGCGCAGGAAATCAGGCTGATCTGCGGCTGTATGCGGTTCAGAAATGCCTCGCTCGTTGAATTTCTCGAGCCGTGGTGCGCCACCTTTAAAATCTGGCACCGCTCTGCCGCCCCCAGGACCTCTTCTTCTCCGCTTCCCTCCAGATCTCCCGTCAGAAGTGCGCGGCAGGCACCGCAGGAAAGCTGTAATACAACACTTCCGGCGTTTTCCTCTCCCGTATAGTCTTCGCCCGCTCCCGGATGAAGTACCGATACGGTGAGTTCTCCTGCACGGATCTCGTCTCCCTTTTTTAGATATTCTACCATAATTCCCGCTTTTTGTGCGGCTAAAATAAAAGGATTTTCTTTTTCGCTTCCTTTCATCCACACAGGCAGGAACAGATGGCGGATGCGAAGCGCCGTTTTCTGCTCCCCGATCAGCTCCAGCAGTTCGAGGATTCCGTTCGTGTGATCTGCGTCCGGGTGCGTGACAACAACGGCATCAAGAGCGGCAATGCCGCGCTGTTTCAGATATGGGAGAATCCTTTTTTCCCCGACCGCAGACGCACTGCTGCTCCCGCCGTCATTCAGCATCACAAAACGGCCGCTCTCCACCACCAGCGAATCGCCCTGGCCGACGTCCAGCGCTGTAATGGAAAACGTTTCCCGGGGACGGTAAAAAAGCAGAACACAGGCAAAAAACATGGTAATACCAAAGAGCATCCGCTCCCGCTTTCGTGCCTGCGCACCTTTTCGTTTTGCCCCATCCGGATTCATCTCCCGTTTTCGTTTTCGCACATACAGTATCACCAGCAGACCGGTCAGAATGATTCCATATCCTGCCATCTGCCATTTTTCCGGCTGACCGCAGATCCACACATTTCCCGGAATCTGTGCGACCGCCGCTGTCATCTGCCGCAGAAGTGTGAGCAGGAACCGCGTCGGAAGCAGAACAACACTTCCCGCTTTCACGCTTGCCAGTCCCGCCAGAAGCCCCGCAGCACCCGTCAGCAGCACCGCCGTCATGACAGCTCCTGCAAACAGATTCGGCAGAAACGCAAAGAGCGGAATCTCATAAAAATACCACGCCTGCAGCGGGATCATGACAAGCTGCAGGGAAAGGTACACCATCGCAGCCTCTTTTCCTTTCGCCGCAAGCTTTTCCAACCCCGTTTTTTCCCCGCGTCTCTTCCGTTCCGCCTTCTCCCCCGCCAGAACCGGATAAACCCCGGAAATGGCTGTTACTGCTCCAAACGAAAGCCAGAACCCGCTCTGCTCCAGATACGAGGGGTTTTCCGCCAGCATCAGAATTGCCGCAAGAGAGAGCGCACTTAAGGAATCATACGTCCTTCCCACTGCGACAGCTCCCATCCGCACCGCAAACATCACCACTGCACGCACGGTCGCCGTTCCGCTGCCGGTAAACATGCCATACAGCACCATACCGGCGGCCGCTGCCAGAGATGCGGGAGTTTTCGGCAGATGCAGTGCCATCAGCAGCCGTCGGAGTGCCATGCCGAGCAGCATCAGATGCATGCCGGAAACGGAAATCAGGTGCAGCAGACCGCTCTGCTGATACGCCAGATACGTCTCCTCCGTGAGTTCCGACCGTTCCCCGAGCAGCATCGCAGAAAGCACACCTGCCTCCTCCTCCGGCATCATTTCTTTTAAAACGGCACAGCACCGCTCCCGCTCCAGCCGGAGCGCTTCGCCGAGATTCCACCGCCCGACATCCACAACTTCCTCCCGTTCCGAAATCACGTAGAACGCACAGCCTTTTCCCTCATAATATGTTTTCTCATCAAACATCCCCGGATTGCGCGGGCTTTCCGGCTTTTTTACAGTTCCGTACACCCGCACAGCGGCTCCGACCGGCAGATCTCCCCGCTTTGCGAGCAGATAAATTTTCCCTTTGCTTCCCTCCCCACGCAGCACATACCCGTTGTTGCTGCTCTTTTTCTCATACGTTTCAATTGTCCCTGCAATCCACACCTTCCTGCCCTGCTGCGCTTTGTTTTCGTATTTGGGGTCAGAAAAAGGCGTGCCAAGAGGCACGCCCGCAATCCGCAGCAGCACAAGCACCAGCATGAATCCAAGACACGCCAGGCACATGGGCCGTTTTCTCATGTATCTTTTTCCTCCAGATAAGACAGGTCTTCCTCGTAGAACTGATTGAGTTTCATCGTTTCACGGAAGGTTACATCGCTCTCTCCGTTGATGGAAAACTGCACCTTATCCACCTTACAGTTCGCCGTGATGGAATCCACCACCGCGTAAATCGGAATCTGCTCCGCCACACTCGAAAGCGCAGAATCCTTAAAAGATTTGTCAAAATTCACATAGGCAATCCGATCGGATGTCGTGACACTTAAGACATTCATCGTATCCGGCAGCACTGCATAGTGGCCGTCTTCTTTCGGTCCCTTCATCAGCTGCTCCACCACGACACGTTCCAGCGGAATGTTCGTGCTGTACGGCACCCGCCGCGTCTCTTTCACAAGATGATCGCCTGCTTCATTTGCAAAATACAGTGTCAGCGTCGCATACTGATACTGATAAATTTCCCTTCCGGAATTTTCCAGAAAGCTGTCCGCCGTCATCGTTCCGATCTCGCGTCCTTTGGAATCCTTTAACGGATCCCCGTCAATCAGAAGCGTCACGCGCTCCACCTCCGGAACCTGCACAAAGGTACGCACCAGTCCTGCACGCACCAAAACCTCCTGCGGCCGCGCAAGCTCTCCGTACTCTCCACTTAAGTTCAGCGTAAGGAGCCCGTTCTCCAGCGTATACGTCTTGATGGAAATCCCATTGGAAAGAAGTGCCTGGTTTCCGTCCTTGGCAGGTTTCTCCTGCAGCGCGTCAACCAGCTCCTTGATCAGTTTCTGATCCGTTCCTTCTTTTGGTTCATACGGCTCCTGCACCAGTGTTGTGCCGGTTTTGTCCAGGCAGTACAGGTGATACGCCGACTCCTTCTGGCTCTTCTGCCACTGCCCGCAGCCGCTAAGAAGCAGCACGCCGGCCAGCAGTACGCCAAGTATCCGTTTCATGTGCGCCACCTCCTACATCACGTAATTCAGAGGAATCCGCACGGAAAATGTCGTTCCCTCGTTTTCTTTGCTGTATACACGGATCGCTCCCCGGTGCATGACAATCGCGCTCCGCGCAATCGCAAGGCCAAGGCCGGTTCCGCCGATTTCCCGCGAGTGGGACTTGTCCACGCGGTAGAAACGCTCGAAGATATGCGCAATCGACTCCTCCGGGATGCCGATGCCGGAGTCTGCCACCGTCACGTAGAAATATTTGTGATCCGCATTTAAGGATACACGCACCCATCCATTCTCGTTGTTGTATTTGATGCCGTTTTCGATCAGGTTCGAGAACGCCAGCGAGAGCTTCGTCGCATCCACCTCCGCATTGACCGGGCGGAAGCTGTCGAGAATGAGCTCCACATTTTTCTGTGCGGCAATCGGATGAAGCCGCTTCAGCAGCTGCTCTAACAGCTCGTTGATATTGACCTGGGTGATATTGAGGTCTGCCACCTTTTTATCCATCTTGACCAGCGACAAAAGGTCGGTAATAATCTGGTTTTCGCGGTCGATCTCCGAGGTAATATCCTGCATGAACTCCTGATAAAGTTCCACCGGAACGCCCTCCTGCCCGTTCAGCGAATCCGCCAGAACCTTCATGGACGCAAGCGGCGTCTTTAACTCATGCGAGACGTTCGAAACAAATTCCTGGCGGGAATCGTCGAGCGTACGGACGCGGGTCAGCATCTTGTTGAATGCGTCCGTGATCAGCTCTGTCTCGAGGTAATCCGGAACAGAAATGCTTTCGTCGAGATAGCCGTCGGTGATGTCCTCGATGGAACGGGTGACCTTCTGGAACGGCTTCATCAGAATGCCCGCGAGCAGATAGCCAAAGACCAGCACGAGAAGCGTAATGATCGAAAGAATCGTCATTCCCTTCGTCTCCAGAATTTTCATATTCGCACGGATCTCATCCGTCGAAATGCTGACGAGCATAACGCCGAGCGTCTCCTTCGTCTCGGTATTCTGAATCCGCACCGTCATTTCCAGATAGTTGTTTTTCCGGTCGTACTGGCTCGTCTCCTTGCCCTGAAAGCTCTGGATGACCTCCTGCGAGATAATCGTCTTTCCGCGGTCCATATCGTACGTATCTTTGATGACGCGGAAATCCTGGTCGATAATCAGGATTCTGCCGCCGTAGATATTCGTCAGCATACTGAGCTGTCCGTTGATGACATCCGATCCAGGATCTTCCATGTAATTCTGCTGGATGAGCTGGTTGCAGATAATATCGCACTGATTTTTTACGGTAATGCTGCGCACCGATACCGCACGGTCCTCATAGCTGTTTACGATGCTCTTCTCAAGGATCACACACGGTACAATGCCGATGATCACAAGAATCACCGTGATGCGGAAGCGCAGACTCCGCAGAAACTTCCATTTTTCTTTGTTTTTAAGCCTGGAAATAGTAACCAACTCCCCACTTTGTGTGAACGTACTTCGGTTCACTTGGATTTTTCTCAATCTTTTCGCGCAGACGGCGGATATGTACATCTACGGTGCGCACGTCGCCCGGGTACTCATAGCCCCAGACAATGTTCAGCAGGTTCTCTCTGCTGTACACCTTGTTCGGATTGAAGACGAGAAGCTCGAGCACATCGAACTCCTTCGCAGTCAGATTGATCTCGCGGTCTCCGATGAAGACTCTTCTGCTCTCGCAGTCGATCCGCAGGTCTTTCACCTGTACGACTTTTGCTTTCTCTTCTTTTGGCTCCTGGCGGGCCGCACGGCGCATGATGGCTTGATGCGTGCTTTTACTTCCAGAATGTTGAACGGCTTTGTGATGTAATCATCTGCGCCGTATTCCAGTCCCAGGATTTTGTCCATGTCCTCGCCCTTTGCGGTCAGCATGACGATCGGAACGTTGGAAAATTCACGGATCTGCTGGCAGACGGACAATCCGTCCAGCTTTGGCAGCATCAGATCCAGAAGGATCATATCGTATTCTTTTTCTTTTGCCATGGAGAGTGCTTCCTCGCCGTCGTATGCGCAGTCAACCTCCATGCCGTCCTGCTCCAGGCTGAAGCGGATTCCTTTTACGATCAGTTTTTCATCATCAACTACAAGAACTTTCTTTGCCATTTCTTCTCCTTCTTGTTCTAAACCTCGATAGAACCCCTTATCTTTTCAAACATCTTTCCCTTGATGCCCTCAATGTTCATAATCTCCTCAATCGAACCAAACGGGCCGTTTGCTTCGCGGTAGGCGATGATGGCATCCGCACGGCTCTCTCCGATGCCGGAGAGTGTCATCAGTTCTTCTTTTCCGGCCGTGTTCAGGTTGACTTTGCCGGAACCGGAAGCCTGCTCCGTGCCGCCCGTATTCTGCTGCGGCGTTTCCGTGATTTCCATGTTTTCTGCCTCCTCGCGCGTCCAGACGGTGATCTGCTCTCCGTCTTCGATTTTCCGTGCAAGATTGAGGATTTTTTCTTCAGCATCCGGCAGAAATCCGCCTGCCGCTTCCACAGCCTGCACTACGCGGCTTCCGCCCGGCAGCGTGTAGACACCGGGGGAAGCGACCGCACCGCAGATATAAACCTGCACCGTTTCTTCCGGTGCTGCCTCCTGTGCCTCACGTTTTTCCGGAATGCCTGTGGTTTCTCCGGCGCTTTTTTCGGAAACCGTCTGCTCCTCATCCACTTCCTTCTGATTCCCGAAAACGTTTTCCGCCGTGCTCCCGCCTGTGCTATCTGACAGTTTGTATTCTGTATCCCTGTGGTTGCATCCGCAGAGCAAAAAAACCAGCATCGCCGCCAGTATTTTTGCATGTTTTCTGCCTCTGTCCTGCTGTTTTTTCAATTTCATGCTGTGTACTCCCTTCCGCTTCGCATCTGACGCGCAAGGGTCCCTTGTGTACGCATAACTACGTTTCTATTGTATCGAAGAAACCATAAAAATACAAGTAGAAATCTTAATCGTTATTCCCACTGAAACACTACAATTCCCACAACTGCCACTGCCATGCCGAGCAGCTTGCGCACGGTGAAATCCGTTTTTTCCATACCGAAAAGGCCGAACAGTTCAATCAGCCACGCCGCTGCGAGCTGGGAAATGACGATCAGCATCGCCGCCTTCGCCGGGCCGAGCCCTGCCATACTCCAGATAACCGTGATCGTGATAAACGCGCCAATTGCACCGCCGAGCAGCAGATACCACGGCTTTACGCGGAACAGATCCCCGATCGGCTCCCTCCCGGTAATGCACCATGCCGCAAGACAGACGACAAACGCACTGATCTGCACCCAGCCGGCCGCCAGCCATGTACTCGTCTGTTTCGTCACCTCCGTGTTGAATACACCCTGAATACTCATCAGCGCTCCGGAGAGCAGCGCTGTTAAAATTCCCGCCATTGATTTTTCCTCCTGCTGTTTTTTTATGTACTCTCGGAGTCTTTCTGCGCTTGATTTTACGAGAAGATTTTTTGTCAGTTGTGCCCAAATTTCTGAGGCGTACGCGGTGCGTACGTTGATGAAATTTGGGTGCAGCTGGCGGAAAATCGGCCGTAAAAGCAAGTGCAGAAAGGCTCCGAGAGTACATTTTATACTATTCCTTTTTTCCCCGTTTTTATACAGAACTCAGGGACAGCAGGAAAACAGCCGACCGGTCTCCTGCCTAGGAAACCAGACGGCTGTCTATTTCACATTACTGTAATGCTTTCTCCAGTTTTTCAATCATCTCATCGATGTCATCTTTCGTAATCACAAGCGGCGGTACCATACGAAGAACGTCGCTTCCGGCGGAAATCACAAGAAGTCCGTTCTCAATCGCGCGGTTGATGACTTCTCCGACCGGACGTCCCGTTACGACAAGGCCCTGCATAAAGCCTTTTCCACGGCGTGCTGCGAGGCAGTCATATTTTTCCACCAGCTCGTCCAGCTTTTTCTCCAGATACGGAGCCGTCTCTGCTACATGCTCTACGACATGCTGTTTCTCATAGCATTCAAATACAGCATTGACAGCCGCGCAGGCCAGCGGGTTTCCGCCGTATGTCGTTCCGTGGTCTCCCGGAATGAGCGAATGCTCTGCCGTCTTTTTATTCAGCACGAAGGCGCCGACCGGAACGCCGCAGCCAAGTGCTTTTGCACACGTCATGACATCCGGCTGTACGCCGTAATCCTGCCATGCGAACAGCTTTCCTGTTCTTCCCATGCCGCACTGGATCTCATCGAGGATCAGCAGAATGTCGTGCTCGTCACACAGATCGCGCACGCCCTGTAAAAATTCTTTCGTTGCCGGATAGATACCGCCCTCGCCCTGTACAGTCTCCATGATGATCGCACATGTCTTGTCGGTAATCTGTGCCTTTACGCTCTCCAGATCATTAAAATCCGCAAATTTAATGCCGCCGATCAGCGGTTTGAACGGATCCTGATAATGCGTATTTCCTGTTACAGAAAGCGCTCCAAGGCTTCTTCCATGGAAAGAATGGTTCATCGCGATGATCTCGTGATCGTTGCTGCCGTCTTTTAAGTAAGCGTATTTTCTCGCTACTTTGATGGCTCCCTCGATCGACTCCGTACCGCTGTTCGTAAAGAATACTTTATCCATGCCGGATGCCTTCGCCAGCTTTTCTGCCGCGGAGCCCATCGGCACATTGTAGAACAGGTTGGAAACATGGATGACTTTGTCCACCTGGTCTTTCACTGCTTTTTTATAATCGTCATTGCTGTAGCCGAGCGCATATACCGCGATACCTGCTGCAAAGTCCAGATATGCTTTTCCGTCGGTGTCATACAGATGAACGCCCTCGCCGTGGTCGATCACGAGCGGGAACCGGTTATAGGTGTGGAGCACGTACTGCTCGGTCTGTTCCATATACTCATTCGTCTTCATGATTGAATTTCTCCTTGTTTTCCCCTAAAATCGCCGTACCAATTCCTTTGTTCGTAAAGATCTCAAGCAGCAGGCAGTGCTGGATTCTTCCGTCCATGATGTGGACTCTTGAAACACCGTTCTCAATCGCGTCGATACAGCCCTGGAGCTTTGGAATCATACCGCCACCGACATTTCCGTTGGTGATGAGATCTCTTGCTTCCTGTACGTGGAGCTCGGAAATCAGGCTCTCCGGGTCCTTCGGATCTTTGTATACACCCTCGATATCGGTCAGGAATGCCAGTTTTTCTGCATTTAACGCCTCTGCGATCGCGCAGGCTGCGTCGTCTGCGTTAATGTTGTAGGTGTTGAAATCATCGTCCATGCCAACCGGGCAGACAACCGGCAGGAAGTCGTTGTCCAGAAGATCGTACAGCACCTTCGGATTTACATTTTTGATATTTCCAACGAAGCCGATGTCCTCTCCCTTGGACAGCTTTTTCTCTACGTTTAAGAGACCGCCGTCTTTTCCGCTGATGCCGACTGCGTTGACACCGAGCGACTGAATCATGGTGACAAGCTCTTTGTTGACCTTATTCAGCACCATCTCTGCCACTTCCATCGTATCCGCATCCGTTACACGAAGGCCGTTGACAAACTTCGGTTCCATGCCGACCTTTCCGACCCAGCGGCTGATTTCCTTTCCGCCGCCGTGTACGATGATTGGTTTGAATCCAACCAGCTTCAGAAGAACAACGTCCTGAATGACGTTTCTCTTCAGCTCTTCATCCACCATCGCGCTTCCGCCGTATTTGATGACAATGATTTTGCGGTTGAACCGCTGAATATAAGGAAGTGCCTCGATCAGCACATTTGCTTTGTCCAGATACATCTGATTTACCATGATTTTTTCCTCGCTCTCCTCTTTTGATTCCTGGTTCTGCTGTACCGGAAACACGATTTCCCGGCACGTTTTCGTTGTATTCCCTCAGAATTTCATCCGAATGTTTTTTAAGAACGGTAATCCGCATTAATTTTTACATAGTCATAGGTCAGGTCGCAGCCCCATGCCGTTGCTGCCGCCTCTCCCATGTGGATGTCGGCGATCGCAGTTACTTTCGGCTCGGAGAGGATCTCCGTTGCCTCCTCCTCGCTGTAGTCAACGGCAACACCTTTCGTGATAATCTGCAGTTTTCCGGCTGCGCTCTCAAAGTAGAGATCTACATTTTCCGGATCGAATTTTGCTCCGGAGTAACCCATCGCGCAGAGGATTCTTCCCCAGTTGGCGTCATGGCCGAAGATTGCCGCTTTCGTCAGACTCGATGTGATGACGGATTTTGCCAGTGTCACGGCCTGCTCTTTGCTCTCGGCTCCCTGAATCGTCACTTCGAACAGTGCGGTTGCGCCCTCGCCGTCGCCTGCGATGTGCATCGCCTGTGTTTTATTGACTTCAAAGAGTGCTTCTTTGAAAATCTTGTAATCCTCGTTTTCTTCCGTAATTTCCGGGTTTCCGGCAAGACCGTTTGCCAGAAGGAGAACGGTATCGTTTGTGGAAGTATCACCGTCTACGGAAACCATGTTGTAGGTGTCCGGTACGACTTCGCTCAGTGCTTTCTGCAGCATCTCTTTCGAAATATTGGCATCGGTTGCCACAAAGCTCAGCATGGTGCACATATTCGGATGGATCATGCCGGAGCCCTTGCACATGCTGCCGATCGTTACGGTTTTTCCGCCGATTTCGATCTGAACAGCAACTTCCTTCGGCTCGGTGTCGGTTGTCATGATCGCCTGTGCTGCTGTAGCTGCGGCTTCTCTTGTAGCTGCAAGCTGCGGTTTCAGCATTTCCACGCCGGCTGCGATCTTATCGATCGGAATCTGTTTTCCGATAACACCGGTCGATGCAACGAGAACGGAGTCCTCTGGAATGGAAAGTGCAGCCGATGCTGCCTCTGCGGTTTTTCTGCAGTAGCCATAGCCCTCCTCGCCGGTGCATGCATTGGCGATTCCGCTGTTGCAGACGATTGCCTGTGCGGTTGGATGGTTGTATACAATCTCCTGGTCCCATTTGACCGGAGCTGCTTTTACGATGTTTGTAGTAAAGGTTCCTGCTGCTACGCACGGTACCTCGCTGTAGACAAGTGCCATATCCTTTACGCCCTGTTTTTTAATTCCTGCTGCGCCGCCTGCTGCCTGAAAACCTTTTGCAGCAGTGATGCCTCCTTCAATCTTTTTCATTCTTTTATCCTCACTTTTCGTAAATTCCGTCTGTTGTCTGCTTCTGTCTTTTTTACGGGAACATCGGCGGCATGCACAGGCCTTCGTTTTCCGGCAGGCCGAACATCAGGTTCATATTCTGTACCGCCTGTCCTGCTGCGCCTTTGACCAGGTTGTCCATCGCACCCATCATGATGATTCGTTTCGTTCTCGGATCAATCTTGAAGTTGACATCCACATAGTTGCTTCCCTCGACCCATTTCGTCTGCGGGCAGACATCCTTATCGAGAACACGTACAAACTGCTCGTTGGCATAATACTTATCATAAACGGCTTTAACCTCTTCGTAAGTCACATCTTTTTTCAGGGATGCATATGCCGTTACGAGAATGCCGCGGTTCATCGGAACAAGATGCGGGGTGAAGTTCAGGGTGATCGGGTAGCCAGCTGCATAGGAAAGCTGCTCCTCGATCTCCGGTGTGTGGCGGTGGCCGGCAACGCCGTATGCCTTGATGTTTTCATTGACCTCGCAGTAGAGGTTGTCCACTTTCGCTCCTCTTCCTGCTCCGGAAGTTCCTGATTTTGCATCAATAATGATGGTGTTTCCATCAATCAGATCTTCCTTTAATAAAGGATAAATCGAAAGAGTTGAGCAGGTCGGATAGCATCCCGGGTTTGCCACGATGCGCGCTTGTTTTACTTTCTCACGGTTGATCTCGCACAGTCCGTAAACCGCCTCGTCGATATACTGCGGGGATTTATGCTCGATCTTGTACCACTCTTCATACGTTTTTACATCTTTAATACGGAAATCGGCGCTCAGGTCGATGACCTTTACTTTCGAAAGAATTTCATCATTTACCAGGGAAGCACAGAGGCCCTGCGGAGTTGCTGTAAAAATGACGTCTACTTCCTTTGCAAGCTGCTCCATGTTGTCGTCCTTGCAGACATCGTCTACTAACTGAAACATATTCTGGTAAACCGACGCATATTTCTTATCGATATAGCTTCTGGAACCATACCATTTAATCTCCACATCTTTGTGTCCCAGGAGAATACGCACCAGCTCGCCTCCTGCATATCCTGTAGAACCGATAATTCCTGCTCTGATCATACCTTTTTCTCCTTTTTTCTTTCGCCCGTTTTCTTGTCTTGCCGGACATTTTTTCTTTTCTCTTTATGATAGCTCAATTATTTTCTTTTTTCAATGAAAAATCTTTGTTTTCTGCTGTCATATACCGTCGACTGCATAAGTATACACCTCAAATGTATATTATGCAAGTTTTTTTTGAATTTCTGAAAAAAAGCTTGCATAATCCTGTCGTATGATGTATATTTTAGTCATTGACGATGCACCGCGCATATAGGTGCACGAGAAATCCAAGGAGGATCTTACATTATGAAAGAAAAAGTTGTACTTGCCTATTCCGGCGGACTTGATACTACTGCCATTATTCCGTGGCTGAAAGAGACCTTTGACTACGAAGTAATCTGCTGCTGCATCGACTGCGGCCAGGGAAACGAGCTGGTTGGCCTCGATGAGAGAGCAAAACTTTCCGGCGCTTCCAAATTATATATCGAAAACGTTATCGACGAGTTCAGTGAAGACTTCATCATGCCGTGCGTAAAAGCAGGCGCTGTTTATGAGAACAAATACCTGCTCGGTACTTCCATGGCACGTCCGGTTATCGCAAAGAAACTCGTTGAGATCGCAAGAAAAGAAGGTGCTGTTGCCATCTGCCACGGCGCTACCGGTAAAGGAAATGACCAGATCCGTTTCGAGCTCGGCATCAAAGCCCTTGCTCCGGATATCAAAGTAATCGCTCCTTGGAGAATGACCGATGTATGGACCATGCAGTCCCGTGAAGACGAGCTGGCTTACTGTAAAGCACACGGCATCGACCTTCCGTTTGATGCAAACCACAGCTACAGCCGTGACCGTAACCTGTGGCACATCAGCCATGAGGGACTTGAGCTTGAGGATCCGTCCAACGAGCCGAACTACGACGATCTTCTCGTACTGACCACTCCTCCGGAAAAAGCTCCGGACGAAGGCGAGTACGTAACCATGACCTTTGAGGCCGGCGTTCCGAAGACCTTAAACGGAAAAGAAATGAAAGTTTCTGAAATCATCACCGAGCTGAACAAGCTGGGCGGAAAACACGGCATCGGTATTGTTGATATCGTTGAGAACCGTGTTGTCGGCATGAAATCCCGCGGTGTTTATGAGACTCCTGGCGGAACCATCCTGATGGCTGCACATGAGCAGTTAGAGGAGCTGATTCTCGACCGTGAGACCCTGAAAACAAAGAAAGATCTCGGAAACCTGCTTGCTGAGGTTGTTTACGAAGGAAAATGGTACACTCCTCTGCGCGAGGCAATCCAGGCATTCGTTGATGTAACCCAGAAATACGTAACAGGCGAAGTAAAATTCAAACTGTTCAAAGGCAACATCATCAAAGCCGGCGAGTCTTCTCCGTACAGCCTGTACAATGAGTCTCTTGCTTCCTTCACCACCGGCGATCTCTACGATCACCACGATGCAGACGGATTCATCACACTGTTCGGTCTGCCGCTGAAGGTTCGTGCGATGAAAATGCAGGAGCTGGAGAAAAACAACAACAAATAAGATCTGATCCTATGGATTCCCAAAAGAAAGCGGACTCGCTCCGCTTTCTTTTTTGCATGCAAAAAGGACCCGCCCATTTCAGGCAGGTCCCTTTGTTTATTCGTAATATGCGTCGATTCCGTCCGCAATTCCCTGTGCCATCTTGTTTCGGTAATCCTCGGTTGCCATCAAACGGTCCTCGGAAGGATTGCTCATGAAGCCAAGCTCAATGATCGTGACCGGAATGGTACTCCAGTTGATGCCGCTCATGGAATCGGTGTAAATCACATCGCGGTTCTTCGCACCGGTGTCTTTGCAGAATGCTGCGATCATCTTCTGGGAGAGCTTCTGGCTCTTGCTGACCACATCACCGGAAAGATACGTATTTCTGCTGCTCGGTGCCATCGTGAGTGCTCCGTAAACCGACTGGTTCGAATCTCCGTTCGCGTGTACACGCACGAGAATGTCTGCTCCGTTCTGCGCGGCAAGTTTTGCACGCTCGGAGTTGCTGATATTGACGTCGTGCGTCTCGCGGATCATGTAAACATCGTAGCCGCGCTCCTCAAGGATATCGCGTACCTTTAAAGATACCGCAAGGTTCAGCTCATACTCATTGATGCCGGTTGCCACACCGCATGTTCCGGAAGCAACCTTCGCCTTATAGGTCGATGATCCCGGTCCGATCGGCTCTTTCTCGCTGTTTCCTCTTCTCTGGTGTCCTGCGTCGATTGCCACGCAGATATTTTTGCTGTTCCGGCGGACACCGTTTTTATCAACGTAATAGCCGTCGATGTAGGTATCCTTATAGATGCCGCCCCAGCTTCGGAAGTAATACGTTTTTCCGTCCACTTCCTGCCAGCCGTTCTTGTAAATACCGCCCCAGCTCCGGAAGTAATACGTTGCGCCTTTGATCGTTACCCACTGGCTCTTATACATGCCGCCCCAGCTCTGCAGGTAATACCAGTTATTATCATACCACAGCCATTCACTGTGCATCATTTTGCCGTCCTGCCTCAGATAATACCAGTTCTTGTCATACAGCAGCCAGCCTTCCCCTTTGGGGGTTCCGTTGCTGTCCATGTAATACCAGTCACTGCCCTTGGCCGCCCAGGCGTTCACGCGCATGCCGCCCCAGCTTTCAAAGTAATAATCAACGCCGTCAATCGTCTGCCAGCCGGTACTCATCACACCGTCTGCGTCTACATGGTACGTTCTTTTATCATGCACAAACCACTGATTCGTTCTGAGGCTTCCGTCCTCATTCAGATAGTACCATGTTCCGCCGACTTTTTTCCAGCCCTGGAATCCGGCTCCGCCCCAGCTCTCGAAGTAGTAGAGCGTTCCGTCAATCTTCTGCAGTCCGGTGCTCATCACACCGTTTTCATCTACATGGTATGTTCTCTTGTCGTGAACGAACCATTCATTCGTTTTGACGCTTCCGTCCTCGTTCAGATAGTACCATGCCCCGCCGACTTTTTTCCAGCCTTTGTATCCGGCTCCGCCCCAGCTCTCAAAATAATAGAGCTTTCCGTTGACCATCGAAAGACCCGTGCACATGATTTCGTCTGCATTCAGATAATATCTCCGGTTCAGATGGGTGATCCACTCGCTGGCGGCCATCGTGCCGTCCTCTTTTCTGTATTTCCAGCTTCCGTCCTCCTGTTTCACCCAGCCGGCAGGAAGTTTCTCTTCCGGCTCCTGTTCGTTGTCCTCACCTGGAATCGTAACAGCCGGCGTCTCGTTTTCCGAAGTACCGCTCTGCTCCTGCACTGCCGCTTCCTCATCCGAATTCTGCTCGGAACTTTCCGTCTCATCCTGCTGCCAGGTTACGGCCGTGCCGTCATTTTCTGCTGCGCTTACCCTTGCCGGAAGCGCCCAGCCTCCTGCCGCAACGACCGCTGCGATCAGCAGTGCTGCGATTTTCTTTTTTGCCATCTGGTTTTCCTCCTTTTATCGCGCCATCTGGTAAATCTCGTATACTTCCTGTGCGCCCAGCTTGCGGATGCGGGACAGTTTTACAGTGTCCTGCTGTGTTGCATCCATGGAAAGGGCACGCAGATCCTCATCCGACGGGTTCGGGATATCAAGCTCATGCAGGGAGGTCGGCATGCCGAGCGAATGGAAGAACGCTACTGTGCGCTCAATGCCTTCCGTTGCCCGTTTGTGATCGCTTCCCTCTGTGATGCCCCAGACTTTTTCTGCAAACCGTGCAAACCGCCAGAGAACCGTCTCCTCATCGTACTGGTATTTCGCCCAGGCACCCCAGACTGCCGCCAGGGATGCGCCGTGTGCTACATCGTATTTTGCACTTAACGCATGGCCGAATTTATGTACCGAAAAATCTTTGCCGCGTCCGCACTCCGTCAGTCCATTGTGTGACAGGCTTCCGCACCACATGATTTCCGCCATCGCATTGTAATCGGATGGGTTTTCCAGAACCTTCGGTCCGTTTTTGATTACGGTACGGAGGAGTCCCTCTGCGATCTCGTCCGTCATCTCGCACTGGCTCTCCGGAATGAAATAGCGCTCCATCGTGTGCATCATGATGTCGGTTACGCCGCAGGCAATCTGGTATTTCGGCAGGGTTGCTGCCAGCTCCGGATTCATGATGGCAAATTTGCAGCGGTTGAACGGCGTGTTGATGCCGGCCTTTTTGCCGATTGCCTCGTTTGTCAGAACTGCTGAATCGCTCATCTCGCTTCCGGCTGCCGGAATCGTCAGAACCGCTCCTACCGGGAGAGATTTTGTCAGCGGTACTTTTTTCGTCCAGATATCCCAGAGTGCCTCCTCCGGATTTGCAGCTCCGTGTGCAACGGCTTTTGCGGTGTCAATCGAGCTTCCGCCGCCGACGGCAAGAATAAAGTCTGCCTGCATTTCCACTGCTTTTTTCACACCCTCCTCGGCAAGGGCAAGTCTCGGGTTTGGTTTTACGCCGCCAAGCTCTTCAAAGGCAAGGCCCTCTTTTGCAAGAGATGCTTCCACTCGGTCCAGAAGACCGCTCCGTTTTGCACTTCCGCCTCCGTAAACGACGAGCACCTTTGTGCCGCCCCATTTCTTTACCTCAGCGCCTGCCTGGTTTTCGGTCTCTTTTCCGAACACGACTTCCGTCGGGGTATACTGTATAAACTGATCCATCTTCTTATTTCCTCCCTGCATTTTTATTCTTCATAAATCCGTACGTTTCCCGAGCTTACACGGTAAAGATCGTCTCTCCTGTTTTCCAGAGACGGGATTTCATTTCTTGTCCGCTCCAGCACTTCCGGATCCAGCTCTGCGATGAGTACCTGCGGGGTATCATCTGCCTCCGCAAGAATTTCGCCGTCCGGCGCAATGATCATGGAATGGCCGTACGCCTCAAACCGCGCTTTCTGGCCGCACTGGTTGGCGGCGAGCACGTAGCATCCGTTTTCAATGGCGCGCGTGCGCAGCAGTACTTCCCAGTGGCGCTCTCCCGTTGCTTTCGTAAAATCCGCCGCTATCAGAAATGCATCTGCTCCAGAGGATGCCATCAGCCGGTACTGTTCCGGAAAGCGAATATCGTAGCAGATGCTCATGCCGAACAGGCCAAGCGCCGTGTCCGCAAGAACAATTTCATTTCCCGGGCAGATCTCGCGTGATTCTTCGTAGGAGACACTGCCCGGAATATTTACGTCAAACATATGTATTTTGCTGTATTCTGCAATCGTTTCTCCATCTGGTCCGAACAGAAACGACGTGTTGGACGGACGCCCCGGATAGCGCCGTACCGTCATGCTGCCGCAGTGCAGATAGACACCGTACCGTTTGGCAAGGCTGGAAAACCGGCGGCTGACGTAGCCCGGCACTGCACTTGCGTGCCCCGGCATGTCTGCTCCCGTGTATTCTGCGGTCTCCGGGAAAAGAATCAGCTTCGCTCCCTGTTCCGCCGCCTCCCGCACATACTGCTCGGCCATGCGCATATTTTCATTCATATCCGGCCCAGAATCCATCTGCACCAGGCCTGCAATTATTTTTTCCATCTTTTTGTCCCCTCGTTTCACATGTTAGCTTGTGATTTTTCCGCTTATATTCTCGTTTATTATATCGCATATTCCCCGAAACAGCTACCCAAATTCGCAATTTTCATACCTTTTGCAGCTTTTATTTTTTAATTTTTGAAAATAACAATTGACAAATCTGGAAAACAGGAGTAGCTTAGAACCATAAGCTGTCGTGTTCGATCAGATGCGGCAGAAAAAATCATGAAAGGAGAACACCACTTATGATCAATCTTATTTATGCATCCAGCGTAAAACAGAATAAACTTCGTATGGCGATCAAACCAGGTGGCTGCCCTTCTTTCGAAATTCTTTGTAAGCATTAACTCTGCATAACAAATCTCTATGCATTCTTTATGCCTGCTATTTCGCACAGAAGGCGCGGTACGTCGATACTGCGGCTTTTTTTATTGCTATAAACAGTACGAAACCGTTCTTTCCGGCTTCGCTCCGTTTCCGGCAGGCAGATTCCGCGGTCTTCTTACCGCATCGATTCCCTTCTTTTATATACAAACGCAGCCTTCGCTTTCGTTTCCCGTTGTTCCGTTCCCACACTTACGGAGCTTTTGAAAGCCTATGTTCTGCCAGACACCCAAACGACATCAATGAGGAGGTTTTAACATTCATGAAGAAAAATCCAATCGGTAAGTACCTGCTCCAGAACTGGTACTACTACGTTTTCGCTTTTGGTTCCATGGCCTTAAGTGTCTTTCTCGATATGCTCGCGCCGCTTGTCACGCTGCACATCGTGGATGACGTGCTGGTCAGTCACAAAATGGAACTGCTCTGGAAATACCTTGCCGCCTTTCTTCTGATCGGTGCCGCAAAAGCCCTGTTTCAGTACATCAAAGAATTTTTATTCGATGTCAGCAGCGTCCGCGTCGCCAGCCAGATGAGGGACAACCTGTTCCGCCACGTCCAGCGGCTTTCGGTGGAATACTTTGACAAAAACAATACCGGCGAACTCCTCGCCCGCGTGCGCGATGACGTCGACCGGATCTGGGATATCCTCGGCTTTGCCGGCATGCTGATCTTAGAAGGCCTGATCTGTATCATGATGGCAATGGTCAGTATGGTCAAACTGGATTTGCCGCTGACACTCGTCTCCGTGGCGATCCTTCCTTTCGTCGCAGGCATCGCAATCCGCCTCGAAAAAGAACTCGACCGTGTCTACGATGCGATCAGCGAGGAAAACGCCGTCATGAATACCGTTGCACAGGAAAATCTCGCCGGTGTCCGCACCGTCAAATCCTTTGCACGGGAACCGTATGAGATCAAAAAATTCCGGAAACACAATCAGAAATACTGCGATCTCAACATGGATCAGGCGCGCGTCCTGATGAAATACGATCCCGCCATCTCGTTTCTTACGAAGCTGATGCGCGTGCTCGTCCTTCTCGCGGGCGGCTACGGTGTCATCCACGGACGCATTACGCTCGGTGTTTTAACGGCCTTTATGGAGTACACCTCCAAGATCACCTGGCCGATCGAAAACGTCGGCTGGCTCGGCAACTGCTTCGCTTCTGCGATTGCTTCCAACAAGAAGCTGAACAAAATTCTCGCAGAGGAGCCGCAGATCGCAGAACCGGAAAATCCGGTGGAGCTTTCAAAACTTCCGGGTGACCTGGAATTCCATCACGTCGATTTCTCCCTGCATGACACACCGATTCTGCAGGATATCGACTTTACCTTAAAGCAGGGCCACACACTCGGCATCATGGGTATGACGGGTTCCGGAAAAACAACCATCGTCAATCTGCTCGAGCGTTTTTACGATGTCACCGACGGTTCCATCTGTCTCGACGGCCACGACATCCGCACCCTGCCGCTGCGCACCGTGCGCGATACTTCTTCCGTCGTCATGCAGGACGTCTTCCTGTTCTCAGACACGATTTCTGAGAATGTCCGCCTCGGCAGCCGCAGCACAATGAAATCCGAAGAGGTACATAACGCCGTCTCCGCTGCGTGTGCTTCCGAGTTCGTCGATCACCTTTCCGATCAGTACGAAACGGTCATCGGCGAGCGCGGCATGGGACTTTCCGGCGGTCAGAAGCAGCGTCTTTCCATCGCACGCGCCCTGGCAAAACAGGCTCCGATCCTCGTACTGGATGATTCCACCTCGGCGCTCGATATGGAGACCGAATACGAAATCCAGAGCCATCTCGCCGAGAAAAAAGATGTTTCCAAGATCATCATTGCCCACCGCATTTCTTCGGTGCAGAATGCCGATGAGATCCTGTATCTCGATCACGGACGCATCGCCGAGCGCGGCACGCATGAGAGTCTGATGGCACAGAAAGGCCTGTACTACTCCACCTGGGAGGCTCAGTACGGTGATTACCATAAAGCAAAGGCAGCCCTCGAGCAGGCACTTCCTGCCAATGCTTAATTCAATTTAATTTGTTACCCGACAACTTCTGTATTTACTTACCCGTTAAGAGAGGAACAATACGATTATGGCTATCAATTCCAGTAAAGTAGATGAAGAGCAGAAAGAGGTCTTAAAGAGCGCGACCATCCGCCGCCTCTTCTCCTACTTAAAAAATTATAAACGCCAGGTTGCCGTCGTTCTCGTGGTTCTCGCCGTTACCATCGCGATTTCCACTGTGAACCCGCTGCTCCTGGAGTACGCCATCGACGTCAATATTGCGCAGAAAGACTGGCGTGGGCTTGTTGCCCTCTGCGTATTCATGGTTGTGATCAACCTGGTTTACGCGGCCGGTGTCCGCCTGCGGATGCTTCTGATGGCGCGTATTACCAACAACATTCTTCTGGAAATCCGTGACGAGCTCTACACGCATATCCAGACCTTAAGCTTCAGCTTTTTCGATACCCGCCCGGCCGGAAAGATTCTGGCGCGCATCATCGGCGATGTCAACTCGTTAAAGGATGTGCTGAACGACGGTGTCACAAAGCTGATTCCGAACATTCTCACGATCATCGCCATTCTGGTGATCATGATGATCAAAAACATCTGGCTCTCCTTAAGTGCGATTCTCGTGCTGCCGCTGATCGCTATCGGCATGTATTTTATTCAGATCGTCGCACACAAGAGATGGCAGACGTTCCGGAAAAAATCTTCCAATGTTACGGCGTATATCCACGAGGACTTCTCCGGTATCCGCATCATCAAGAGCTTTACCGCAGAGCAGGAATCGCAGGGCGAGTTTGACCGGCTTCTTCTTGAGCATCAGAACTCCTTCATCCATGCGGTCCGCCTAGCGGATGGTTTTTCCGCTGTGATCGAGGTGACCTGGGGCATCGGAACGTTTCTTCTGTATTTTATCGGTATTTCCGTGCTCGGCGTGGATGCCGTTCCGATCGGTACGTTCACGGCATTTGCGATGTATCTGACGATGTTCTGGGATCCGATCCAGAACCTGGCCGGTTTTTACAACAAGCTGATCACGAACCTTTCCGCTGCGGAGCGAATCTTTGAGATCCTCGACACACCAGCGGAGGTTGCCGACAAGCCTGGCGTCACAGAACTGCCGCCGATCAAAGGAGAAGTAACGTTCGACCATGTCAGCTTTGCCTACTCCGATGATCCGGACACGCTGGTTTTAAAAGATGTCAGCTTTACAGCGGCTCCCGGTGAGACGATCGCACTCGTCGGCCCGACCGGCGCTGGAAAGACGACCATTGTCAATCTGATCAGCCGTTTCTACAATATTACTTCGGGAACGGTCCGCGTCGACGGCCACAGCCTGACGGATGTCTCCATCAACAGCCTGCGTGCCCAGATGGGCGTGATGACACAGGACAACTTTCTCTTCTCCGGCACGATCCGCGACAACATTGCGTATGGAAAGCTCGATGCCACGGAGGAAGAAATCATTGCCGCCGCAAAGGCCGTGCATGCCCATGACTTTATCATAGAGCTGCCGGACGGCTATGACACCGAGATCAGCGAGCGCGGTGCCCGTCTTTCCAACGGCCAGCGCCAGCTTCTCGCCTTTGCCAGAACGATGGTGTCCGATCCGCGGATTCTGATTCTCGACGAGGCGACGTCCAGCATCGACACACAGACAGAAATTCAGGTGCAGCAGGGAATCGAAAGCCTGTTGAAGGGCCGTACCTCGTTCATCATTGCGCACCGTCTTTCTACTATTAAAAATGCGGACCGGATTTTCGTGATCGACCACGGAAAGATTTTCGAACAGGGAACCCACGACGAACTGATGGCAAAACAGGGCGCGTACTACCAGCTCTACCAGGCACAGTTCCGCAGGGTATCGTAATCCGGTTTCACAAAACGTATCAAATATCTGCAAAAAGCTGCTTCCCCGCTTCTGGCGGACGCAGCTTTTTGTGTCTTTCCTTGACAAATGAATCACCCCTGCTATATGATGGTAACTGATCTTTTTTCGGAGGGGTACACTCTCCGTCTGCCGCTTCCCACTCCTGCGGCATTTGTTACTGAACGGTCTGATACGGAGCTTTTTCACAATGCTTCCGTATTTTCTTTCAGAAAGGAGTATCATGACGTTTTTTTCCAGAAAACATTTACGCCTTCTCCTCCTTCCTGCGCTCCTTCTTCTGACGGGCTGCGCAGGTTCCGCAAAGGAGACGGCGGATTCCACAGAGAACGAAAAGCTCTCCGCCGTGGCGACCATTTTTCCGCAGTACGATTTTCTGCGTGCCATCGGCGGCGATCACCTCGATCTCCACATGCTGCTTTCCCCGGGCGCAGAAAGCCACTCATTTGAGCCGACACCGGGCGATATGATCACAGTTTCCGAATGCGATCTCTTCGTCTACGTCGGCGGCGATTCCGATGCCTGGGTGGAAACGATTCTCGATTCCGTCGATACCTCGAACAAAGAAGTCGTCACGCTGATGGACTGCGTCGACACCGTTGCCGAGGAAACGGTCGAGGGAATGGAGACCCACGGCCACGCACACGATCATGAGGACGAGGATACGGACCACGACGAGGATTCCCACGATCACGACGAGGATTCCCACGATCACGAAGACGAATCCCACGGCGAACAGGACGAGCACGTCTGGACTTCACCGAAAAATGCAATGCGGATTGTCCAGAAGCTCTGCGATGCGCTCTGCCGCCTCGACCCGGAAAACGCGGACGATTATCAGGCAAACACTGCTTCATACCTCGCTTCGCTTACCTCCCTCGATGAGGAATTTTCCGATGTCACAGCGAATGCCAGCCGCCACACCATCGTTTTCGGCGACCGTTTTCCGTTCCGCTATTTCGCGGACGCCTACGGCCTCGACTATTACGCGGCATTCCCCGGCTGCTCCTCGGAATCCGAGGCGAGTGCCAAAACACTTTCTTTTTTAATTGACAAGATCAACGAAGAGCAGATTCCTGTCGTCTTCCACACCGAGCTGTCCAACGAAAAAATGACGGACTGCATCTGTGAGGCGACCGGCGCGAAAAAGCTGCTGCTTCACTCCTGTCACAACGTATCCAAAGATGATTTCGAAAACGGCGCCACGTATCTTTCCCTGATGGAACAGAATGTCGCCGCACTAAAGGAGGCTCTGAACTAATGGCTCTACTTACCTGCAGTGATGTCACCTTCTCCTACGAGGGCATCCCGGTCCTGACCGATGTCAACTTTGCCCTGGAAGCCGGCTCCTACCTCTGTATTGTGGGCGAGAACGGTTCCGGAAAAAGTACTCTGGTCAAGGGACTGCTTCACTTAAAAAATCCGTCCACCGGCTCGATCACAACCGGCGACGGGCTTCATCCAAGTGAGATCGGCTATCTGCCGCAGCAGACCGCCGCACAAAAGGATTTCCCGGCGAGCGTCTGGGAAGTCGTGCTGTCCGGCCGGCAGAACCACCCGCATTTCCCGCCGTTTTACACAAAGGCAGACAAAGAGGACGCGCTCCGCAATATGGAGCTTCTCGACCTCCTTCCATTAAAGAAACGATGCTACCGTGATCTCTCCGGCGGCCAGCAGCAGCGTGTGCTTCTCGCTCGTGCGCTTTGCGCCACAAAGAAACTGCTGCTCCTCGATGAGCCGGTCACTGGCCTTGACCCGGTCATGACAAACGAAATGTACCAGCTCATCCGCCGCATCAACCGCGAGCAGAACGTTACGATCATCATGGTTTCCCACGATATCCGCAATATTCTGCCGGACGCAACGCACATTCTCCAGCTCGACCAGAAGCAGGTCTTCTTCGGTCCGATGGACGAGTATCTGAAAACCGAGGCGGGAAAACAGTTTTTAGGAGGTGCTGACTTATGATTTCAAATCTGCTGAAAATGCTTTCTTATCCGTTTATGCAGCGTGCCCTTGTGGTCGGCATTCTCGTCTCTTTGTGTGCCGCACTGCTTGGCGTCAGCCTCGTGTTAAAGCGCTACTCCATGATCGGCGACGGCCTCTCCCATGTCGGATTCGGCTCTCTTGCAATTGCAGCGGCACTCGGTTTTGCTCCGCTTGCCTTCACAATCCCTGTCGTCGTGCTTGCCGCCTTTCTGCTGCTCCGCATGAACGAATCCAGCAAGATCAAAGGCGACGCCGCCATCGGCCTGATTTCAAGCTCTGCGCTTGCGATCGGTGTCATCACGGTTTCGTGGTCGAGCGGCATGAACACCGATGTCAACAACTACATGTTCGGAAGCATCCTTGCGATGAGTGATGAGGACGTTGTTCTCTCCGTGGTGCTCTCCATCGTCGTGCTGATCCTGTTCGTCCTGTATTACAACCGTATTTTTGCCGTCACTTTCGACGAGACATTTGCCAAAGCAACCGGTGTCCGCGCAGAGGTTTACAACATGCTGCTGGCATTCTTAACCGCCATCACCACCGTCCTCGGCATGCGCATGATGGGCGCGCTTCTGATCTCCAGCCTGCTGATTTTCCCGGCACTGACCTCGATGCGTCTCTGCCATACCTTCCAGAGCGTGGTGATCTGCTCCGCGGTTCTCTCGGTGGTGTGCTTCCTTCTTGGCATGTCCCTCTCGTTTTTCCTGTCCTCCCCTGCCGGAGCGACGGTCGTAATCGTGAACCTGCTGGCATTCCTGATCTTTTCTGCGATTGCCAGAATCCGCGAGCATACCGCATAAAAAGTTTCCGATCTGACCTGCTTTGTTTTACCGGAGGTATTTTATGAATCGAATTGTAATTGCACTGTTAAAACCGTTTTCCTTCATCCCGGCGATTCTGATGATGTCGATGATTTTCTCCTTCTCTTCCCAGAACGGAACGGAATCCTCACAGCTCAGTGAAAAAGTGGCGCGCGGCATTTTCATCACGATCGACCACGTCATGGACCGCGGATGGGATGATGAAAAGATCCAGGAACTGGCTGACGAGTATCAGTACCCGGTGCGGAAGCTGGCTCATATGACAGAGTACTGTCTGCTTGCAATCTGTGTTTCGCTTCCGCTCTACGTCTACGGCCTGCGCGGCTTCGCGCTCACGTTTCTTGCCGGCATCCTCTGTGTCGCCTTTGCCGCGAGCGATGAGTTCCACCAGACGACGGTCGCCAACCGCGGCCCGTCGGTAAAGGACGTCGGCATCGACAGCATCGGCGTTCTCTTCGGCATCACGTTTGTACGGCTGTTCTGCTGGATTGCACTCGGCGGAAATACGAAAAAAAGAAAGCGGCGCAGACGGCGCTACTATTACTAAAAATATTGGATAACAGAAAAATCCCCGTTGGAAAAATCATTTCTCCTGAAACTGATTTTCCCAATGGGGATTTTTTCATTTTTCTTAAAAACAGCTCTTAGGAAAGTGAATCCGCATACGCCTGAATATCTGCCTTCATCTGAATCCAGGCATCCTCATGCTCCACGTAGTACAGAGGGCAGAGCTTTTCGGTTACATCATAGTGACGGATCACATCGTCCGAAGTCAGATTGAACCGCTTGCATAAGAAACCGGCGAGCTGGACCACAGAATTGTATGTCTCATCGGTAAATTCACCGCTGTCATCCGGGTGGCAGCATTCAATCGAGATTGTATCGAAATTACGCTGGTTCGATGCATACGACCATTCACTCGTCGGGATACACTGAACGACTTCTCCCTCGATGCCGACGACGAAATGGCTGCTGGCCTGCGCCTCCTGCGTCTCAGGCAGGTTTTCAAAGTAATCACGGTTCTGCATCGCCGTGCTTCCCGGGTTTGCGGTGTAGTGAATAACGATACCGTCCACCTTTTTCAGCCTCGTCTGCGGTCTGGACCAGCTGTTCGGCGTCAGAAGCTCCACATCAATCGGCGGAGCGCCGGTCCAGTCGGTGATATCGTTGTCCTCATAATCAGAACCGGAATAGTCAACGGCCGTGATATCACTTGCCGTTTTTGCCACACGGCGGATGCCGCTGTAAATGCCGACGCAGATCAGCACCACCAGAACTCCCGTCAGAAACATTCTGCGGTGAAGCTGGCGCTGCCTCTGTTTTCTTGTCATTTTTCCCCGTCTCTTCTGTGCCATATGTTCTCTCCCCGCTGCAAATAAGCGCCCCCTCATTTGAAAAGGCAGAAGCTGAAAAGTTTCTGCCCTTTCCCCCTTCTGCCTTTTGCGACTTTTTATTCTTATTTATCGTCCACGCTGTAGTTCGGAGCCTCTTTGGTGATGTGGATATCATGCGGATGGGACTCTTTTAAGGATGCTGCGGAAATCTTCACAAATTTTCCGGTCTCCTTTAAGGTCTCAACATCTTTCGCTCCGCAGTAGCCCATACCGGAACGAAGTCCGCCGATCAGCTGGAATACAGTGTCCTCTACGAGGCCTTTGTATGCTACACGGCCTTCCACACCTTCCGGAACCAGTTTCTTGGCGCCGGTCTGGAAGTAACGGTCTTTGCTTCCGTTCTCCATGGCTGCGATGGATCCCATTCCACGGTATACTTTGTATTTTCTTCCCTGGAACAGTTCGAAATCTCCCGGGCTCTCATCGCATCCTGCGAAGATGCTTCCCATCATGCAGACATTGGCACCGGCTGCGATAGCCTTTGTCATGTCTCCGGAGTACTTGATACCGCCGTCGGCGATGATCGGAGTTCCGGTCTTCTTTGCTTCCTCATAGCAGTCCATAACGGCTGTGATCTGCGGTACACCGATACCTGCAACGACACGGGTCGTACAGATAGAACCAGGTCCGATACCGACTTTAACAGCGTCTGCTCCGGCTGCGATCAGGTCTCTTGTTGCCTCTGCGGTTGCCACGTTTCCGGCGATTACCTGCAGATCCGGATAATGCTCTTTGATGAGACGAAGTGTTTTGAAGATATTTGCGGAATGTCCGTGAGCGGAGTCGATGACGATCACGTCTACATGTGCTTTTACCAGCGCATCGACACGATCGAGCACGTTTGCCGTGATGCCGACTGCGGCACCGCAGAGCAGACGTCCCTGCTCATCCTTGGCGGACAATGGGTACTTGATGGTTTTCTCGATATCTTTGATGGTGATCAGACCTTTGAGGTTGAAATCGTCATCGACAATCGGAAGTTTTTCTTTTCTGGATTTTGCAAGGATTGCTTTTGCCTCGTCCAGCGTAACGCCTACTTTTGCAGTGATCAGGTTTTCGCTGGTCATGGACTCTTTGATTTTCTTGGTGAAATCAGTTTCAAACTTCAGATCACGGTTTGTAATAATACCAACCAGTTTTCCGTTCTCGGTAATCGGGACACCGGAAATACGGAATTTTGCCATCAGATTATTGGCATCTTCCAGGGTGTGCTCCGGAGACAGATAGAACGGATCGGTGATAACACCGTTCTCAGAACGTTTTACTTTGTCTACTTCTTCTGCCTGCTGCTCAATCGACATATTCTTGTGGATAATACCGATTCCTCCCTGACGTGCCATGCAATTGCCATACGGTGTTCTGTAACCGTATCCATGCCGGCGCTCATCATCGGGATGTTCAGCTTGATCTTCTTGGTCAGATGCGTAGTCAGATCTACCATGTTTGGGGTTACTTCAGAATACTGCGGAACCAGAAGCACATCATCGAAGGTAATACCATCACCAATAATTGTACCCATTTTCTTATCTTCCTTTCTTCTTAAGTCTTTTTGATTTATCACCTAATTTAACACAAAACAAAAAAGCTGTCAATCCATAAATACTTTTCTTGGTGCGCGGTTGCGGATATCTTTTAACATCACTTCATCCGGTTCGAAGATCACCATCTGCATTGTGTTGTCCTTGGAGATCACAAATGCATACGGTTTGTGGCCCTGTCCTTCGATTCCGGAGGAATAGTTGTAACGTTTGATGCTCTGATTGTTTTTGTAGGAATCGAGCTGATGGGACTGGTACGGAGCCAGGATTTCCATGTTGGAAAGCTCATAGCTTGCGGCTCTTTTTCTTCTTGACTGCGAATAGATACGGTCGATGTCGAGCTCGCCGTTGACGTACAGATACTCAAACTCTACCGAAAGCTTCGGGATAAAAATATAGTCTACGATTCCAAGTACCAGCGCAAGAAGCAGAATCAGCGGATTCATCATAATTCCTGCGGCTGCAAAAAGAACGGTAAAGAAGATCAGAACTCCTTTGATCGCCTTGTCTTTTCCTGTCTGCTGTTTTTTCACCAGCACTTCTGTGTACAGATCACTCATTTACTCCATCCTCCTCAAGATATTCGATCAGTTTTGCTGCATTGTCCGTGTTCTTGGAGTTGACCACAACGGTCAGGTAACACGGCTCATAGTACGTAAGGCCCATATCCTGGTATTTCTTCAGCTTGGAAATATCGAGGCAGGTATCTCCCGCCTTTATCCCGTACTTCTCACACGTCGCTTCGTCAAACAGTGTGGACAGATCCAGAAAATAATCGTCTTTGCTGTAGTTGTCGTACACGGCCTGTGAACAGATCAGAACATCCATGCTCTGTGCGGCAATCACGGCTGTGAATTTCATCAGCGTGTTGTAATCCGCGTTTTCCAGGTTTTCACCGAAGCTGTAGCTCGTATCGATGCTTACCTTTTCGTACTTATCTCCGGTTCCGAGCGCTTCTTTTAGGTCCTCCTCGATCGGACTTACATCCTGCAGTCCTGCGTAATCCACTACGGCAATGCTCACGAGGTCATAATACTTCGCATTTTCATGGATATTCACAATCGTGCCGATGATGAAGATAACAGCGATGATGCCGAAAATGACAGCCTTGTAGTATTCCCAGATATAGGCCAGTTTCTCTTTAAAATTCATTTTCGACAGCTTCTCTTTTTCGAGCTGCATCTTCTCCTTCCTTGTCATGTCGGATTCATAACGACTTGCCATGTGTGTTTCTTCTCCTTTGTTGTATTTCCCCCAACATCCTACAAATTAGTATAGCATAAAACGCCGGAAGCGTCCATATACGCCGCCCGGCGAAAGCATGAAAACTTTCTGAAATTTTTTGTAACGATTCAGAGCCATGCGAAATGGAAGAAAAACTTTCCACTAAAAAACCGGCCGGCAAAGACAGGACTTCGGAACCCATGTTCCGCTACGGTCTTTGCCAGCCGGTTTTCTTATTTTGTTTTACCAGACATTTTTATCCCGGAAATTACATCATTCCCATTCCGCCGTCTGCGCCTGCCGGCATAGCCGGAGCCGGCTCTTTGATGGTGGAAACTACGGACTCGGTGGTCAGCAGGGTTGCGGAAACGCTGGTAGCGTTCTGCAGTGCGCTTCTGGTAACCTTAACCGGATCAAGGATACCAGCCTGGATCATGTCTACATACTCTTCGTTGTATGCATCAAATCCAACACCTACTTTGGACTCTTTTACTTTGTTGATCACAACAGCGCCTTCCAGACCTGCGTTTGTTACGATGTGGAACAGAGGAGCCTCGAGTGCTTTCTGTACGATTCTTGCACCGATCTTCTCGTCGCCGTCCAGGCTGTCAATCAGCTCTGCAAGCTGTGTTGTTACATGAATGTATGCAGAACCGCCGCCTGCGATGATACCCTCTTCTACGGCTGCTCTCGTTGCATTTAAAGCATCCTCCATACGGAGTTTTTCTTCTTTCATCTCGGTCTCGGTTGCTGCACCTACACGGATAACAGCTACGCCGCCTGCCATTTTTGCCAGTCTCTCCTGCAGTTTCTCTTTATCGAACTCAGAAGTGGTCTCCTCGATCTGGGATCTGATCTGGCCGATTCTTGCTGCGATGGCATCTTTTGCGCCGGCACCGTCAACGATAACGGTGTTCTCTTTCTGAACTTTAACAGATTTTGCACGTCCGAGCATTTCCAGAGTAGCGTCTTTTAATTCCAGACCAACTTCCTCGGAGATCACCTGGCCGCCGGTCAGGATTGCGATATCCTCGAGCATTGCTTTTCTTCTGTCGCCGTATCCCGGTGCTTTGACAGCTACTACGTTGAAGGTTCCGCGCAGTTTGTTGATCACGAGTGTCTGGAGAGCCTCGCCCTCTACGTCCTCAGCGATGATCAGCAGTCTTGCGCCGCTCTGTACGATCTGCTCCAGCAGCGGAAGAACTTCCTGAATGTTGGACAGTTTCTTATCGGTAATCAGGATATATGGATTGTCGAGAACGGCTTCCATTTTCTCCATATCGGTGCACATGTAAGCGGAGATATATCCACGGTCGAACTGCATACCTTCTACCAGCTCCAGCTCGTTCTGCATGGTCTTGGACTCCTCGATGGTGATAACGCCGTCTTTGGAAACTTTTTCCATAGCGTCAGCTACCATCTGGCCTACTTCTTCGCTTCCGGAAGAAACAGCTGCAACTTTTGCAATCTGCTCTTTGCCTGCTACCGGCTGGCTCATCTCTGCAAGGATCTGAACAGCTTTATCGGTTGCTTTCTTCATTCCCTTACGAAGAACGATCGGGTTCGCACCTGCTGCCAGGTTTTTCATTCCTTCGTTTACCATAGCCTGTGCCAGAACGGTTGCGGTTGTGGTACCATCACCTGCTACGTCGTTGGTCTTTGCAGCAACTTCTTTGATGAGCTGTGCGCCCATGTTTTCAAAGCCGTCTGCCAGCTCGATCTCTTTTGCAATCGTAACACCATCGTTTGTGATGAGCGGAGCGCCGTACTGTTTGTCCAGAACAACGTTTCTTCCTTTCGGTCCAAGGGTTACACGTACGGTATCTGCAAGCTGGTTTACACCATTCTGAAGAGCGTTTCTTGCCTCTGCTCCATATTTAATCTCTTTTGCCATGATTGTCATGCCTCCTGATTTTTACTTGATTATTCTTTATTTTACAACTGCCAGAATGTCATCCTGTTTTACGATGATGTACTCTTCATCTTCCAGTTTGACGTTGGTTCCTGCATATTTGGAATAGATTACCTGATCTCCGACTGCAACTTCCATTTTTACTTCTTTGCCGTCTTCTACTTTTCCAGGTCCTACTGCGATAACCTCAGCCTGCTGCGGTTTCTCCTGTGCCTGTCCCGGAAGTACGATACCGGATTTTGTGGTTTCCTCTGCTTTTAACTCTTTTAATACAACTCTGTCACCTAAAGGTACTAACTTCATTTATGTTTCCTCCTTCAAGATTTCATTCAGTTTTATTTATTAGCACTCAGTTCATTCGAGTGCTACTTGATGGTTCTTACTATAGTGTTTTCCACCTCATTTCGCAAATGCATGAATTTTGTAATTCTCTTTTTTTCTCTCGTAATAACTCTTAATTTCTCTTATTTCCTCGTTTTTTCTTATTTTGGCAATTTTTTCATATTTTATACTCTCTTTAGAATCTAATTATAGTTTATTCCTAAAAACGGGAATGATACCATTTTTTTCCGCTCCCCGAATGCTTTTTGCACAAAAAGAAACGGCGCCATTCTTAAACGGCTCCGATTCTTTTCTACATTCCACTTTTTTATTTTTTCGCCTCGTCCGGATGGGCATCGCCCTTTCCTTTCAGGTTCTTTCTTGCTTTGATCTCGTCGAGTTCATCAAAGATATAATCATTTAATACCTTGATATACGTTCCCTTCATACCGCTGGAACGGGACTCGATGACGCCTGCGCTCTCGAATTTGCGGAGGGCATTTACGATGACGGATCTTGTGATGCCGACGCGGTCTGCAATTTTGCTTGCAACCAGAATGCCCTCATCCCCGTTCAGTTCATCAAAGATATGGATGATGGCTTCCAGTTCGGAGAAGGACAGCGTGTTGAATGCGGATTTAACCACCTGAACCTTGCGGTTTTCCTCCACATTTTCCTCGTTGACGGAACGCATCATTTCCAGTCCGACAACGGTTGTGCCGTACTCACTGACGATGATATCGTCGATATCGTACTGCGGGGTGCAGCGGTACATAAATACGGTACCAAGGCGTTCTCCGGCGATCTCGATCGGGCAGATAATTGCGGTGTAGCGCTCTACACCAGGCCGCTCAAAGCCGAGGGTCTGTAAATTGACGTTCTCTTTTGTGGAGAGTACGCCGAGGAGACGCTCGTTTAATGCGGCATCGACATAACCGCCCACCTTATCCTCGATCAGCTCCGTAATTTCTTCCACGCCCGGGCAAAGGCTGATGCCCAGCACTTTTCCTTTTTTACTGATCACCAGGATATTGGAACTTAACGTTTCCATCAGGACTTCACAGATATCGTTGAACACGACCTCGTGGAGTGATTGTTATGAAGCAGTTTGTTGATTTTTCTGGTTTTATCCAGCAGTTGTACGCTCATGTTCTTCTCCTTTCTTTATTTTCTGCATTTTTTGGCGTATCCGCCGAAAAAAATGCACACTGATGCCTTTTTCAGACAACCCTTAAAACTAAGCTCATTCTATCATGTAGTTTTCCGGAAATCAATATATTTTTCAGAAAACTATAAATTTTATAAAAATTCATGCTAAATTTTTTCGGATCTTCCTGTTTTTCCGCCGCGATAAGCAAAAAAACGGCCTGCACCAGTTTTTCACCAGTACAGACCGCTTTGTCATTCTCAGTCTTCGTCTTTCTTTTCGCGTGCTTCTACATAGCCGCACTGCTCGTCCGCGCAGACCAGCTTATTGCCTTTTTCCAGCATATAGCCGCCGCACTGCGGGCATTTCTTGGCAGACGGTTTCTGCCAGGACATGAAATCGCATTCCGGATTGTTTTCGCATCCATAATATTTCCGTCCTTTTTTCGTCTTGCGCAGGATCACTTCTTTTCCGCACTTCGGACACGGAACACCGATCTTTTCCAGATACGGCTTCGTGTTCTTGCAGTCCGGGAATCCCGGGCAGGCGAGGAATTTTCCGTGCGGGCCGTATTTGACCACCATGTTGCGGCCGCAGTTCTCGCAGATGACATCTGTCACCTCATCCTCTACCTTAACTTCTTCGAGGTTCTTTTCTGCCTCTGTGACCGCCTCATAGAGATCCGGCCAGAAGTTCTCGACTACTGTCTTCCACGGAACACTTCCATCTCCAACCCTGTCGAGCAAAGCTTCCATCGTTGCCGTAAAGTTGACATCCACGATGCTCGGGAATGCCTCTTTCATCATGTTGTTGACCACCTCGCCGAGCTCTGTCATGTAAAGGTTCTTGTTCTCCTTTGCCACGTAACGGCGGTTGATGATCGTTGTGATGGTCGGCGCATACGTACTTGGACGGCCGATACCGAGTTCCTCAAGTGTTTTGACAAGGGATGCCTCGGTGTAGTGTGCCGGCGGCTGTGTGAAGTGCTGCTGCGGATCCATCTTTTCCAGTGCCAGCTCCGTTCCTGCCTCCAGGCTCCGGACAGCGGCGTTTTTCTCTTTCTTTTCCTCATCCGGATCGGTGTAAACGGACATGAAACCATCAAATGCCAGACGGGAGGAAGCTGCTGTAAAGAGATACTCTCCTGCATTGATCCGTGCGGAAATTGTCTCATAGACGGCTGGCTGCATGCGGCTTGCCACAAAGCGTTTCCAGATCAGCTGATACAGGCGGAACAGATCTCTTGGCAGGGATTCTTTTACCATTACCGGTGTATTCGTCACATCGGTCGGACGGATGGCCTCGTGCGCATCCTGTGCCTTGCTGTTTTTATTCTCCGTCGTGTCCCCGCTTGCGGTATATTTTGTGCCGTACTGCTCCTGGATAAAGGAACGTGCTGCCGCATCGGCCTCCTCGCTGATTCGTGTAGAATCGGTACGCAGATAGGAAATCAGAGCGATCGTTCCCTTTCCCTTTACTTCCACGCCCTCGTAGAGCTGCTGCGCCAGACGCATCGTCTTCTGCGTGGAGAAGTTCAGCACCTTCGATGCTTCCTGCTGCAGGGTACTCGTGGTGAACGGAAGCGGCGCTTTCTTGGAACGCTCTCCTTTTTTCACTTCGGATACGGTAAAGGTCTCATTTTCCAGTCCCTTTAAGATTTCATCGAGCTGCTCTTTCGTCTCGACCGCCATCTTTTCACTGCCTTTTCCGTGGAATTTTGCGACGAGCGGTTTCTTCTCGCCCGGAATTTTCAGATCTGCTTCCAGTGTCCAGTATTCTTTCGGAATGAACGCATTGATCTCATCCTCGCGGTCGCCGATGATGCGCAGTGCAACGGACTGCACACGGCCGGCGGAAAGTCCGCGTTTGATTTTCTTCCATAACAATGGACTGATTTCATAACCTACCATACGGTCGAGGCAGCGGCGCGCCTGCTGCTCGTCCACCAGGTTCATATCGATGTCGCGTGCCTGTTTGATCGACGCTTTGACTGCTGATTTTGTGATCTCGTTGAAGGTGATGCGGCGCATCTTGTTCTCATCGAGATTCAGCGCAATCGACAGATGCCAGGAAATTGCCTCTCCCTCGCGGTCAGGGTCAGTTGCGAGATAAACTTTATCTGCTTTTTTTGCGGCTTTTCGAAGAGATGCCAGAAGCTCTCCTTTTCCGCGGATGGTGATATATTTTGGTTCAAAGTCATGTTCTACATCAATTCCAAGCCGGCTTTTCGGCAGATCGCGCACATGGCCCATAGATGCTGCAACTTCGTAATTTGCCCCGAGATACTTTTTCACCGTCTTGACTTTTGCCGGTGATTCCACTATTACAAGATATTTTGCCACCTCTGATGCCTCCTGAATACATATTTTTATAACTGTCCAGATCTATATTGCGTTTTTCATATCGCATAGTTCTGCATCATTACAAATTCCAGAATAATTCCTAAATTAGTCGTAACTTCCACTGACTATACACCAAAAAGTTTTTTCTTGCAAGTGTTTTCCATTTTTAAAATGTACCATTTTTCGATGTTTCCCGACAAAATAACAGGATTTTTTCTATTTTTTAACGATTTTTCCTGATTTTTTTCTTTTCTTTTTCCTTTTTCAGACATGCACGCGGCGCAGAAGAGCCCCCTTTTTTCTTTTTCTTCTATTATAATTGTGCACCGGGCGGAATATCACAAAACCTTTCTTTTCCTCGTCCCTTTTACGATAACGCCATGTACACGCCCGGCGGATTTTCCGCAATAACGCCGTCAATTTCGAGTGCCAGCAGAATGCCGGTCAGCTCCTGCAGCGGGATTCCGGTGCTGCCGGCAAGCTGTGCAAGATTCTGCGGTTCTGCCGCGAGTGTTTTCAGAACCATTTCCGCCTCTTTTCCATAGCGCGGACGCGGTGCGGCTCTTTTTGTCCCGGCCTTTTTCACGCCCAGCTCCTCGAGAATCGTTTCGGGTGAAATCGCAATTTCCGCTCCCTGCGCGATCAGGCGGTTGCAGCCGCGGCTTGTCGCATCCGTTGTCCGTCCGGGCAGGGCAAATACCGTTTTTCCCTGCTCCAGCGCGTAGTCCGCCGTAATGAGCGAGCCGCTCTTCTCTTTTGCCTCAATTACCAGAACGACATCTGCCAGCGCACTGATCACGCGGTTGCGGATCGGGAAATGCCACGGAAGCGGCTCTGCGCCCGGCGGAAATTCGCTTAAGACACCGCCTCCGTTTTCCAGCATCCGCCGCATCAGCGGGTAATTCTGTTTCGGATAGCAGATATCCACGCCGCAGCCAAGCACGGCAAACGTCTTTCCCTTTCCACGCAGTGCCCCCTCGTGCGCCGCCGCGTCGATTCCGCACGCCAGTCCGCTGATCACCGCCACGCCGTTTGCCGCCAGCACCTGCGCGAAAAAGGCCGCCTGGCTCTTTCCGTACGCCGTACATATCCGCGCGCCCACAATCGCCGCTGTTTTCTGCTCATCCGCCGGCAGCGCGCCCCGCACGAAAAGGCGGGACGGCATGTCCGCGAACGGCATAAGCCGCTCCGGATAGCCTCCTGCCCGCGGCCGACTGTAAAGATTTCCATCGCCATACGTCAGATCCTCCATATACTTTTGTCGGCGCTCCGAAAGCAGATCGCCTCGCTGATATGCGGCACGCCGATTTTGACCGCCCCGTCCAGATCCGCAATTGTCCGCGCGGTGCGGATAATCCCGTGGTAGGAACGCGCGCTGAGGCGCAGGCGGCGGAAGGCATCCTCTAAAAGCTCTTCCGCTGCCTTTTCCAGAATACAGTATTTCTCGATCTGGCCTGCTTTCAGTTCGCTATTGAAATGAATCGACTCCTGCCGGTAGCGCGCCGCCTGAATTTCCGCCGCTGCCGTCGCTTTTTCCCGCATCTTGGCCGAGGATTCGCACCGCCCCTCGCCGTGCAGATCCTCGTAGGAAAGTGCTTCCACCTGCACGCAGAGATCCATGCGGTCGAGGAACGGCTGGCTGACTCTCGAGAGATACCGGCTGATGTCGCCGGGTGCGCAGGTACAGCGCGATAAGTCGGGGTAAAAGCCGCAGGGGCAGGGGTTCATTGCCGCCACCATCAGAAATGACGCCGGGAACACATAGTTTCCGCTGACACGGGAAATCACAATCCGGTGCTCCTCGAGCGGCTGGCGCAGGATCTCAATGGTTGTGCGCGTCATCTCCGGGAGTTCATCAAGGAAGAGAACGCCGCGGTGTGCCAGCGTAATTTCGCCCGGGGACGGCTGTTTTCCGCCGCCTGCAAGAGCCTGCGGCGATATCGTGTGATGCGGAGCACGGAAGGGCCGCTCCCGGCGGACACCCTCTCCTTTGGCAAGCATTCCGGCGATGCTGTAGATCCGCGTTACTTCCATCTGCTCCTCCTCAGACATCGGAGGCATGATCGTCGGAATCCGCCTTGCGATCATGGATTTTCCGCTGCCCGGCGGCCCCAGCATCAGCAGATTGTGAAATCCGGCCGCAGCGATGAGCGCCGCCCGCCGCGCCGCCGTCTGGCCCTGCACTTCGGAAAAGTCCGGCTCTTTTCCGTCCTCCTTCTTTTGATTTTCTATAGACGGAAGCGACGGCATTTTCCCTTCACAGCAGTAGTTCAAAAGCTCCTGTAAATTCTGGATTCCAACGACGTGAAGCCCGCCGACCAGACCCCCTTCCGCGGCATTTCCGGCCGGAACAAGAAGCGTTGTGCATCCAAGCTCCCGCGCCTTCGCCGCTGCCGGAAATACACCGCTGATCTCCTGCACATGGCCGTCAAGGCCGAGTTCGCCGAGCACCATCGTTTTCCGGAGTGACCCGGGCGGAATCCGGCCGAGCGTCATCAGAACGCCCGCTGCAATCGGAAGATCGAAACGCGATCCTTCTTTTCGGACGTCCGCCGGGGATAAATTAATCGTAATTCGTTTCGGCGGCAGGGAAATTCCCATGTTTTTGAGGCTGTCCGCACGCGGTCCTGCGCCTCCTTTACCTGGCACTCACGTAGCCGACCATCGTAAACTGCGGCATGCCGTCACTGACATCCGCCTCCACCTGCACCGGAATCATCTCCATGCCCGAGACGGTGGCTGATAATACACTGCAATACAAAGAAAACCTCCTTTTCTTTCAGTAGCAGGTCGTATAGTTCCTATTTATTTTTCATTTTGGGAAAATGTCCGGCAAGAACACCGGGAAGATATTATCTTTGATTTTTGTTCGAAAAAGTAAGGATAAGGAAACCTTTTCTGCACCTGATTTCCTTACCCTTTATTATAGAAGCAGTCCGTTTGAAATGTCAAGCATTTACGAAGCGGCAAACCGTAACCGCAACTTTTCAATTGCATTCTTCTCGATCCGCGACACGTACGAACGGCTGATGCCGAGCCGGGCAGCGACCTGTTTCTGTGTGTATTCTGCTTTTCCGCCAAGGCCGTACCGGAGAAGAAGCACCTGTTTTTCCTGCTCTTTTAATTCCGAATCCAGATAACAGTACAGCCGCACCGCGTCCTCTTTCCGGTTGTACTGTTCCGCGATATCCTCCCCGCCGCCCTCCACGATGTCGAGCAGATGGATCTCATTTCCCTCCTTGTCGGTTCCGATCGGCTCGTAGAGGGAAATCTCCCGTGCCGTTTTCTTTTTGCTCCGAAGATACATCAGCAGCTCATTATCAATACAGCGGGCGGCGTATGCGGCCAGCCGGTTTCCTTTTTTCGAATCATATGTCATCACCGCCTTGATGAGGCCGATCGTTCCAATGGAAATCAGATCGTCGAGATCATCGGGCAGGCCCTGATACTTTTTCACAACGTGCGCGACCAGGCGCAGATTCCGCTCGACCAGAATGTCTCTGGCTTTTGTATCGCCCCTCTGATACGCATCCAGACAGCTTTTTTCTTCCTGTGCAGACAGTGGTTTTAAAAAGGGTTCCAAGAAAAGCGGCACCTCAAAGGGGATTTTTCTTTATTTTATGTTTGAATTGCAGGAAACGTGCCTGTCTGCTATACTGATAAGATCAGCCGGGTTTTCCGGCACTCGACATTATATTTTTAAGAGGAGGTTTCCTTTTATGACAGACCAGAAAAACGGACAGGAATATCTTTCTTTTGTGCTGGAAAAGCTGCAGGCGCGTCTTGCCGAGATCAGCCAGTCTCTGCTGGACGGACAGAAAGAGATTGAAAATATGCACGATTATTACTGGCAGAACTATACCGAGATGGACCAGTACGGATATGAGGATTACGACAATCAGCAGGCGCTGCTGCATCAGGTGAATGCGAATCAGGAGCAGCTTCTTCTGCGGAGCCGCTTCCGGAAAATGCTGGATTCTCCGTTCTTCGGGCGTGTGGATTTCTGCTATGACGGGGATGATGAGCCGGAAATTTTCTATATCGGCATCGGCAATTTTGCGGAGCGGCCGGGCGAGCTGCCGCTGATTTACGACTGGAGAAGCCCGGTCAGCGGTCTTTTCTACGATTTTGACCGCGGGCCGGCTTCCTATCTGGCGCCGGGCGGCGAGATGACAGGGGAAATCTGTTCCAAGTGGCAGTATAAGATCCGGGATGGAAAGATGATTTACGGATTTGAGAGTGATGTGAAAATTGATGATGATATTTTAAAGGCGGAGCTTGGCAGCAACGGCGAGGTACAGCTGAAGAATATTATCCGCACAATTCAGAAGGAACAGAATGCGATCATCCGCAATACGAAGGACCGGATTCTGGTAATTCAGGGAGCGGCGGGAAGCGGCAAGACATCGGTGGCGCTGCATCGGATTGCCTACCTTTTGTATCATGACAGACAGAATCTGAAGTCTTCGAATATTCTGATTTTATCGCCGAACGGGGTATTTTCGGATTATATTTCACATATTCTGCCGGAGCTCGGTGAGGAGAATATTCAGGAAATGAGTTTTGATCTCTTTGCTTACCGCAAATTACAGGACACGGCGGCGGACTGTGAGGACCGCTGTGATCAGATTGAGCGGGAGATGCGGGATCCAAAAGCCGCAGAACGGTTTGCTTTAAAACAGTCGCAGGCGTTTGTGGACCAGATGGAGGGATTTGCGCTGGAGCTTGAGGACGAGCTGATGAATTTCTCAGACGTTTCGTATAAGTCGTTTGTGAAGTCAGAATCGGAGATTATTACGCTGTTTTATGACAAGTTTGCGGATATTCCGCTGCTCTCGCGGATGGATGCGGTGGCGGAGACGTTTATTGACGAGATCGAGACGCTGCTGAACCGGGATCTGCCGGAGGAGGAGCGGATTCCGCTCATCGAAAAATTCCAGAAGATGTATGAGACGATGGATTTTTATGTTCTCTACAATCGTTTTCTGAAGGAAGAGGGATATCAGACGCTGCCGCGGCGGCCGTTGGAGAAGCGGAAACTGCGGTATGAGGATGTGTATCCGGTTCTGTATCTGAAGTACCGCCTGTCGCGGCAGGCGGAGCGGTCGAATATTAAGCATCTGGTGATTGATGAAATGCAGGATTATTCGCGGCTCCAGTATCTGATTATCCGGCGGATGTTTTCCTGTAAGATGACGATTCTCGGCGACCGGGCGCAGACGATGGCGGATCAGCAGCAGGATGTACTGCAGTTTTTACCGGGGATTTTCGGGAAGGATCTGCGGCGGATTGAGATGCGGAAGAGTTATCGGAATACGGTGGAAATTGCGTCGTATGCGGCAAATCTCATTGGCGTGACGGATCTGGAGCTGTTTGAACGGCACGGAATGCCGGTGTTGGAACGGGATGTCACGGATCTTGAGGCGGCTCTGCGGGAGGCAGTGGATACGCTGTTTCCAGATGAGAAAACGTATGAGACGGCGGCGGTGATTGTACCGGATGAGAAGACGGCGGAACGGGCTTATTTGATTTTGCGGGAGATTCTGGCAGAAAAAGATTTTGACTGTGAAAAGCGGCTTTCTTGGCTGAACCGTGACAGCTCCAGTTTTAAGAAAGGACTGACGGTTACCACATTTTATCTGGCGAAAGGGCTGGAGTTTGATCAGGTGTTCTCTATTTTCCCGAAGGACGAGAAACGGGAGATAATGATGCAGGCGCAGTATATTGCAGCGACCAGGGCATTGCATGAGCTGAGAGTGTATCATATTTAAAAACAGGGAGATCCTCCGAAAAAATTCGATTGGATCTCCCTGTCATTTTTATTTTCGATCAGATATGATAGAATCCTGCGGACTGTGCCGGGATGGTGATGGTTCCGTCTTTGGATTCTGCTTTTCCTCCGATCGTGTAGAGGGCATCCTTCAGCTCTGCACTGTATGGGAAGGACTGCTCTTTGTCGGATGGGTTGATGATAACGAGGACTTTTTCACCCTCAGCCTCACGGACGTATGCCAGCGGATACTGGTTTTTCTCTGCATAAACGAACTCGATGGTTCCGCGGCTTAAGAGTGCTTTGCTGCTCTGGCGGATCTCGATGAGTTTTTTAACTTCGTGGTACAGGGAATCCGGATCGGCCATCTGTGCTTTGGCGGTCGGACGGTCTTTGCCCGGGTCCATGGTGATGTAGAGGTCACTGGCCGGTGCGCTGGAGAATCCTGCGTTGGTGCTGTCATCCCACTGCATCGGAGAACGGGAACCGGTGCGGTTGTATCCGCCCTCAACGGATTTCAGGCCTTCGACGTAGCGCATACCGATTTCATCACCGTAGTAGATGAACGGCGCACCTGGCATGGAAAGAAGGAAAGCGAAAGCAATTTTCAGCTCATCCCCCTGCAGACGGCGTGCCAGGCGGTCCATATCATGGTTTCCGGACGGGATGCAGATCAGGCCTTTCTGTGCGGTCTTATTGTAGTTGGTTTTGTAGGTCTCTACAAACTCAGAGATATCTCCTTTTCCGCGTTTGGAGAAGAATGGCTCATCGCAGCGGAACAGATCGTTGTAATGGGACGGTCCAAAGTGAAGCAGGAAGTCCATGTGGAAGCCGCCCTGTAAGGATTTGTCCGGCTCGCCCCACTCGGATACCATGGCTGCATCCGGGAACTCGGCGTCGAGGAATTTCCGTACCTGCTGCCACAGGCGGATGGTTCCTTTGCCTTCCTGATCGTTCTTTACCAGGGAGCCCGCCATATCGACACGGAAGCCGTCGCAGCCCATGTTCAGCCAGAATCTCATGACATCTTCCATCGCTGCCAGCGTTGCCTGCGGTCCCTCATCATCAAAGGACTGCTGCCACGGTTTTTCCGGATCCGGCTGATAAAAGCCGTAGTTCAGGGCCGGCTGGTTGGAGAAGAAGTTGATGGCGCAGGCGCCGTCACGCTCGGAAATGCCGCGCAGGCTTCCCATTCCTTCCGGTGCTTCCCATACGTTATTGGTCCATACGTAGCGGTCTGTAAATTCATTGCGGTCTGCTTTCATGGATTCTTTGAACCATGGATGCTCAACAGATGTATGGCCCGGAACCAGGTCGAGCAGAACGTGCATGTCACGTTTGTGTGCCTCTTCGAAAACTCTCTTCAGATCCTCATTCGTTCCGTAGCGCGGTGCAACGCGGCAGTAATCTGCGACATCGTATCCTGCATCACCGAATGGGGACAGGAAGCACGGGTTGATCCAGATGGCGTTGCAGCCCAGTTCCTTGATGTAGTCTAATTTTTCAATGATACCCTGGAAATCTCCGATTCCGTCGGCGTTGGTGTCGTTGAAGGACTGCGGGTAAATCTCATAAAATACTGCGTTATCTAACCATTTTGACATTTTTTCTTTTCCTCTTTCACTCTTATTTCTGCTGTATTTTCGTCGTTGCAGCAAGTGTTTCTATATGATATATTACTACTGTATCCGCTGAAATACCAGTAATTTCCTATTTCATTCTAATACTATTCTATGATTTTAGTTACAGTTCACTGGTACCCAGCGAACTGTAACCTTCGCACCCCTCATTTAAAGTTTTGCTTCGCAAAAGGAGGGCTGCTCACACCTGAATCACTTTCTTACGCAGCGAAACAGCAAGTGTTTCACTGCTGAGTGAACATTAACTGATTTTATCCATGCCACGCTCTGCCATTTCCGGCATTTTACGGACATGCTTTTTGGAGGAGGATTTTATGATGCTTTCTGCTGCGAAAGAAAAACGCCAGCACGGCTCCATGCAGGTTCCCTACAGTTATTATGACTGCCGGATGCCCGACTATTTTCCCGGCGTACCGCTACACTGGCACGGGGAGATGGAGCTGAATTATATCAAACGCGGAACGGGGTATTTTCAGTATGAGGACCGTCTGCTTACGGCGCATGCCGGTGATATTTTTCTGATTCAGCCGAACCTCGTACATGCCATTCTGCCCGCCGAGCAGGAGTCGATGTTTTATGATACGATTGTTTTCCACCAGAATATGCTGATCGGCGGGTATGACGACCGCAGCTACATGGAAATTCTGCAGCCGTTTTTCTCCGCCCGGCGCCGCATCCAGGCACCGATTTCACCCGAACATTCCGGTTATGCTGCACTTTCTGCATCCGTCCATCAGATTTTCCGCTGCATCCGTGAAAACTCTGCTGTCTCCGATCTTCTGCTGAAAAGTGAGCTGCTCCGCTTCTTCTATCTGCTCGCCGCATCGCCGGAACTCTGCACCGATCGTCCCGCCATGCCTGCGGCTGCTGAAAACCTGCGGCCTGTGCTCGCCTATATCCAGGAGCACTTCGCCGACCCGATTACCATAGAGGAACTTGCCAGGCTGTCGCATTTGAGCAAAAGCTATTTTATGAGCTGTTTTAAGCAGACCTTCGGACTCGGGGCCGTTGAATATCTGACACAGCTTCGGATCAAAGCCGCCTGCGAGGCGCTGCGCAGTACGACGCGGAGTGTGTCCGAAATCGCGTACGACAATGGTTTCCGCAACCTTTCCAACTTCAACCGGCAGTTCCGAAACAAAGTGGGATGTACGCCGCAGATGTATCGGAAGGAATTTCAAAATCCGTAAATTCAAAAAGGGATGCATCAAAATATGCATCCCGAAAATCTATCTCTGATCCTATTTTTATTCCGTAATCTCCGGTACCGACGGAACATCTTTATCTTCTTCCCGCCAGCTCCCAGAATGCGACAGCGCTCGCCGCAGCGACGTTCAGTGAATCCACACCGTGTGTCATCGGAATCAGCACGGTTGCATCTGTTTCAGCGATCGTATCACTTGCCAGTCCGTCACCCTCGGTTCCGAGCAGAATGGCGAGCTTTTCATGCGTTTTTAACGACGGATCATCCATCGGCACGGAGTCTTCTTTTAATGCCATCGCAACGGTATAAAATCCAAGTTCCTGCAGTGCAGCAATTCCCTGCTCCGGCCAGTAACTGCCGCCTGGCAGCACGGTCCACGGGACCTGGAAGACATTTCCCATGCTCACGCGGATGGCACGGCGGTACAGCGGGTTGCTGCAGCCTGATGTGAGGAGCACGGCATCGATGCCAAGTGCGGCGGCAGAACGGAAAATCGCACCGACATTCGTCGGGTTCACGACATTTTCCAGGATCGCCACGCGGCGGGCATTCCGGCAGATTTCCTCCATAGCCGGAAGCGTGCGGCGGTGCATCGCGCAGAGCATGCCGCGCGTGAGGGCAAAGCCTGTGAGCTGTTCCAGCACCTTCGTCTCTGCTGTATAGACCGGCGCGTCCGGGCAGTGCGCAAAGAGTGCTTCGTTTGCGGCAAGTTCTGCGCTTCCGACAAGGAACGAAACCGGTTCATATCCGGCATCCAGCGCACGCTCGATGACACGCGGACTCTCCGCAAGAAAAAGGCCTGGCTGCGGTTCATAATAGTGCAATAACTGCGGTTCTGAAAGACGCGCATACACGTCGAGCTCTGGCGCCGCAAAGTTTTCGATTTTTCTGATCTCTGACATAATATTGATTTCCTTTTGCGTTTTCTCTTTGTTTTCACTATGTTCTATTGTAGCAATCCCGCTCCCGTTTCGCAATCCATTCTTTTTCCCGCCGGTGCCGTTCCCCGCACCATTCGCCAAACCGTGCTTCCAGCACGCATCGAATTTTCTTGTTTATCTGTCTTTTTAAAAAATTTCTCAATTTCCTCTTGCCAAACGCCGCCGGAGACGTTATAATAATCGACGGTTCAAAATTAAAAACTGCAGAAAAGATTGGTATCAGATTGGAAACGGCACAAGTGCATTGCTTGGTTAACGAACAACACATGTGTCTTTTTTGCGCCCATTTTTCAAAAAACGCAAAGAAAAGGAGAACAATCGATGCCAAAAACAAAATTTCAAAACGTTGTATTTACCCTCATGATGTCCTTTCTGATGGTCTATGCCATGATCTGCTACAACATTTCCATGAACATCGGCGGAATGACAAATCAGGTCTTTCTGATGGCGTTTCACGAGATGATGATCATGTGGCCGGCCGCTTTTATCCTCGAGTTTTTCCTCGTGGATCATCTGGCTCACAAATTAGCTTTTTGCATGGTAACACCGCAGGATCGTCCGATCGTAATCACGCTGGCAATTTCCATTATGATTATTGCTATTATGTGTCCGATTATGAGTTTTATTGCAACACTGCTGTTTAAAAATGCCGGAAAAGAATTTGTCGCTGTCTGGCTCCAGACCACGTTCTTAAATTTCCCGGTTGCCTTCTTCTGGCAGCTCATGTACTGCGGACCCTTCATCCGTTTTCTGTTCTGCAAACTGTTTCCGGAGAAATAAGAAAAGATATCCACAAAGGGAACCGTTTTTCCCCTCTCTGTCCACAATTTCTGTGGACAGACGGTGCAAAATGGTTCACCTTCTGTGGATATCTTTTTGTTTTTTCCCGGATTACTCCTGTGGTACCGGATTGGATACGCTGACTACATGATCATACCAGGTTCCTTTTTTACCAATGATCGCAACATTGAAATCCTCGTCCAGTTTTTCTACCGGGATATCAAAGCCGTACACTTCATCTGTGGTTCCGTCAGAATACGTTACCTCATCTGTGGTCGGCTCGATCAGCTCTGCGCCGTCTGCCTGTGCTTCTTCTTTTGTTCCCACAAAGACATTGACAATGTTTTTGGATACCAGGCTGACGTGGATGGTCATTTTTCCGTCTTTTACCGTCAGGACACCCTTTCCTTCTTTTGCTTCATTGACATGGAACATATTGCTGTCTGTATTGAAGTCTGCCGTATACGTACCGTCTTCCAGCTCTGATGCGCTGCTTTCTCCTGCAGTCTCCGCTGCCGATGCGCTTTCTGCTGAAACATCTGATGTGGATGTACTGCTCTCTGCCTTAGATGCATCCTGTACAGAAGCGGAAGATGCGTCTGCCGCAGAAGACGCAGATACTGCAGATGCAGAAGATGACGCTGCATCCTTTCCGCCACATGCGCCGAGCATGGATACAGTCAGTGCTGCTCCAAGAAAAAGAACTGCCAATTTTTTTCTCATAATAAATTTCCTCCTTGTATCACCTTGAAGCGGATCTTTTTCATCCGCTCAACTTAAAATCCGACAGCACACTGAGTCTCTTCAGCCGTACTGCCGGATCTTATTTTACTCTATTTTACGTTCGGAATACAACCCCTAATTATTCAGCATCGTCCTGAACGCCGTTGCCGTCCATAGCTGCCTTGGTGTGCTGTACATACAGCTGCTCAACAGCATCGATTCTTCCAAGACCTTCGATCTGAGTGTCGATCTCATCGAATGCACCGGATGCCTCAAACTGGCTCTTCCAGGAATCCTCATCCTCGCCTGCCATATCGTTGTTTGCGTGGTCACCTGCAACAACCATCAGCGGACGAAGAATTACTTTCTTGTATCCGGCTGCTTTTACTGCCTCGATCACGTTCTCGCAAGCGGTCTCTTCCGGCTCGCCCTCAACGGTTCCGATGAATACGTTTTTGTATCCAAGAGTATCCATCTGTGTCTGCATCTGGCTGTAGGTTACTTTTGCAGTGTGGGAAGTGCCATGTCCCATAAATACGAAAGCAGTGCCGTCCTCTGCTGCTGCATCCAGACTGTCATAATTTGCAGATTTTACTGCCTGTGCCGTGATTGCTTCTGCAACGGCCTGTTTGTCCTCGTTGATTACGGTAGCGTCACTTCCAACCTCGCCAAGCAGCGGCTCTGCGATGGTTACGGACTCAAATTTATCCTTGTAGCCATCTACTGCTTCTTTCAGCTCATCGTACTCTGCTCCGTGCATCAGGTGAGTCGGCTGGATAATCAGGTTCTTCACGCCATTGCTTACGGCTCTTTCCAGTGCCTGATCCACGTTGTCGATCTTCTCGTCATCGCGGGCCTGTACATGGTTGATGATGATCTGTGCGGTGAAGGCACGTCTTACGGACCAGTCCGGATATGCAGCCTGCAGAGCTTTCTCAACGCCTCCGATATCCTCAGCACGGCTGTCGTTGAAGGAAGTACCAAAGCTTACAACCAGAAGCTCATTCTCGCCGATCTCGTCTCCGTTTAACGGATCATCCTTGGATGCATCACCTGTGTCTCTTCCGAAGTAATCCGGATCTGCGTTCTCGCCTTCTACAAGTTCCTTCTGCGCGTCTGTCAGGGCATCCCATGCCTCTTTTGCTTCTTTGCACTGCTCGTCGGTGTTATCATTTCTTTCCTGTACATAAATTGCGTCAATCAAAGCTGCCACTTTATCTGCTGCCTCCTGGTCTGCATCTGCGGATACCTCTTCAGATGCAGAAGATGCGCTTACGCTGCTGCTTGCTACTGTGGTGTCTTCCTCAGATGCGGAAGATGCACTTACGCTGCTTGTTGCTGTGCTGCTTGCGCTGTTGCTGGATGTGTTGCTGCTTCCGCATGCGCCGAGCATAGATGTTACCATAGCTGCTGAAATTAAAGCGACTACAAGTTTCTTTTTCATTTTTGTTTTCCTCCCATTTGCTGGTATCTTTGCAACAACCAATATCGGGGACGTTTTACATTTCAAACTATGAGAAATACGCTCCGCGAGTTTCTCAAGTTATCGCGGCAGTCGCTAAGGTCTCGTGCAAGCACGGACTTTGGCTCGTTGCCCGCGTAAATAGAAAGAAGCCCTTTCGTTTTTCAACGAGGGGCTTCCAGTATTTTCATCACAAAGAAAACCATTTCACCCGCTGTGGGGCAAATGTCCGCTTTCCTGTTTTGTACTGCCAGTTCCTCGTGACACGAACGTAACGTTCCTGTACTGCGAAAGGCAGGTCTCCCGGCTCATTGCTTCAGGATTTGACTCCAGCGCATCGATCTCCTTCCCGGTTTCCCAGTGGATCATTCCCCTGCTTGCAAAATACGGTGACGAGTTCGTGCAGGATTCACACCTGCTTCCCTTTTCACCGGACACGTATGTCCGACACCTTACACATCGATATTTAATTGTCTTTTCTTTAACGACTGTTAGTGTAGCACATCATCTTTTCTCTGTCAAGTGCCGTAAAATCAGGAAATCCGGCCATTTTCCATTTCATATACCACATTCGCGACGTTCATCGTGGACACAATACAAATTATATTTTTATACTTATACAATAATGTAAAGTTTACATTGTTGTATAACATAAATACTAAAATAAAAAGCACTAGAATATTTTCTAATGCTTTTTGTCTAACACTTATTCAAAAATGTTTTTCAACTCACAGACCTAAGTCTGAACTCGCAGAATATCCTCGGTATTTGTATCCTGCCCTTTTATCTTACCATAAATTCCGCCAACGTCAATTAGTTATTCCTCCCTTCAAATCCTCTATTTATTTTGTATATCTAAAATCCGTATATTTTTATTCTGCATTTCAATCATATTTTTATTGAATGGACTACAAGAAACTGTTATACTCAATATACGGGTGCTGCCATAACGGTAGGCGGTTAGTCCTTCTACGGAGGGACTGTGACTCTCCGATTACATAGAAACCCTTTATATGGGAATTCCTTGGAAATGAGGGCTAAGCCATGAGTATTATCGACTTCATAGCAGTTGTAAGTTTCGGCTTAACCTGCTTTAGCCTTGGATACAACTTCGGCAAAGATACTGCGAAATCACAAAAATAGCCGCCCAGTCCTGCAAACTTTGGCGACTATTTTTACATAAACCAATAAATATGGACTAACCGTCTATCGGTAGCACTCTTTTCAATATCATAATATCATGCATTTCAGAATATGTCAAAATCTTCTTTTCACATATCCCGAAATCTCCGATACCTCTCCTCTACCAGTTCTTCCCCATCCATCTTCTCATACTTTTCCAGGAATCTCAGAATTTTGCCTCTCAATTCTTCACACACCACTGGCATTGTGTCCACCGTAAACTCCCCCGGCTCTTCCACAATCTCTTCTACAATTCCCAGTTCCTTCAAATCCCTCGCCGTCAGCTTCATCACCTCGGCGGCCTCCGGCGCGCGTTTGCCGTCTTTCCATAGAATGCTTGCAAATCCCTCCGGCGACAGGATGGAGTAGATGGCATTCTGCATCATCCACACTTCATCCGCCACGGCGAGTGCCAGTGCACCGCCGCTGCCGCCTTCTGAAATGACAATAGAAAGAACCGGCGTTTTTAACGCTGACATTTCATACAGGTTCCGCGCAATCGCCTCGCCCTGGCCGCGTTCTTCGGCTTCCATTCCGCAGAAGGCGCCTGGGGTGTCTATGAGACAGATAACAGGCCTGTGGAATTTTTCGGCCTGTTTCATCAGACGCAGGGCTTTGCGGTAGCCATCCGGGGACGGCATGCCGAAATTGCGGCGGATGTTTTCTTTCGTATCCGCGCCTTTCGCCTCGGCGATGACCGTGACCGGTGTGCCGTCAAACGATGCAATACCGCCGATGATCGCCGCATCATCGCCATACAGTCGATCACCATGAAACTCAATAAAATCAGGAAACAGCTCCCGAATATAATCTTCTCCCACCGGTCGGTCCTTTTTCCGCGCTTTCTGCACACAGTCCCAAGCCGATGTTTTCTCTCCCGTTTCTGGTGCTGCCAAAGACCGCTTCACGTCTCCATCCCCCAAAGTCAGCACTTCCGAGGAAACTTCGATATCTTTCCCATGCATCCGCAGAATCTCCGACAGCACCTCTTTCGCCTCTTCTCTTGGCAGAATCCGATCCACAAACCCATGCTCCACCAGAAACTCCGCCCGCTGGAATCCTTTCGGCAGTTTCTGTCCTATTGTCTGCTCAATAACCCTCGGTCCCGCAAACCCGATCAGCGCATGCGGCTCCGCCAGAATAATATCCCCCAGCATCGCCCAGCTCGCCGTCACGCCGCCCGTCGTCGGGTCCGTCAGCACACTCACATACAAAAGCCCCGCATCACTGTGTCTTTTCAGCGCCGCCGACGTCTTCGCCATCTGCATCAGAGAAACAATCCCCTCCTGCATCCGCGCCCCTCCCGAGCACGCAAACAAAATCACCGGCAGCGAGAGCTTCGTCGCCCTCTCCACCGCCCGCGTAATCTTCTCCCCAACAGCCTCACCCATACTTGCCATCATAAACCTGCCATCACAGACCCCGATCACCGTCTCCATCCCGTTGATCCGTCCCTTACCAGTCACAACAGCCTCCGTAAGTCCTGTTCTCTCCTGCAGAGCCCTCACCTTCTCTTCATACCCCGGAAACCCCAGCGGATTCCCCGCCGTCATCCCCTGATCCCATTCCTCAAAACTCCCATCATCCAGAAGAAACTCAATCCTCCGATACGCATGCACCCGAAAATAATTCCCACACTTCGGACAAATATAAAGATTCCTCTTCACATCCTCCGTAAAAATAGCCCCCTTACAAGCATTACACTTCTTCAAAATCCCCTGCGGCGCCTCCGGCACCACCCCATCCACCGTGTGCTCCTTCCGAAACACCGTCTTCTTAAAATACTTACCCAGCATCATACCACCATCACTCCTTACGTCATAACACTTTCACTCTATTGTCACCATAACAATCTTCCAACCACACACCTCACCCATCGAGGCATTCATTCTCTCTTCACCGCTCACTCCTGTCATCCCAGCCGCACCGCCCCGCGTGTCGCTGACCACACTCTCCCAGTCGTGTGTCTGATCTCAGCCGCCCGGCAGTACAGCAGAGGGGGACGGCGCATTTGCAGGAGGAACTATAGCAAGACCCGAAAATAATGCAAAAAAGGCAGTGCTGCAGAGCGCGAATTGCAAGGAACAGATTTGAAGGCGTACCGGGGTACGACGAAAATCTGTGACGCAGTAATTCACGCTCTGCGGTGCTGAATTTTTTGCATTATTTTCGGGGATTGCTATAGAAACACTTAGGCTTCCAGAATTTGCGTTATTTTCAAAAATCCAACTGTCTGAGCGACAGCGAGTTTTGGATTTTTGAAAATGGTTTTAGCAAATGCTGGAGTCCTTAGTGTTTCTTTCCTCTGAAACCGCGCCGTCCCCCTCTGCTGTACTGCCGGGCGGCGTCCGTCTCTCACAATCTCTCCGTCAACCGCTCCACAAACTCAATATCCGCCCTCCCGGCCAGATACTCCTCTTCATTTAAAATAGAATACAAATAATCAACGTTAGTGTCGACTCCCTCGATGACGACTTCCCCCAGCGCACTCCTCATCCGCGCAATCGCCTCCTCACGCGTCCTCCCATGCACAATCAGTTTCGCCAGCATCGAATCATAAAACGCCGGAATCACATACCCGTCATACGCCGCCGTATCCACCCGTACTCCAAATCCCCCAGGCAGATGCATCTCCGTAATCTTCCCCGGACAAGGCCTGAAATTCTTCGCCGGATTCTCCGCATTAATCCTGCACTCAATCGCATGCCCCGAAAGCCGGACCTCTCCCTGCGTCACCGACAGCGGCATCCCCGAAGCCACCCGAAGCTGCTCCTGAATCAGATCCACCCCCGTGACCCACTCCGTCACCGGATGCTCCACCTGAATCCGCGTATTCATCTCCATAAAATAAAAATTCCCGTCCGGCTCCAGCAGAAACTCAATCGTCCCCGCATTCACATAATGCGCCGCCTTCGCCGCCCGGACCGCCGCCGAGCCCATCCGCTCCCGCAGCGTGTCATCAATCGCCACACAAGGCGACTCCTCAATCATCTTCTGATGATTCCTCTGAATCGAGCAGTCCCGCTCCCCCAGATGAATCACATTCCCGAACGAGTCCGCCATAATCTGAAACTCCACATGACGTGGATGACGAATCAGCCGCTCCACATACATCGTCCCGTCCGCAAACGAACTTTTAGCCTCCTTCTGTGCCGTCTGAAACGCACTCTGGAACTCCCCACGCGTCTCCGCCATGCGCATACCCTTGCCGCCGCCTCCAAGCGCCGCCTTAATCATCACCGGAAAACCAATCCGGTCGGCCTCAGAAAGACCCGTCTCCCAGTCAAAAACAGGTTCCTTCGTCCCCGGAATCACCGGCACACCGGCTGCCTGCATCGTATTTCGCGCCTCAGACTTATTACCCAGCCGGTCCATCACCTCAGGAGATGGACCAATCCACGTAATGTGGCACTCCTGGCATCTCCGCGCAAACGTGCTGTTCTCCGACAGGAATCCAAATCCCGGATGAACCGCATCCGCCCCCGTCACAAGCGCCGCACTCAAAATACGTTCCATATTTAAATAACTGTTCTTCGACGGTGCCGGCCCGATGCACACCGCCTCATCCGCGAGCTGCGCATGCAGTGCCTCCCGGTCCGCCTCCGAATAAACAGCAACCGTGAGAATTCCCATCTCACGGCATGCCCGGATAATCCGGACCGCGATCTCCCCACGGTTTGCAATCAAAACTTTTCGAATCATTGTGCTGCCCCCACCATAAAGGTCAGTTCCGCCTGCGCGACCACCTTGCCGTCAACCGAAGCAACCGCTTCCCCGACGCCCATCGGTCCCTTGTGGCGGATAATTTTCGTCTCCAGACGAAGCTTGTCTCCCGGTTTCACTTTTCCCTTAAAGCGGCACTTGTTGATGCCGCCGAAAAATGCAATTTTTCCCTTATTCTCGTCAAGAGAAAGAATCGCAACCGCACCGACCTGCGCCAGCGCCTCGATAATCAGCACGCCCGGCATCACCGGCTCCTGCGGAAAATGACCCGCAAAAAAATCCTCGCGGTACGTCACACATTTATACCCAATGCCGAATTCGCCCGGCTCAAAATCTTCTATGTAATCCACCAGCAGAAACGGATGTCTGTGTGGAATAATCTCCTGAATCTGTTTCGTTGTCAAACTGTTCATTCGCTGCTTCCTTTCTCGTCCCGGCTTTACGCTTTTACCCGGAACAGCGGTTTTCCGTAATCAACCATCTCGCCGTTTTTCACCAGAACCTCCGCAATCACGCCGTCCACTTCGCTCTCAATCTCATTCATCAGCTTCATGGCCTCCACAATCGCTACAACCTGTCCCTTTTTCACGGTGTCGCCGACCTTCACAAACGGCTCGGCATCCTCTGCCGGAGCTGTATAAAACGTTCCGACCAGCGGGGATGTCACAAAAACGCCTTCTTCTGCTTCGCTGTGATCCTCAGCCGCTGTACTTTTTCCTGCCGTTTCTTTTCTCTCCGGCATGGCTGCTTCTTTCGCTGTCACGCCATTTGCTCCGCCCATCATCTCTGCCATCTGCAGACCGGCACCGGATGGAACCCCGCTCATCTGCACCTGCACCGGAGCTGCTTTTCCATGCTCCATGGCAATCTTGATCCCATCAGCCTCGTAATCAAACGCGGTCAGCGAAGAATCCGAAACTTTATCAATCAACTGTAAAATCTGATCTAATTCCATCTTATTTTCCTTTCTGCACCGGAACACGATGCCGCTTTATTCATATTTCTGAAACAGCAGCACCGCATTGTGGCCGCCAAAACCAAGGGAATTGCTCATTGCCAGTTTCACATCGGTTTCCACCGGAGCGCCGATGCAGTAATTCAGATCGCATTCCGCATCTGCTTCCTTTGTTCCAATCGTCTGATGCACGAAGCCGTCCTGAATGGATTTCGCACAGACAACAGCTTCCACACCGCCTGCCGCGCCGAGCAGATGACCGACCATCGATTTCGTCGAGTTGACCAGCACATGGTCTGCCGCATCACCGAAGGCTTTCCGGATCGCACGCGTTTCAAACAGATCGTTGTGATGTGTGGACGTTCCGTGTGCATTAATATAAGTAACTTCTTCCGGTTTTACTCCCGCTTCTTCCATCGCAAGCTCCATCGCACGTGCCGCGCCACTTCCATCTTCCAATGGAGAAGTAATGTGGTACGCATCGCAGGTTGCGCCGTATCCGACTACCTCTGCATAGATCTTCGCGCCGCGCTGTTTCGCGTGCTCCAGCTCCTCAAGTACGAGAATGCCGGCGCCCTCGCCCATGACGAAACCGTTCCGGTCTTTATCAAATGGAATCGAAGCCCGCAGCGGATCTTCCGACTCGGAAAGTGCGGTCAGTGCCGAAAAGCCTGCCACGCCGACCGGCGTAATTGCGCTCTCCGCGCCGCCTGCCACGCAGATGTCCGCATCGTTGTACTGAATTGCGCGGAAGGCATCGCCAATGCAGTGCGTTCCTGTCGCACACGCCGTCACCACGCTGGTACATTTTCCTTTCGCGCCGAGTGCAATCGCAACGTTTCCCGCCGCCATGTTCGCAATCATCACCGGAACGGTAAACGGGTTGACGCGGGACGGATTTCCGGCATCAATTTTGGCTTTCGCCTGCTCGCATGCATTCAGATCACCGACGCCGGAGCCCACCAGAACGCCGACGCGGAACGGATCTTCATTCTCCATGGAAATGCCGGCATCTGCAAACGCTTCTTTTGCTGCCGCAACGGCATACTGGGAGAAAGTTCCCATTCGTCTTGCCGCCTTGAAATCCATGCGTTCTTTTGCCACGAAGCCTTTGACCTCGCCTGCCAGATGTACTTTATATTCTGCTGTATCAAATTTCGTAATCGTTCCGATTCCGCAGGCTCCCTTGCGGACGCCGTTCCAGAATTCCTCCACGGTATTTCCAATCGGGGTTACCGCACCCAGCCCTGTGATGACTACTCTTCTCTTCATTCCAACTCTCCTTTTCTTAGATCACCATGCCGCCGTCGCAGTGAATCACCTGTCCGGTGATGTAAGCTGCCGCTTCGGATGCCAGAAATGCGGCCAGGTTTGCCACATCCTCCGGCTTTCCGAAATGGCCGAGAGGAATCTGGGATACGGATGCTTCTTTCACTTTATCCGAAAGAACCTCCGTCATATCGGTCTCAATAAAGCCCGGCGCAATCGCATTGACGCGGATGCCGCGGGATGCCAGTTCCCGTGCCGCTGTTTTCGTCAGGCCGATCACACCTGCTTTCGATGCCGCATAATTTGCCTGTCCGGCGTTTCCTGCCACGCCGACCACAGAAGCCATGTTGATGATGCAGCCGCTCTTCTGACGGATCATCGGCCGTGCCGCAAAGCGGATGCAGTTGAACGTTCCCTTGAGGTTTGTCTCAATGACACGGTCGAAGGCTTCCTCCGACATGCCCATCAGAAGGCCGTCCTTTGTGATGCCCGCGTTGTTGACCAGAATATCGATTTTCCCATACAAAGCAAGAATTTCCTTCATCCACGCTTCACACGCCGCAAAATCCGATACATTGCACTGCATCACACAGCCGTCTCCTCCTGCCGCGCGGATTCCCGCAAGCACGGTTTCGGCCGCCTCTTTTGAACCATTGTAATTGATGACAACAAAGGCTCCCTCCGCCGCCAGTTTTTCTGCAATCGCACGCCCGATTCCGCGGGATGCGCCCGTTACTACTGCTGTTTTTCCACTTAACATCTCATTCTCCTGCTGCATAATCCACTATCTATAATAAAGTTTCGCACACCTGATGCATTTCCTCATAGGTGCGGATATTGTAACCTTTTACATCCCGGTTGATTTTTCTTAAAAAGCCGGTCAGTGTTCTTCCCGGTCCGATCTCCACGAAGGTATCAACGCCGTCCGCAATCATTGCCTCGATGCTCTGCTGCCACCGCACACCGGATGCCACCTGCTGGATCAGAAGGCCGCGTGTCAGTGCAATGTCACGCACATACTGACCGGTTACATTCGTTACATACGGAATCGCGAGTTCCATAAAACCGACACCCTCGAGCGCCTCCGTCAGTCCCTTGGATGCGGATTCCATCATCGGGGAATGGAACGGGCCGCTTACGTTCAGCGGAAGTACCCGCTTTGCGCCTGCTTCTTTTAACTTTTCCGAAGCCTCTGCCACTGCCGCCTCATATCCGGTGATGACAATCTGACCCGGGCAGTTGTAATTGGCAATGTAGGCGCCGGAAATCCCGCTCAAAATCTCTTCGATTTTTGCAGCTTCCATGCCGAGCACCGCCGCCATCGCGCCCTCGCCTGCCGGAACAGCCTCCTCCATCAGGATGCCTCTTCTGCGGACGACCTTCATCGCATCCGCCATTTCCATACCGCCGGCGGACACAATCGCGTTGTACTCGCCAAGGCTGAGGCCCGCTGTCACATCCGGCGTAAGGCCGCACGCCCGGATGGACTGCTCCATCGCCATTCCGGTTGTCAGCAGTGCAATCTGGGTAAACTCTGTCTGATCCAGATGTTCATTTTCCTCAAAACAGAGTTTTTTCATATCAATCCCGATCAGCTCGGATGCCATATCGTAGACGGCTCTCGCTTTCGGACATGCTTCATAAAAATCCGCGCCCATGCCGACACACTGGGAACCCTGTCCAGGAAACATAAATGCTGTTTTACTCATAACCGCGCCGGTGCTCCTTTCAGAAGTTCTTCCATCTCATTCATCATCTGCTCTATGATTTCTTTGCAGCTTTTCTCGTCTTTTACCATACCTGCAATCTGACCGGACATCACGCTTCCGGTTTTGACATCGCCGTCCACAACGGCTCTTCGAAGACCGCCGAGCGTCAGTTTTTCCAGCTCTTCGAACGGAGCTCCCTCTTTTTCCAGTTCCAGATAATGGCGTGTCATCTCATTTCGGATCGCCCGCACCGGATGACCGGTTGTGCGGCCTGTCACGCGGGTATCAATATCTTTCGCCTTGATCACCAGCTGCTTGTAATTTTCATGCACAACGGCCTCTTTCGAAGCGACAAAACGCGTTCCCATCTGAACCGCCTCGGCACCCAGCATAAAGGCTGCTGCCATGCCGCGTCCGTCCGCAATTCCACCGGCCGCAATGACCGGAATTTTTACGGCATCTGCCACCTGCGGAACGAGTGCCATCGTTGTCGTCTCGCCGATATGGCCGCCGGACTCACATCCTTCTGCCACAACAGCGTCTGCGCCTGCGCGCTCCATTCGTCTTGCAAGAGCCACGGAAGCGACCACCGGGATGACGCGGATGCCAGCGTTTTTCCACAGTTCCATATATTTCTCCGGATTTCCTGCGCCCGTCGTAACGACTTTTACGCCTTCCTCGGCAACCACTTTTGCCACCTCATCCGCATACGGGCTCATCAGCATGATGTTGACGCCGAACGGTTTGTCCGTCAGTTTTTTTGCTTCGCGGATTTCATTCCGAACCCACTCTGCCGGTGCCGCCGATGCTCCGATGAGGCCAAGGCCGCCGGCCTCGGAAACTGCCGCTGCCAGATGATGCTCCGCCACCCAGGCCATGCCGCCCTGAATGACTGGATACTGAATCCCGAGTAATTTTGTCACTTCTGTGATCATGAATCGCTTCCTCCTGCTTCCCGATCTTTCTTAGTTTTTGTGCTGCTCCAGATACTCTGCAACATCACCGACAGTTACCATCGTTTCCAGATCCTCGGTCGGGATTTCCACGCCGCAGGTGTCCTCGAGGGACATGACCATTTCAAACAGATCCAGGGAATCTGCTCCGAGATCCTCTTTGAAGGAAGTCTCCGCTGTGATGGTATCGATATCTGCTCCCAGTGCTTCTGCTACGGTTTCTTTTACTTTTTCTAACATGTTTTTGTCCTCACTTTTTTTCTTATTCTTCTTATTTTATATGGGCGTTTCTTACCATTCCAGGTACGCCGCGCCCCAGATCAGTCCTGCTCCGAAACCGGAGAGAACGATTCTCTGTCCTTTTTTGGCTCTGCCGGACCGGTTCCACTCATCCAGCAGAATCGGAATGCTCGCCGCACACGTATTGCCGTATGCTTCGATATTCCGCGGAAATTTTTCTTTCGGCGCCTTCAGTCGTTTTGCCACGCCGTCGATGATGCGGCTGTTTGCCTGATGAAGGATAAACGCATCAATCTCCTCGACCGGCACCTCGGCTTCTTTCAGCACCTCGCGGATGACTTCCGGCACGCGGGATAAAGCAAACTGGAACACGGCACGGCCGTCCATCTGCAGATACGTTCCCTTTTCGCAGGTCAGCGACACGCCTTTTTCTCCATCAGAATGGATCTTTTCGCACGCTTTTGTCTTCTGCTCCTCTGCCGTCAGCACAACGGCTCCCGCGCCGTCCCCGAACAGAATGCAGGTTCCGCGGTCACTCCAGTCCACCAGGCGGCTCAGGGCATCCGCGCCGATCAGCAGCACGTTTTTTGCCTTGCCGCTCCGGATATACAGCTGGCCCAGCTCATACACCGCAAGAAATCCGGTGCAGGCGGCGCTGACATCGAGACAGGCGGCACGGAAGGCACCGATTTCATCCTGCACAAGACAGGCGGTATTCGGAAAGATGCTCTCCGACGAGGAGGTTCCGACGAGAATCAAATCCAGTTCTGTCGAACAGATCCCGGCATTTTCCAGCGCTCTTCTCGCCGCCTTTACTGCCATTTGGGCAACCGTCTCCTCCCCGGCTATGTGGCGCGCACCGATTCCCGTCCGCTCCCGGATCCAGATATCGCTCGTATCCACCATCTTTTCCAGATCTTCATTTTTCCATATCGTCTCCGGTACATACGAACCGGTTCCCGCAATTCTGCCGTTTTTCACCTTACTGTCCTCTTGCTTATTTCATTCTCAAACATTTTTCTTTTCAAATGTTTTGATATTCAAAGTATATCATCAAAATTCATTTTGTCAACCTTTTTTTATTGCTTTTTCCATTTCCCACTTCTATAATGAAACTATGTTCGGGATTTTTTCGAAACTATTTTTCCGGATTCTATTATTTTGAGCCCCGGCGCAGGTTCTCTATCGAACACTCCGGCAGGCTCCAGAAAGGACACCAAACTTATGCAGGTTCCAATGTCATCCTATCTTGTGGAAATCAAACCACAGATTCAGGAACTGATCCGTCTGCTCGAGCGCGAATTCGATTATGTCAGCGTGCTCTGCACCGATGTCAAAGGTACGACCTACCGCGTCAGCATGCATCAGACCACCGTCGGCGATTATCACTTCTGTGAACGCGGCTTCGTTGTCCGTGTATGGCAGGACGGTTCCTACACCGAATATTCCTTCAACAACCTCACCGATGCCGCAGATCTTGCGGAGGAAATTACTTCCGCGCTGAAATCCGATTTCAGGCATTAAAGGCACTCGGCATTGCGCAGATGGAGTCTCCTCTCGTGCAGGAAGAAGCCATCGCAAAAACAATGCAGAATGAAATCGAGATTGACCCGGAGACCGTCTCCGCAGAGGAGATTCTCTCCCACCTTCGGAAGCTCTGCGACGCCGGCGCTGCCCATGAAGGAATTCTGGAATTCCAGAGTACCGTCAGCTTTGCCCGTGTCAACAAGCTGTTCCTCTCCTCCAAAAAGGATCTGATGCAGTCCTACGCTTTCTCGGAGGGCTCCCTTTCCGCAATCGGCACAGAAAACGGAAAACAGAATATGTCGTACCGTTCCTGCTCCGGCCTGAAAGGCGTGGAAATCTTAAATGAGATGGATGCGATTGTTGAGGAAATCATCGCCGTTCTGTACGACAAGCTCCACTCCGATCCGGTCACCCCTGGCATGTACGATGTCATCACCGCACCGGATGTCACCGGCGTGATTGCACACGAGGCATTCGGCCACGGTGTCGAGATGGATATGTTTGTCAAAGACCGCGCACTCGCCAAAGAGTATATCGGCAAGCCTGTTGCCTCCCAGCTCTCCTCCATGCACGACGGAGCAGTCGGCGCACAGCAGGTCAGCAGTTATCTTTTTGATGATGAGGGAACGCCCGGCACCGACACCACGGTCATCGACCACGGTACACTCGTTACCGGCATCAGCGATCTCGTAAGCGCACTCCGCCTTGGCACCACGCCGACCGGAAACGGAAAACGCGAGAGCTTCGAGCGCAAAGTCTACTCCCGTATGACCAACACCTACTTCACCGCAGGCACAGATAAACTCGATGATATGATCGCTTCGATTGAGCACGGCTATCTTCTCGAAAGCGTTCAGTCCGGTATGGAAGACCCGAAACACTGGGGCATCCAGTGCATGGTCGGACTCGGCCGCGAGATCAAAGACGGTAAGCTGACCGGAAAAGTCGTATCTCCTGTCACCCTGACCGGCTACGTTCCGGATCTCTTAAAGAGCATCTCCATGGTTTCCGACAAAGAAGAGCTCTTCGGCTCCGGCATGTGCGGAAAAGGTCACAAAGAATGGGTCAAAGTCAGCGATGGCGGCCCGTATCTGAAATGTAAAGTGAGGTTAGGCTGATGAACGAATTATACGATGTATTAAAAACAAGCAAAGCCAGCGACTTTCTGATCCGCGAAGAGCAGACCGAATCCCGCGAGGCATTTTTCATCGGTCAGAAGCTCGACATGAGCCGCGCGAAAAAAGTAACGCATACGTTTCTGACCGTCTTTGTCGACAGTGAGGATGGGAAATTCCGCGGAAGCGCAGAAAAAGAAATCCACCAGGGCATTTCCCGCGAAGAAATGAAGCAGGAAATTGACCAGGCGCTGTTCGCCGCACAGTTTGTGCAGAACCCATGGTACCCTGTTGCAGAGCCATCGGATGCCCAGGCAAGCGCCGACACGGCTGATGCTTCCCGCGATCTTACCGCTGAACTCGTAAAACTGGTGCAGGCTATGCAGGAAATCAAGGCGGAAGAGGATTCCCGTGTAAACTCCTATGAGATTTTCGTCAACCAGAAGCAGACACACATCCGCAATTCCCGCGGTGTCGATGTCACCTTCTCCGGCTTTGACTGCGAGATCGAGGTTGTCACAAACTCCCGCAAGGATGATCATGAGATTGAGATCTACAAAGATCTCCGCTTCTCCGACAAATCTGCCGAGAAGATCATCGCCGAAGTGCGCGGAATGTTCCACACCGGCCGCCAGCGTCTGAATGCTGTTCCGACCCGCCAGAATGAGCATGCTGATGTTCTCCTGACCGGAAATGCCGTCGGCAGTTTCTTCCAGTATTTTGCCATGCATACCAACGCTTCTTATCAGTATATGGGCGTTGCAAAAGCAAAAATCGGCGAAGCCATCACCGGTGCGGATGCGGATCCGCTGAATATCCGCCTCGTGCCGACGCTCGACGGCTCTGCCAAAAACGCGCCGTACGACGAAACCGGTATGCCGGTAGCCGAGCGCGTTCTGTTTGAAAACGGCATCTGCCGCTCCTACTGGGGCAGCCTTCAGCATGCCCATTATATCGGCATGAAGGATACTACTTCCATGAATAACATGGTAGTTGAAGGCGGTTCGAAAACACTCGACGAGCTGCGCAGCATGCCGCATATAGAAATCACCGATTTCAGTGCGTTTGATATGGATGCCGTAAGCGGCACCTGCGGCGGTGAGATCCGGCTCGCGTATGAAAGCGACGGAACCACCTCCCATCCGACAACCAGCGGATCACTTTCCGCCCGTTATGACGATGTGCTGAAAAATCTGACTTTCTCGAAAGAGACACAGCAGATAAACAACCGCGTGGTACCGTGTGCGGTACTGCTGCGGGATGTGACGGTGGCGGGAGAATAATTTTTCATTCTGCAGCATACGAAAAAGGAGCATCTCCAGGTTTCAAGTTCGAAACCGGAGATGCTCCTTTTTAATTTTCTGTGTTTATGTTCAGTCTTTTCTTCGTCTTCTGGATTTCTTTTTGCTTCCAAAATCCGGAACAACGACCAAGGTGTTAAGACCCAGATAAGTTTCAACATCTTCTGCCGTTTTGATATTGTCATTCAGCACAGTCTGCAGTGTCAGAATTGCCAAAACAAGAACAAAATTTCTAAACAGTAATGGGGTCTGACCCCAATGTGGTTATTTATAATCGTGTGTTTTCAGTGTTGTCGTAATCAGGTTGTGGACCGGCGTATCGTCTTCCACGACCAGTATCAATGTCTTATTCATTTAAATTCACCTCACTGAGCGGCAGCGTAAAACGAAAATGACAGCCGTGCGGAGCGCAGTCACGAAGCACCAGTTCCCCGCCATGCGCATTTACAATGGAGCGGCACAGCGCCAGCCCAAGACCAAGGCTTCTGCGGCTGTCACTCACCTTATTTTTTCCGGAATAGAACATTTCAAATACATGCTCCCTGCACTCCGCCGGAATGCCGGGTCCATTATCCTCCACCGCAATCCATACGTTTTTTTCTTCTTTTCCGGCTGTAATCCGGATCTTGGATCCTGTCTGTGTATATTTTACTGCATTGTTGATCAGGTTTACCAATACCTGTACAATCAGCTTTGCATCCATGCGGGCGAGCAGTACATCTTCCCCGCAGTCCACCGTAATTTTATGTTCGTTTTTCCGCCGCTCTGCATGGCGCAGCGCCTCACGGACTACATCCTCAACCACCTGATCGGATAACTGCAGTTTTACACTTCCATCTTCTATTTTCGTAAGCGCAAGCAGATTTTCCACCAGTTCAATCAGCCATCCGGCATCCTCATAAATATCCGAAAAAATCTGTTTCCGCATCCCTTCGTCCAGTGCGTCAAAGTTACTGATCAAAGAGTCTGCATTGCCGAGAATTGATGTCAGTGGTGTGCGCAGATCATGGGAAATCGTCCGCAGCAGATTCACCCGAAGCTGCTCATTTTTTGCCATGACTGCCGCCTCTTCTTTTTCTCTCGCACTTTGTTCCCGATCCAGTGCCATGGCGCACTCTCCCAGAATAGAAAGCAGGATACTGTTCTCAAACGCATCCAGTGGCTTTTGTCCGATGAAAATGCCGATCACACCATATCTGTTCTGTGCCGCATAGATGGAAAGGTACAGATACGGTTCTTCAGAAAAACGTTCTGTCATAGCTCCCGCCCGTTTCCGGTTTTTCAGAACCCACTGCAGGATTTCCTGTTCTTTCACATTAAAAACTTTTTCTGATTTTATTCCTGTTTCGGCGTTATAAAGAGTTCCCTGCACAATGCCGTTTTTCTTTTTTTCTACCGGCGCCACAACCAGATTTCTTCCCAGAAGCTTTATCAGCTGCGTTGCCGTAATATCAAAAATTTCTGACGCATCCTCTGCCTTTTGCAGAAGCTGGCTGGTATTAAAAAGAATCTTGGTTCGAAAGGCATCTCGTGCAGAAAGCTTTGCATTTTCTTTCAATTTTAAAGCAAGCGTACTGGTCAGGATTGAAGTGCCAAGCATGATCGCAAAGGTCACCGGATAGCCGGAACCATACGCATACAACGAAAGCCTTGGCTCTGTCATAAAATAATTAAACAGGATAACACTTGCCACAGAACTGATTACACTACAGGTATAACCGCTGGTCAGAATAGATGTCAGCATGACGCCAAACAAATATACGGTAATGATATTGGCATCGGTAAAACCGAGCCGAAAAAAGATTTCTCCAATTCCGGTCGCAGCAGCCAGAATCAGAACCGTAAGCATCAGTTCTTTCCAGGAAGGCAGCTCCATCCACTCCAGAAATTTTTTTCGTTTCTGATATCTCCGGTACACGTCTGAGTCTGGAATGATGTGAATTTCCAGATCAGGCACAAGATCCGTCAGACGCTCGGTCCACACCCTTCGCTGATGATGGAAATAGCCCTGCTTCATCATGCTCTTTCCAATGACAATCCGCGTCACCTCGGAAATTCTTGCGTATTCTGCAATCTGCAGGGCAATATCCTCACTGTGTGTCGTTACAATTTCTGCCCCGCTCTGCTCTGCCAGACGAACATGCTTCTGCAGCCTTGCCAGATCCTCCGGTGTTTTTTCTGTTTTTTCTGCTGTCTGCACATACAATGCCGTAAAGCCGGCCTGAAACGCCTGTGCCATCTGCGCCGCAGTCCGAATAATTTTTTCATTGGATGGCGAAGAGGACAGACACACCAGGATATGCTCTTTTTTTTGTTTTTCTTTTTCCAACTGTCTCACCCCGCCTCCTATTGTAGATCATAAACGAAGAGAAAGCTATAGTCAGGAAATCTTTTTTTCTCCCGTTTCCTGTTCTTGTTTTCTGTTTTCCGTGAAATTTTGTCCCGTTTCCGGTTCCTCTCTTCTGTTTTCCGTGAAAAATGTCTCTATCTGATCTACGAGCACGCCTCCAGACAAAAAACCGACCAGGGTAACGAAGAGCAGTCCTACACTTAACACAGAAATCACCTCTCTTTCAGATTCGAAAACATTTCTGGATCGCTTTATATTCACCAAGAACCAATATGGTAGCATCGCCATTCAGAACTGTCTCAGGAGACACCGCAACATCTGTTTTTCCATATTTTCTTGTTGCCAGAATATTAATACCGTATTTTTTCCGGATATCCAGCTGGCCGACATTTTTTCCAATCCAGTTCTCCGGGATTTCAACCTCAAAAATCGCATACTGACTGTCAATTTCAATATAGTCAAACACATGATCCGAGCTGTAACGAATTGCTGTCCATTTTGCCATCTGTTTTTCCGGATAAACAACCTGATCCGCTCCGTTCCGCAACAGGAATTTTTCCTGTACATCCCGTTCTGCCCGGGACACGACCCATTTTGCGCCCAGCTCCTTCAAAAGACACGCGGTTTCCAGCGAATCCTGAAAGCTGCTTCCGATCGTCACAATACAGACATCATAATTTCCCACACCAAGGGATCGCAGAAAGTCTGCATTGACACTGTCACCGATCTGTGCATTTGTCACATACGGCATCACGGCATCGATCCGTTCCTCATTTCGGTCTACCGCCATCACCTGATGTCCAAGCTGATTCAGATGCATGGCAATATGTCTCCCAAATCTTCCTACTCCAATCAGTAAAATATTTTTCATCTCATCTCTTCCTCTCTTCTTATCCTACATTTATTTTTTCCAGCGGCATTTTTGCATGTGCGCTCTTTCTCCCCGGCATCGCAGCATAAACAAGCGTCAGACCGCCAACCCTTCCAAGAAACATCAGTGCGATCAGAATTCCTTTCGAAAGAACACCGAGCCGCGGCGTAATTCCAAGCGTCAGGCCAACCGTTCCAACAGCAGATGCTGTCTCAAACAGACACTCAGAAATCGGCAGATTTTCTGCCACACTGATCACCATTCCTCCCATCAGCACCAGAAAAAGATACATCATCAGAATCGTAGATGCATTTTTTAATACCTCCTGGCCCACCCTGCGTCCAAACATCTGTGTGTCCTCTCTCTGACGGAACGTAGCAGACGCATTAGCTGTCAGCACGGCAAATGTGGTAATTTTCATTCCGCCAGCCGTTGATCCCGGTGCTCCGCCAATCATCATCAGAACAATCATAATCGCCTGGGAAGCACCTGTCATCCCGGAAAGATCTGCCGTATTAAATCCGGCCGTTCTTGTTGTCACGGACTGAAACAATGCGCAGAGCGTCCGCTCCTTGACCGGCATTCCAGCGAAATCCCGGAAGAAAAAGAAGGCCGCCGGAACAAAAATCAGAAACAGACTTGTAATCAGGATCACCTTGCTTTGCATACAGTACTGACGAAAATGGTATTTTTTTGTATAGATATCATCCCAGGTCAGAAATCCGATTCCACCTGTTACAATTAGCCCCATAATCGTAAGATTAACCAGTGGATTTCCCACATAAGAAGTCAGAGACGGATACAGATGATCCGTTTTTCCAAGAAGATCAAATCCTGCATTGCAGAATGCGGATACAGAATGAAACAACGCCATCCAGACTCCTTTTCCGCCGTAATCCCGTAAAAAAACAGGCAGAAGAAACAACGCCCCCAACAGTTCAATTCCAAAGGTTCCTTTGAGGATAAAACGCGTCAGGCGCACAATTCCGCCCACCTTCGGGGCAGAAATCGCATCCTGCATCGTGCTTCGCTGCATCAGGGAAATTTTTCTCCCGGAAAGCATCGCAATCGAAACAGCGATCGTAACCACACCAAGACCACCGATCTGAATGAGCAGCAAAATCACGCTCTGTCCAAAGACGGACCAGTAGCTTCCTGTATCTCTGACTGCCAGTCCTGTCACACAGGCGGCTGATGTTGCAGTAAACAGTGTTTCTGTAAATGGCGTTACATTTCCTTCCCGCGAAGCCACAGGAAGCATCAAAAGCAGTGCTCCTGCCAGAATTACCCCCGCAAATCCAAGAATGATAATTTCAAACGACGACCATTGTTTCCTGTATCGCAGTTTTATACTCCACATTTCTCTTTTTACTCCTTCTTTTTGATTCTTCCTTATTTTAGAGACTTCCGTTTTAAAAACGTATAAATACCTTTTCCATGGCATTAAGATTGTATAAAGATTTTTCGAATTTCAAGCCCAAAAACAGGAACCGCCCAAAAGTTTCCCACAACAGTAATGGGGTCTGACCCCAATGTGTGTATATCCTTCTTCTTTTACCGCATTAACGCATTAGTTGGTTAAACTGTCGATTTTTCTCCTTTTGAAAGTAGATTCTTTTGTCATAAATATTAAAAAAAGTATTTACAAATCCTTACGCATCAGTTGTTATGTATATAATCTATTGAGAAGTTCGTGTAGAATTATGCAATTTTGTTTTTAATAAATACTCTGTTTCCTTTCCCAATGGCATTTTGTTGACTTTTTACGTCAAACAGAACGGATCAAAGGGTAAAATACCAAATTTTTTCGCAAAAAATCACTCAACGTAATTACAGATGAAATCGGATCCCTATCCCGAAAAAAACATCGCACCTTATTTTCGAAAGGAGATAGCAATTTTATGTTTCATTTTCTAAAAGGAAAGAACAAAGAAAATGTTCTTTACGCACCTTGCAAAGGAAAAGTAGTTCCGCTTTCCGAAGTCCCGGATCCTACCTTTTCCGAAAAAATCCTGGGGGACGGATTTGCAGTGATTCCGTCTGAGGGAAAAATTTATGCACCGACAGACGGTGAAATAGCCATGGTATTTGATACTCTTCATGCCATCACGCTCACAAGCAGCTCCGGAGCCGAAATCCTGATCCACATCGGCCTGGATACGGTTACACTAAAGGGCGCACCGTTTACCGCACACGTTGCAGCCGGCGATCAGGTCAAAAAAGGAGATCTTCTGATGGATGTCGATCTGGACAAGATCACCGGAGCCGGATTGAACACAGTCACTCCGGTACTGATTTGCAATACCGATGATTACGAGAAAATCAGCTTGAAAAAAGAGGGCGAAGTTTCCTTAGACGAAGCCGTTCTCAGTATTTCCTGATCTTTTTTTGATCTTTCGTCAGATGAATCTTCATCCTCTTCTTTTATGAAATGAAATGTACGCTTGAAGGCTTTTCTCACTTGCTTTTGTGAAATGTACGCTTATAGCCTTTTCTCACTTGCTTTTGCGAAATGCCCTCTCAATGTCTTTTCTGCACTTGCTTTTGTAAGTATATTGGGTGGATTCGGTAAATTCACGTATCTAATTGGAGGTATCCAGTTATATAAATTATCTTTTAAGGAGGGAGAAATATATGAAATTTCTTCAGAAACTAGGGAAAGCCCTCATGCTTCCTGTAGCAGTACTGCCGATCTGCGGTATCCTGATGGGTATCGGATACCGGCTGTGTCCGGCAACGATGCAGGGCGGCGAGATCTCGGGCGTAGTAAACCTGATCGGTCTGTTTCTCGTAAAAGCAGGAGCAGCTCTGATCGACAACATGGCAATCCTCTTTGCAATCGGCGTTGGTGTCGGTATGTCAGAAAAGAATGACGGTACCGGCGGAATCGCAGCTCTGGCATCCTGGCTGATGATCACAACACTTCTTTCTACCGGAGTTGTTACAACTATCATCCCGTCCATCGCTGAGAGTGCTACAAAGACGCTGGCCTTTGACAAGATCGAAAACCCGTTCATCGGTATCCTGGCCGGTATCATCGGATCTGCCTGCTATAACCGTTTCAAAGACACCAAGCTTCCGGACTGGTTATCCTTCTTCAGCGGCAAACGCTGTGTAGCAATTGTTTCCGGTGTTGTTTCTATCGTTGTATCTGCTGTTCTGTTACTGGTATGGCCATTACTGTTCGGTGCTCTGGTAGCAATTGGTAAATCTATTGTCAGCCTTGATGTTGTCGGTGCCGGTATCTATGCATTCCTGAACCGTCTGCTGATCCCGACCGGATTACATCACGCTCTGAACAATGTATTCTGGTTTGACACGATCGGTCTTGGTGACTTGAAGCACTTCTGGGCTGGTGAAACATCTGCTGATGTAACCTGGAGCCTTGGTATGTACATGTCCGGATTCTTCCCATGTATGATGTTCGGTATTCCTGGTGCTGCACTTGCTATGGTAAGATGTGCAAAACCTGCAAAGAAAAAAGCTGCGATCGGTCTGGTAGCTTCTGCTGCAGTTTGTGCATTCATCTGTGGCGTTACAGAACCTTTTGAGTTCGGATTTATGTTCCTTGCTCCTGCTCTGTACGTAATCTATGCATTACTGTATGGTATCTTTACTATGATCACAGTTGCTCTCGGCTTCCGTGCAGGATTCAGCTTCTCCGCCGGTGCTATGGACCTCCTGTTCTCATCCTCACTGCCCGCAGCACAGAAAATATGGCTGATCATTCCGCTTGGAATCGCAGCATTCCTCGTATTCTACTTCGTATTCCTGTTTGCTATCAAGAAATGGGATCTGAAGACTCCTGGACGCGAAGACGATGATCTCGAAGCAGAGAAAAAAGTAGAACTGGCAAGTGATAACTATACCGCAATCGCAGCTAAAATTCTGGAAGGCTGCGGCGGAAAAGAAAACATCACAAGCATTGATAACTGCGTTACAAGACTGCGACTGGAAGTGAAAGATATCACTGCCGTAAACGACAAGGTAATCAAATCTGCCGGCGTGGCAGGCGTGATCAAACCTGGCAAAACCTCTGTACAGGTTATCGTTGGAACAAAAGTTCAGTTCGTAGCTGACGCTTTCTCCAAACTTTGTGAATAATATTTACCCAGGTAGTCCAAAAGGAGCATATCGCTGATGCGGTATGCTCCTTTTAATTGCGCAAAGTTTTCCTTATTTTCTGCCCTTTCGCAGAGCAGGAACCCGGCTGTTGTTTGTCAAATGGCTGCTATCAAAACCAAAGGTCGGATTACTGGTGGTTCCGAAAACGTGTGCATATATGTGGGGAATCGCCGTGTGACCTCAGCTCTTGTTCTAAGCACCGAGCAACTTTTCGGGACAGGTACAGCACAGTACATCGTTTCGTAAATGTATTTTTTTAAAATCTTGTTATGAAAAGGAGTGCGAAAAAACGTAACTTTGTTTTTTCGCACTCCCATTTTCTCTCCCAAAAAACGCCGCAGCTCTCGTCTTACTTCGCGCTGTCTGCATCAATCACGGACTGGATCTGTTTCATCAGCGTATCATAATTCTCCTGATTGTCGATTCCGCCGAGCATCGGCTCTCCCACAATATTTCCATTTCGATCGACTAAGATTGTGGTAGGAAATGCCATAATATCGGAAGCATACTTTCCTGCCGCGGAAGCAGAATCAATGGAAAGATTGCGGTATTTCGCACCCTGGCTTTCGAGAACCGCTGCTGCTTCTTTGATCGCATCCTGATTTCCGTCGAAGGTTTCTGTGTTGATGCCTACAACCTCGCCTCCCATGGATTTGATTGCATCGTTTAATTCGTTCAGCTTGGATAACTCAGCAACACAAGGCTTGCAGCCGGTAAACCAGAAATTCACGACCGTTACCGCATTTTTGGAAAACAGACTTTCGTCAACTGTATTGCCATCATAATCCTGACCCGAGAAATCCCGGAACGGAGACGCCTCTTCGGAATCGTTTTTCGCGTCGGTATCTTCCGATGCTGTACTGCCGTTTTCCATTTCCGCTATCTGTTCCTCAATTTTTCGTATCGTTGCAATATCATCCGTCAGTGTATTCAGCTCGTCCTCTGAAAAAGAGTCCTTGTTGGCTTCAACCGTGTCTGCCAGATAATCCCCATAATTTCCGCTCGGATCAGCCGTGCTTTTATTCATCATGCCAAACACCTTATTCCATACATCCGCATGATCTGCAAAAATCTGGTTTTCCTGCTGATATAAATCGTCCAGCTTTGTGCCGGAAGCCCCTGCCGTTTCGGTTCCGGATTCCGCAACAGATCCCGTAACAGCTTCTGTGCCGGATTCCGTCTGTGTTGTCTGCGTTTTCTTTGTGTCTGCAGCCTCTTTTCCGTTGCATGCGGTAAGTAATAATGCTACGCTGAGTGTAAAAACAGGGATAAAAGTTCTTTTGGTTTTCATAAGTTATGGCTCCTTTTAAGATAGTATAATGTGAAAAACAAGAATTCAATATCATCCTTCGATACTTCGTGATCTGCTGCTGATCAATGGTTTCTGATCTCTGACTGTTGATCTCCGGTGTCCTTTTTCTGACACGTTTTTCCCAGAAACTGATAGTGGATCGCATCCTTCGGGCAGGCCTTGATGCAGGCTCCGCATCGGATGCATTCCGGATGATTTGGGGTCCGGCACACGTCGATATCCATTTTACATGCCCTGGAACACTGGTTGCATCCGACGCATTTGCTGTTTTCAATCGTGATATGTAAAAAGCTTACCTTATTAAATAAGGAATAGATTGCCCCAAGAGGACAGATCCATTTGCAGAAAGGTCTGTAAAACAAGATGCTGAGCACGACAACCGTAATCAGAATACAGAATTTAAACGAAAACAGCTTGCCCAGTGCAGACCGGATTGCGGCATTTCCGATGGAAAGCGGGATCGCCCCCTCCAGAACGCCCTGCGGACAAATATATTTGCAGAAGAACGGATCTCCCATCCCGATCGAATTCGTTGCAAACATCGGCAGAAGAATTACAAAAACAACAAGGATGATATATTTCAGATACCGCAGCGGCTTCAGTCTGGCCGTAGAGAATTTCTTTCCGGGGATTTTGTGAAGCAAATCCTGAAACCATCCAAACGGACACAAAAAACCACAGATGAATCTTCCCAGTGTCACGCCGAGTAAAATCAGGAACCCGGTTATGTAGTAGGAAAACTTAAATTTGGATGATCCGACAACCGCCTGAAAGGCTCCGATGGGGCACGCTCCCGTCGCTGCAGGACAGGAATAACAGTTTAGTCCCGGTACGCATACCGTTTTCGCCTTGCCCTGATATATTTTGCCCTGAAAAAAATTGGGGATATGAGGATTGGTAAGCAGTGTGGCCGCTGCCTGTATCCACCCGCGTATTCCGGCTATCTTCTTTGATCGTAACTTCTTTTTCTTATCCAATTCCGACACACTCCAGACATAATTTAATTGCTTTCCCAAGCACAGCAGCCGCTTCCCCTCTGACGGCACCATAGCCCATCATTGCTATGCCTGTGATAACTAAAACAATTTGAGATATTTTTCTGCACTTCAAAATATGATTGCTCCTTTTATTCTATTGATTGACCAGCTGACTCTGATATTATACAATAGCAGTTGTAAAATCATTGTTAAGAAATGGGCAGGTGAAAAAAATTTTGAGATTATTAATCGTGGAAGATGAGAAACAAATGTGTGACACAATTGCCAGAAGTCTGTACGCCGCCGGGTACGAGGTAGATACCTGCTATGATGGCGCGGAGGCTCTGGAATGCATCCTGGCAGAAAATTATGATCTGATTGTCCTGGATCTCAATCTGCCCGGCATGGACGGAATGGATCTTCTAAAAGAGCTCCGGAAGGAAAACGAAGAGACGAAGGTTCTGATCTTATCTGCAAGAGGACAGATTGCAGACAAAGTAGAAGGACTCGATGCCGGGGCAAATGATTATATGGAAAAGCCGTTCCATCTGCAGGAGCTGGAAGCGCGGATCCGCAGTCTGACGAGAAGAAAATTTGTGCAAAAGGATGTCTGTCTGGAAAGTGGCAGGATCAAATTCGATACCATCAAACGGGAGGCCTATGCCAACGGAACCCTGGTTCCCCTGACAAGAAAAGAAAACGGAATTTTGGAATATCTGCTTCTTCACCTTGCAGACCGGTAAGCCAGGAAGAATTGATCGAGCATGTCTGGGATGCCTCCGTGGACAGCTTCAGCGGATCCATCCGCGTCCATATGTCTTCGCTTCGCCGAAAGCTCAGGGCGGTACTTGGATACGATCCGATTTTAAATAAAGTAGGCGAAGGATATCAAATACGAGAGGAGTCCGACCGATGAAAAAAATATCACTGCAGTGGAGACTTACCTGTATCATTACCCTGTATATTGCGGTCATCTGTGGATGTCTGACCCTGCTTGTCTATAAAAACGGAATTTATTATATCGATTCCCTGCAGGAGACCGTAGATGCCCGGGGCGATGATGCCGGAGATCAGGGCGGAGACGGTACCGCAGACGGTTCCGATCAAATCTATATCAGCATTCCGGAGGACAAGTGGGATGAATTTGCCAGAGATTTCTCTGTTCAGGTGTACAACAATAAAGCAGACTACAAAAGAAACAGCCTGATCCTTTCCGCCTTATTGGCCCTTCTTGGCGGTGTCGCTACCTATTTTATCAGTGGTCATGCACTCAGACCCATTCGTGAGTTCTCCGAAAAAATCGAGGAGGTGCAGGCACAGAATCTGGCCGATTCGCGCATTGAAGAAAACAAAGTAAAAGAGCTGAACCAGCTTCGTATTTCGTATAACAAGATGCTGGAACGTCTCGCAGATGCTTTTGAAATCCAGAGACAGTTTACGGCAAATGCAGCACACGAGCTTCGCACTCCACTGTCTGTCATTCAGGTACAGCTCGATTTATACCATTCCACCCCGCATCCGGGCAATGACGCCGACACCTTACAAACACTGAAAATGGTGACGGAGCAAAACGGCCGACTCAGCAAAATGGTCAAGACACTGCTCGATATGAGTGAGCTTCAAACAGTAAGCAGGGATGAAACCATTGCCATTGACGCCCTCGTCGATGAAGTACTGGTGGATCTGGAACCGCTTGCCCAGGAAAAAGAGATAAAACTGATCGGAAACTGTAAAGATACCACTATGGTCGGAAGTGACATTTTGATTTACCGGATGGTATACAATCTTGTTGAGAATGCAATCAAATACAACCATTTCGGCGGACAGGTTACCATAACCGCATACCGGAACGGAAAAAATATCTGCCTGTCCGTAGAAGATACCGGAAGCGGAATCCCGGCTGAATTAAAAGAACGCATATTTGAACCATTCTTTCGTGTAGATAAATCCAGAAGCCGCCAGCTTGGCGGAGTAGGCCTTGGGCTGGCCCTGGTTCGTGAAATCGTGCGCGTACATGACGGCAGAATAACCGTTCAGTCCAGCCCGTCCGGCGGAACGATCTTTGAGGTAGTCTTTACACAGTGACATCATCCCAAAAGCCAGTCGATGATATTCAGCGGATAGCAAAAAATCTAGAGCTGGCACTCTAGATTTTTCTGGCTTACTTGAAAATATAATTGCTTTTCTTAGCTATTCATATACTAACACGTTTTTCTTTTAAAATCAACTTGAAAATATGAATTGCTCAAAATATATTTTTATGCTATCATGGATTTGCTGTCGACTCTTTCCAGCGGAAGGAGGTGACTTATTTGGAATACATAATTGCTTTTCTTATTTCTGTATTGGCATCTATAGTTGGCTACTATATTTGCAAGTGGTTAGACAGAAATGACAGACAGCACTAGCCCAAACGGAATAGTCCACCTTAACGGACTTGAGAATCCTGAAGCTGGCACTTCAGGATTCTTTTATTTCTGATCCTTTTTCTTTAAGAAAATCGCAAGGGGTCGAGTAGACGCACCCCTTACGATCGTGCGCCCCTCACAGATCCGGACGTGCGGCTTTTCCGCATCCGGCTCTTTGCGAAACGAATTGTTCACGTTATCATTCATATACACTGACATAGATCCGAGGTCTTACCAGCGGATAGCTGTTATTCATCATATTGAGAAATCTTATCCAGTTATAGCTTTTCTTCTGGCTTCTCCGATTCAAACAATAAAACAGGCTTTTCATAATATTATATCGGAATGCTGTTATACTCTTTGAATTGTCAGTGATTCCATAGTAATGGTAATAACCAGTCAGTATCTGATTGAGTTTTGTTATAATCTCCTTCAGACTGTGTGTCCTCATTCTCGCTAACAGCAGATTGATCTCTCTGCATTTCTTTGCAAATTTCTTCTTACTGGTTTTCCTCTTTACCCTGAATCTACCATTCCTGCTCTGGGAACAGTAGTGTGTAAAACCCAGAAAGGTAAAGGTCTCTGGCTTCTTTCCGAGTTTCTGGCATCTTGCCTTCGCATAACGCCCAAACTCTATCAGACGACTCTTTTCTTCCTCAAGGCTTAATCCAAAGTATTCCATTCTATGTTTCAAGTGTTCATAGAACCATTCTGCATCTGATTTATATTGGAATGTCACTACAAAATCATCAGCATAAACCACCAGACCTGCATAACCTTTGTACTATTTATATTCTAGCACCATTCCAGTGCTTTGGAGAGCTTTGTGGTATCGCCGCCGATCTCAACGGTGATGCCCTGGATTCTGGAGGCCATTTGCGTAACCACTCCTTGCCGGCATGAAAAAAGCCCATCTGCACGGAGCAGACAGACTAAAAATGGGTATAAAAATGTCCTGCCAGCTTTCACCAGCAGGGTTGATTAGAATTTTTACTTGTAAAGGTCTTCCAGCGTTATCAGCCGAACTTCACCTCGCTCTTGTGCCTGAAGAAGTCCATCTGTGAATCCGCCTTTCGAGAAGATATAGTAGTGATAGTTGTTGCCCTTTCCAAAAACTGAGGCATAATCCCGAATCAAATCGAGTTCATCCACACCGATTTTCTCATTCCGGTATTTGCATGAACCGATGATATAGTCTTTGCCCTCAACAGGAGTTCCGACGATATCAATCTGTATCTGCTTTTTCTTCTTCGGGTCTGTCCCCCACCACTGGCCGATTTCACTCAGCTCAATAGGAAGGCTATCCGAATAATAGAGCAGGTAATCCTGACACATCTTCTCATAAATTAGACCCATGTAATCAGGAAGATACTGCTTTACAGCGTGTGGATAGGTCTTTGCAATTCTGCCAGAGTCAATGGCACTCATATTGATTGGCACAAACCGATACCAGAAACGGAAGAAGTTATCAGCCAGCAGATAGATGGTTTTCTTACCCGGTTTTTCTGTAATCGGTGTTTCTTTCTTCGCAATGCCAAGGTCGATCAGCGTTTTCAGGTACTTCGATACGACCGAGTTTTCCTCGCCGACCTTCATCTTGATATCGTTCATTCGGGAAGCACCTTCTGCAATCGCTTTAATGATTGCATTATAAATGGCCGGCTCCCGGAGTTCCTGCTTCAGTAAGTTCCCCGGTTCCTCATACAGATAGCTGGAGCGGTCAAAGAAATTATCCAACAGAGCTTCATCACACTATCTCGCACATCCAACTTATTGATATAGTGGGGAACTCCTCCCGTGATCCCATAAATCAGGGAATTGTCTTCTGCAGACAGATTTGGGTGGAACACAGCGGTTTCTTTATAGTCTAGCGGCTCAATCTTAAACTGGCCAGTACGTCTGCCATACAACGGACTTTCCTTTCCAAGCACCTGACTCTCCATGAAGCTCATAGAGGAGCCGCAAAGAATCAGGTACATCTTGGACTCTGTCCATTTGTGGTCGATGATGTGCTGCAGCATCGCTGAAATAGCTGGTTTTGCTTTTGCAAGATAAGGATACTCATCAATGACAAAGACAATCCTCTTTTCCTTTGAAAGTGCTGTCAACTCATCCAAAGCTGCATCATAGGACCTGAACTCCGGTGCAGACTCCATATCCGGCCGCTCAAAACTCATAATCGACTTTGAGAGAGCTTCCAGATTTTCCTTTCCTGTCGTGTTCAATGCAGAAAAGAAAATGGTAGGCTTATCTTTGCAGAACTCGTTGATCAGTGCCGTTTTACCAACACGCCGTCTGCCGTAGATGACAATGCACTCAAACTTATCACCTGCATACCGTTTATTCAGTTTCCGCAGCTCATCCTCACGGCAATAGAATTGACTCATCTGCTCACCTCCAATAATTATACTCGTGAGTTAGTAACTCGTAAGTTACTTCTTTACGAGTATAATAAATCAGATAATCTGCAAAGTCAAGTAAAATAACGATAAGTACATATGTTGCCTTCCATCCTGACCACGATGTCGGCCCTCTGGTTCTTTTGGGATTTCGGCGCTCACTAGCTATCCCTGTTACCTTGCTGTCTACGCTTAGCCTACAGCGTTGCCGCGGCAGACTCAAGACTCGCTTCAAATGCTGTGGTTAGCAGCTTATTTGATGGGGCTTCCACCCACCGGACTATATACCCTTTGCTGGACGCACGGTCAGATCCCAATGTCACTTACCTTAACACTTACACTGTACGTGCTTCATAAAACACTAAATATTTTTCACCTATTGGCTCTTTACTAGCATTACAAGACTGCGCAAAACTCCATTCTAATAAAGCAGCTTTGCCTTGAAGCAAATCATTCCTAAACAGTTTTCGAATTTCAGGAATGTGCTTACTAAGACTATCCAATTCTTCATTACTTATAAAGTTTGCATTTCCAATTATTGATTTATTACCATCTATATCAGTAATTATAGTCACTTCTCTCTCAGAATACGTAACCAAATTCCATAAATCATCTTTTACCGCTTCTATAATTACTTTATCACTTCTTACTTCTAATGTTCCACTTTTATTTGCAATAAAATATGGATAATAGATAACAATTCCATTATTATTCATCTCTTTTAAAAGTTGATCAGCAAATTTTTTTGATACTTTCGATGATTCACCAATAGAACGCGGTAAGTTCAAATCATTTCCACGATATACAGCACTTCTTACAGTCCATAAATATCTATCTTCAAAATTCTCCTTTCCTGTATATTGTTTCCATGGAACAGATGGTAGCTTCATTTCCTTCAATTCCAAAAATCCCATCAATTTATTCATTTTTCAATCACTCTCACATAAATTTTTGTCCTGAAAATTTTTCATAAACAGATATTGCATAGGAATCCATCATACCAGCAATATAATCACAAATCAATCTGTCTTGTAATCTATTAGCATCTACATCCTTAAATCTTCATATTGCTCCATAATTTCTTTTGCTC